>NZ_JBDLZX010000002.1:32176-452233 GCF_040045115.1 Flavobacterium adhaerens | reverse complement strand
CAGTAATCCTAGAAATTTTATATCCCAAACTCTGAAGTTCTAATGTTATTCTAGGACTTCCATAGCGTTGCTTAGACTCAAAATAGATTGACGTTATTTGTTCTTTTATTGTATTTAGTAATTGCAATCTTGCCGTGATTCTTTGTTTTTTCCATCGGTAATAACTTCCACTACTCACTTGTAGAACTTTGCACATTTTTTCAATCGGAAATACTTGTTCATTACTTTTTATGAAAATATAAATCATCGACCGCTCTTGGAAAAAATGCCGATTGCTTTTTTTAATATATCGCGTTCTAACTCGGCATCTTTGAGTTTTTTCTCCAATTCATGAATTTTTTCTTGCTCAGGAGTCAGCTTTAAATTTCCTTTTCCAGGAAAACTTCCAGTACCAAACTCCTCGAATTCTTTTCGCCATTTATACTAAAGAGCAAATGAAACTGGAAATCTTTGAATACATTGAAATTTGGTACAACAAAAAAAGGAGACATTCTGCTTTGAATTATGCAACTATTGAAGAATTTAACAATCAAATTAATTACAAAAATGTAGCTTAACTTAATGTGCAGTTTTTATTTGCATATCCATATTTCACTCCTGATTATAAAGACAAATCTAAAAATGAAAGAATACCAGATTATAGATATCAGCTTTTATGGATTCCTCAACTCAATTTACCCGAAACTAAAACCCCATTATCATTCTATACATCCGATGTTACTGGAAAATTCGAAATCAATATAGAAGGTTTTACAGAAAATGGAATCCCAATATCATTAACCGATACTTTTGAAGTACAATAAAACAATGCCCCTAATTCTAAAGATGTGAATTAGGGGCTTTTTTATATACAATAACTTAAATTGATTCAAGTATACTGGTTAATTTCATTTTTTTGATATAAATTCAAAATTTTTAAATTCTTAATTATTTTAAGGCTTGAAGTCTCTAATTATTCAAACAATTGGATTTTAAAAATTCAGACCTAACAAATACCTACCACTTTCTCATAAAAAAGAAAGAATTCGCCATTCTTTTATGATAAAACACCAACAAAAGTGCGACAAATAACAAAATAGTCATGTGAAATTCAAATAAAAAAAATATCTTTAGTGCAGAAAATTATTAACAATTAACCTTAAACAAATTATGAATTACAAAATTATTCAAATCACCAAAATTAATTCAGGAGATTTTACATTTAATGACCCAACAAATGTTTCCTATCCAATTGCACCACTGGTTTCTTGTAATCTAATAAATGATGCTAGTAGCAATCCAATACTAAAAATTAGAACGACTTTATACGTAAACTCCAAAGATTCTGACACTCCATCTGTAAGAACTCTTAAAGTTACCGATAAAAATATTCTAAAAATCAAATATCAATGTAGCTTTTCAAAAGAAACCCCAGAAACTTGCGATGTTTGGTATGTAGAAATAGACTACACTGGAGAAGATGCAAACAGAATAAGCCAAATCATCTCATTCTTAAAAAACACTAAGCCAGGCAATCTTAACGATGATATAGAGGCAGAGGGAGACACCTCAAGAGGAACTAAAACGGATCCTAACAATGATGGTTCTATTTAAATTCTAACAAATACATCTCTTACTCTTTAAATTAAGAGATGTATTTTTATTTTGAAATTATGCTTTATTTAAAAAAGGCCCTTTGTTTTATAGTTTTAATTTCTTCTTCACTTGTTTTGGGGCAAAACAAAAGCTATTTTGACCATTTTAAAATAGAGCTCAAAAAAAAAGCAGTTGAAAACAAAAGTGAAACAAACTTCGCAAAAGGGCAATTTTTCTTTCAGAAAAAAAATTGGGATTCGACTTTAGTCTATTCAATGAAACAATTAAATACCAATCCAAAAATTTTGGCTGATTATTGTCATTATTTAAGGGGGTTTTCGTTTTCAAAAAAAGCTTTGTATAAAGAAGCAGAAAAAGAGTTTGTTCTAATTTCAAACAAATTCCCATTCTATTCCTTAGTAAATTATCAATTAGGTTTTATTACATTAAAATTAAAGAAACATCAGGAAGCCATTGAAAATTATCTAAAAGTTGATAGTACCTTAAGTAAAACACCGTATCAAATACCGAAACTCAATATGAATATTGGAATTTGTTACTTAGAATTGAAACAATATAAAAAAGCAGAGGAATATTTCCTAAAAAACATCACAATATTGTTAGCCAATGACGATCCAAAATCCCTAAGTGAATCCTATACCAATATTGCTAACTTATATTACGAACAATACAAAGACAAAGAAGCGATTGCTTATTTTGAAAAAGCCTATGCTTTATCTAAAACCATAAATGATTTTGATAAAAAAGAAAAAAGCGCATTTAACATGGCTATTGTAGAGGAAAACAGAGGCAACTACAAAAAAGCACTTGTTTACCGGAAAGAATCAGAGCAATGGAAAGATTCGCTAAACGACCAAAACAAAATCTGGGCTGTTGCTGATTATGAAAAAAAATATACGGTAGCCCAAAAACAAAAACAGATTCACCTACTTAAAGTAGAAAACAAATTAAAAGAGACACAACGTAAAACAATGTTTTATTCATCTCTGGGGTTATTAGTTCTTTTAATTGGTGGGGTTTATTTTTATGCTCAAAAAGTAAAAAACACAAAAATCATACTTGCTCAAAAAGAAAAACTCAACGAACTCAACGCTACCAAAGATCAATTATTTTCTATTGTGAGTCATGATTTGCGTTCTTCGGTAAATGCCCTTAAAACCAGCAACAGCAAATTAATTAATTCGTTAGAAACCAAAAATTATACTGAACTGGACCAGCTTTTACAACAAAACAGCAACATTGCAAACGGAGCATACAGCCTACTCGACAACTTACTCCATTGGGCATTGTTACAAACTAAACAATTGTACTTCCATAAAGATTCAGTTCACTTATTCTCTATCGTACAACAAATAGAATACAACTACAAGCCTTTGTTAACAGATAAAGCAATTAATTTTGAAAACACAGTTTCGAAAAAAAGTTTTATATTCGTTGACCTTGATTCGTTAAAAATAATCCTCCGTAATTTGCTAGACAATGCAATCAAATTTTCAAAAGAAAATGGAGAAATTAAATTTTACACTTTAGAAACTGGTGATGAATATTGGCAACTCATAATTCAAGATAATGGTATCGGAATGACTCAAAATACAATTGCCGAATTACTAAAAGACAACGAATTATTGGCTAAGAAAAAAAATTCAGAAATTATAGGAACGGGACTCGGAATGCAGTTGTGTAAACAAATGATCAAAAAAAATGGAGGTTCGCTAACTATTGAAAGCGAACTCAACATAGGAACTAAAATGATTCTTTCGTTCCCAAAAAACAAGAAAAATGGATAATATCAATGTTCTCATTATCGAAGATACTCCTGAGCAAAGCGATGCACTTAGCAAAGTTTTACTTGAAAACAATTACAACATCGTAGGAATCGCCCGAAATTACACAGATGCCCTAACTTTATTTTACCAAAATACCGTTGACATTATCGTAATTGATGTATTCCTAGACGGAAAGCCAGATGGAATTACATTTGCCGAAACCATAAATATTGTGCCAAATGCATCAAAACCATTTGTCTTTCTAACCAGCTCACAAGACCGACAAATATTTGAGAGAGCCAAACTCACTAAACCGTTTAGTTTCTTGATGAAACCTTTTAATGAATTAGAGATTCTTTATGCATTAGAAATGGCTGTCGAAAAATTCTACGACCAAACTAATGTTTTTTTAAGCGACGACCAAGATACAGTAGTTAGTAATGATTATATGTTTATCAAGAAAAAAAACGTATTAAAAAAAGTTTCTCTGCAAGAAATTTTATACATAGAAGTTGAAGACCGTTATTGTAATATCATTACCGAAAAAGAAAAATTTGTGATCTTAATTTCACTGACAAAAATCAGCGAACTACTTGATAAAAATAAATTCATTAGAACTCATAGAAATTACATAGTAAACGCAGAGGCTATCAATGAAATAATTCTAGCCGATAATCTCATTATCCTCAAAGGCGATCACAAAATAAACTTGAGTGAAACCTATAAAGATTTTATCAAGAAAATTAATATTTTATCCTAAATCGATATTTTAATTATATCAATAAAACTTAGAATCTTCACCCTAAAAAGTGAAGATTTTTTTATACCACACCTCAAAACAAGCAACTTACAACACACTCATTACAAACCCTTTGTCGTAACAAAAAAAACCGACTTCATAACAATCTCCCTCAAAAAACAAAAGTTCTATTCTACATTTACTCAACAATTAAAAAACTAAATCAAAATGAGACTAGAACTTAAACCAACCCAAACCATGCAAATCAGAAATATCTTAAACAAAATCAATCCTTGGATCGGACTTTTAGGATCTTTATGCATTGTCATTCCAAGCTTATATGAAATATTAGATGCTCCTCTTACTATTACAAATGATCATTTCATTTTAACAGGCGGTTTATTCTTCTTTATTGTTTTTCTAAAACAAATCTTCGACAGAATTATCAACCTAGGAGATATGGATGAAAACTTCTAAAAAGAGTTTTCTAAATATCATCTTAATTCAAATATTAAAGCAAAAGTTGCATCTCAATAGATGCTACTTATTTAAGCACTATAATTCGTTAAACATAATAATTTCAGTCATAAATTAAACCAACAAAGTCTCATTTATAATGATATTCAACTAAACCAATAAGATATAAATTTCAATTTAAAGACAACTCAAAACTACTAGTTTTCAAAATTATTGAAACTGGTAGTTTTTTTTATAAAAAAAATTAATATGGCCAAAATTGGCTAATAAAGAGTAGTTTACAAGAGTTGAAAACCTTATCGGTAACGATTTAGTAATGGTGCACACTGCGCTTACTTTCATTAAATTACCTTGTAAATCATTATTGCAAATTTAATAAATAAAAGGGTAAAGTCTATAAGGCTTTACCCTTTTTGCACACAATATTCAAAAAAATCTTTCCCAATATGGGGGAATCTGTGGTGTTGGTTTCAATATTATTTCCAAATTTTGGCATACCAAGAACTAGATGAGTTCTGAATAAAATTCTGCAAACTTTAAAAACATCTATGCTATGGAAATTATATTGAGTAAAATATTATCAAAAATTCGGCATAAGGAGGACAAAATTTCTTCTCAAATGATACAGTCATCTGATGAAGCATATAAAATGACTTTGTTTCTAAATGAAATGTTGTCTGCTATTAAAACTGAAGTATTGCAAGTTGGATTTTTAAATGAAGATCAAGAGGTTGATTTCTTTAAGAATGTTAAACCGCAAATCCTTGGAAAACTTATTTATTACAATAAAGTATTTCGGATAGAAACTACCTGTCCCGTGAGTAATGGTAAAATACATCAAAGTTATTATGAAAATGTTTTAAAAAATCTCAAGTTAGAATATAAAGAAAGTATTTGCAATGAAGATTTCTACAGATATTACCGTGCTGGCAGAACCGACCGTGACCATATTTATTTCAAGCTTGGAAAAATCAATTATCACGATGGATTAAAGAGTGGCGTATTTGAAATTGACCTTAGCTTCTCCACATATTACGACAACAAAATAGCACATATTATTGCCAATGAACTACTTTATACTTACACTCTTACCAAAATAAATCCTGAAGAAAATCCCGATACAATATTACAAAAATTAGATGCAAACAAGGATATTTCGTGGACCAATTCTCAAAATGCACTTATCGAACTGATATACGCTCTGTATGCTTCAAATTCCATTGCATACGGAAAAATAGGCATCCGAAAATTAGCTTTGATTTTTCAAGTGCTATTCCGAACTCCCTTAAATGATATTCATCATTCTTTCCACCGAATGAAAACAAGAGCAGGTTCAAGAACTGCATTTTTAGACCAGCTTAAAATATCCCTCGAAGAATATATGGATAAAGACCTTTAGCTATATCAAAAATAACCATTTGAAAGCAGTACCAAAATGTACTGCTTTTTTCTTTGCCCATATCTGCCAATTGGCAAATGCTCTCAAAACTTCATTACAAAATATCCAAAACCCCATAAAACCCTTATTAAACAAGGGTTTTCCCTAATTGTAAAAATTTAAAAAAAAGCCAAGCCAATTGGCAAGGCTTGGCAGACAAACACTGCCACCTTTCACAATTTTGCATAGTGAACTTTAAAAAGCTATGCAATGAAAATAATAACCATCGAAGAAGACGTGTGGATACAGCTAAACAGCCGTATCAATGCCATTGCCGACTATTTGAAAAGGCAGGAAGATAAAAGCTATGATGACCTGTGGCTCAATAACCACGAGGTATGCCAATTCCTGCACATCAGCGAAAAGACCTTATGGCGTATGCGAACCAAAGGCGAGATCACTTACTCAAAGATTTATGGGCAGTATTTCTACACCATTGGAGCAATTAAAGATATGCTTAATGCCAATGCCATACAGAGCAGTGATGAATTTGTGCAGGAACTTATGGCAAAAGGCAAAAGCTACATCGAAAAAGGCAGAAAGCTAAAGACAGATAAAAAATAGGTATGAACCCTTAAAAATATCATTATGAATATTGACAGAATGGAATTTTTGGCGTGGATGGAACGCTTAATGGGTCGCTTAGATATGCTGGGCGATAATATAAACGAGTTACAAAAGAAACGCAACAGCATAGATGGAGAGGAATTAATGGACAATCAGGATTTACTTCAAATGCTGAAAATAAGCAACCGTTCTCTGCAACGGTATCGCTCCATCGGCAAACTGCCCTATTACACTATTAGTGGAAAGCTTTATTACAAATTGTCTGATGTTCATCAATTCATCAGAGATAGCTTTAACCCACCCACAATTAAGATTAACGCCAATAAGTGACAAACATTGCCTTTGAGTGCCACATTGGGCCATACAGCCAACGCTTAATTTACATTCGGCGGTAAACTTTAAATTTTTCAGATTATGAGCGAAGAAACAACAAATAAGCAGGAAATGCCCGAACAGTTATCGGACATATTGCTGGTGCTGGATAAAGAAAAAATGAAAATCCAAGCCGTAAAGAGTATAGACGAAAACGGGAAAATGGAAACTGTTGACCCCACGAATAAAAACCAAAACCAGTTTATGCGTGTGGACAAAAGTGGTGATTTCTTTTCCAACTTCTTCTCCAATTTTTTCAGCCAGTTAAAGAACCCTACAAATTTTTCATTCTTTAAAGTACCTGCACCTATCGCTGTTGAAAAAGCACAGGAAATGCAAAATCAGGTTGATAAACCCACTGCTGAAGGCGAAAAAGTAATGAAAGAACACGAAGTAAAAACAGAACCGCAATCGGATAAAAAACAAGTAAATCAAAATAATATGGCAACAACACAAACAACACCGGAAGCAAGCGAATACCGCTACAAACCGGAGCAGATTGATTGGGATACAATGACCAATCTCGGATTAAGCAAGGAATACCTTGAAAAGAGAAACCTACTTGAACCTTTATTGAAAGGTTACAAAACGAATGAACTCTTACCGATTGGTGTCAACCTCGGGGGTACAATTCTTCGTACAGATGCCCGCTTGTCTTTACAGCAAGCCGAAGACGGAAAAGTTGTGGTAGGAATACACGGGATCAAAAAAGAACCCAATTTGCATTTTGAATTTTTCGGGCACAAGTTTACGGATGAAGACAAAAAGAACCTGCTCGAAACTGGTAATATGGGGCGTGTGGTAGATTTGAAAAATTCCAAAACTGGAGAACTGATGCCGTCCATTATAAGTATAGACAGACTAACGAATGATGTAATTGCATTGAGGACGGATCTTATAAAAGTTCCAGATGAAATTAAAGGTTTGAAGCTGAATGATGAACAAAAGCAAACTCTATTGGAAGGCAAACCACTTTATTTAGAAGGTATGATCTCTACCAAAGGAACAGAATTTTCGGCAACGGTACAATTCAATGCAGATAAGCGATATGTTGAGTTTCTGTTTGACCGCAACAATTCTAACAGGCAAACCCAAAGCAACGGGCAAACCCAAAGCAACGGGCAAACTCAAAACAATCAGCAAAACCAATCTAAGGAAGCTCCAAAAACATTCAGAGGTAAAGAATTGACCGATGATCAACATAAGGATTTCAAAGCCGGTCAAACCATCTACATTGATGGATTGAAGGATAAAAAAGGACAACCGTATCAAGGTTATATCACTTTCAATAAAGAAAATGGAAAAACCAATTTTGAATTTCCAAATCAATACAAGGAAAGAGTAAAACCAACCGAAGCTCATAAAACGCAAACTGCTGTTAATTCGGAGGGCAAGACCAATGAAGCGACCAAAAATATCAAAGAGCCTTTGAAGTCTGGTCAACAAACACCGAAAAACAAACAACAGCAGGAACAACAAGAAAAGCCCAAAGCTCCAGCGAAAACAAGAGGCAAAAAAATATCTTAAAGTATGAAAACAATCATTGCAGAAAAACCAAGCGTAGCAAGGGAAATAGCCGGACTTTTGGGAGCATCCGATAAAAAGGAGGGCTACCTGACAGGCAACGGCTATTTTGTTACCTGGGCATTCGGACATTTAATAGGGTTGGGAATGCCTGAAGATTATGGAATTTCGGGATTTGATAAAACAGCGTTACCAATTTTACCCAATCCTTTTTTATTAACTGTTCGGAAAGTAAAAAAAGATAAAGGCTATACAGCCGATACAGGAGCGTTAAAGCAACTAAAAGTTATTGAACAGCTTTTCAATAAAAGCGAGAGCATTATTGTGGCTACCGATGCAGGCCGTGAAGGCGAATTGATATTTCGTTACATCTACGAATACCTGAAATGCAAAAAACCGTTTGAACGCCTTTGGATAAGTTCGTTGACCGAAAAAGCAATCAAGCAAGGATTTGAAAACATAAAACCAGGAAAAGAATTTGACGGATTATACCAAGCAGCACAAGGTAGAAGCCGTGCCGATTGGCTCGTGGGCATCAATGCTACACAGGCATTGAGTATAGCCGCAGGAAATGGCGTCTATTCACTCGGAAGAGTACAAACGCCTACATTGGCTTTGATATGCAAGCGCTATCTGGAAAACAAAAATTTCAAGGTTAAGAATTATTGGCAGATACAGCTATCGCATAATAAAGAGTTGATAGATTTTAAAAGTATTTCCAAAACAAAATGGGAAGACCAAAAACTTGCCGCTGATACGCTGAAAGCCATTCAACGAAGCGAAACTGCAACAATTACATCAGTAGAAACCAAAAGCGTTATGGAGCAACCGCCTTTGTTGTTTGACTTGACAGGATTGCAAAAGGAAGCGAACAAAAAACTGAACCTTTCTGCTGACGAAACCCTTAATATTGCTCAGAGTCTTTACGAAAAGAAGTTTATCACTTACCCTCGAACCGGAAGCAAATATATTCCTGAGGATATGTGGGCAGAAATCCCCAATCTCGTAAGGGCTTTACAGGACAGAGAAAACTGCAAACAAGCGATTACAAAAATGAAATGGGGTCGCTTCAATAAACGTATTGTGAACGATTTGCGTGTTACCGACCACCACGGTTTGTTGATCACAGATAAAATTCCTTCAGCACTGAATGCAAAAGAAAATTCCGTTTATGATATGATTGCCTTTCGATTGCTCGAAGCCCTTTCACAAGCCTGCATCAAGGAGATAACCGATGTTGCTTTACAGGCATTGCATTATGATTTTACGACAAAAGGCTGTAAGATAATTGAACATGGTTGGCGTTCCATCAAAGGGAATTTCTCCGATGATGATACTGAGCCTGTACAGGATTTACCCGAACTGAAAAAAGGCGAGGAACTTAAAATAAAAGAAGCTACTGTTTTGGAAAAGAAAACCAAACCACCTGTACTTTATACCGAAGCAGGACTTTTATCTGCTATGGAAAGTGCCGGGAAGGAAATTGAAAATGAAGACGAACGCAAGGCTTTACAAAACATCGGTATTGGCACTCCGGCTACAAGAGCCTCCATCATCGAAACCCTATTTACCCGAAATTATATCCAACGAGAAAAGAAATCTTTAATACCAACTGAAAAAGGATTGCAAGTTTACGAGTTGGTAAAAGACCGAAAAATTGCGGACGTTGCAATGACAGCCGAATGGGAACTCGCATTGCAGAAAATCGAGAACAATGAAGCGGATGCCAGGGTATTTCAAAAAGAAATGGAAAATTACGCCTCATCTATTACCAATGAACTGTTGCAGACTTCCATTGCCCAAAATAATCTACCAAAATTGGTTTGTCCGAAATGCAAAAGCCAGCAACTCATTATCCGTGATAAAATAGTGAAGTGTCCTGATGAGGTTTGTAATTGGGTACAGTTTCGAAATGTGTGTGGCGTACAAATCGGCATAAACGATATTGAAAACCTCATCAATAACAGAAAAACTTCGCTTATCAAAGGAATGAAAAGCAAAGCCGGAAAGAAATTCGATGCTTATATTGTATTGAACGAAAATGCCGAAAGTTCCTTTGAGTTTGCCCAAAATAAAAGCTACAAAAAGTGATGGAAAACAAACTTATCATTACCAGCAAGGAAATAGAAAACCAAATCTATACTGTAAGAGGGCAACAAGTGATGCTCGACAGCGACCTTGCAAGTATTTATCAGGTAGAAACAAAAGTCTTTAATCAGGCAGTAAAACGTAATGCAAATCGTTTCCCTGAAAACTTTCGTTTCCAATTGGCACAGGAGGAATTTGATGCCATCAACTTGAGGTCACAATTTGTGACCTCAAGTTTGAATTATGGTGGCAGGCGTTATCTGCCCTACGTTTTCACTGAACAAGGTATTGCAATGCTGGCTTCGGTACTCCGCTCAACGGTAGCTATAAAGGTCAGCATTGAGATTATGAATACTTTTGTTGAAATGCGAAGAATGCTAATGAGCAATGCTTCGCTTTTTCATCGTCTGGATAAAATTGAACTGAAACAATTAGAAGCTGACCAAAAATTTGAAGAGATTTTTAAGGCTTTGGAAAGCGATAAACTCCACAGCGAAAAAGGGATTTTCTACAATGGACAAATATTTGACGCTTATACCTTTATTTCCGATATTATCCGAAGTGCCAAAATTTCCATTATACTCATTGATAATTATGTTGACGATACAGTCCTCACATTGCTCGGAAAGCGTGAGCAGTCAGTAACTGCCAAGATTTACACCAAAAATATCAATAACCAATTACAACTTGATCTACAAAGATACAACAGCCAATATCCAGCTATTGAAATTGAGCTCTTCTCTGATACTCACGATCGATTTCTAATTGTTGACAATACAGAACTCTTCCATATCGGAGCATCATTAAAAGACTTGGGCAAAAAGTGGTTTGCCTTTTCAAGAATGGATATTGAGATAGGCAAGATGCTCAACTTTCTGAGGTAAGAAGTAAGCCGTTATTTCAAATAATGGCTTACTCTATTTTAGTTTTTAAAAAGCCTACAATAAAAGCTTCAAATTCGGTCAAATCCATTCCTTCGGCAATATAAGTTTGGGGAATTAAAGTTCTGAAATCACCGTCAAGATGTATAGTTTCTGGTTCATTTGATTTACTCAAAACATCGATTAAGTGCACAACCTTATCTCCTATATCAGTATTGAATTTAATAAGATGCTTAATCACATTTATATCTTCCACACTATACTTATCTTCCCCCGTGTAATTTGTCATATCAATAGAACATAAAGCATAATTCTCCTTTTGTTCAAATGCCCGTAGCGTTTGATTTTTGGACATTCTTACGGAGTTGTTGACATCCCACCTTGATTTTACTTCTATAAAATAGACTGGAGTTGTATCCAATAAAATAACAATATCCTGTCCGTCCTGAACATTTTTTACATCAGCCTTAATAATTGTGGGAATTAAGGTTGTTATAGCATTTCTTAAAACATTCTCGATGTGTGTTCCTATGGTATATTTGTGTTTGAAGTTAGCATTTTCCTGTTGTTTCTGTAGAAATGCTTCTTTGCCAAGACTAATAATTTCTTCAATGTTAGGGTTTTTACCAAGTTCAGCGAGTTTCTTAATTTTTGAAGATTCAAGACTTAGGATTGAGAATGAGTCATCACCATCCGCAAGTTCAACAAGGATGGAAGATCGTTTACTAAAGACAATAGGGAAATACTTTTCATATTCAGCTTCTATTTTGAACTTTTGAATTATATCTATAATATATTCCTTTAGCGGATGATTTTCTATAGAGGTAAATTGGGAGGTTTCAAAAAAGACTGTTTCGATTTTTTCTGTAAGGTTTCTAATAGTTTTTTTGTCTTGTATTTTTAAGTATTTGGTGAATTCCTTGTGTATGAGATTAGCTCTAATAGGAAAGTTTGGTTTCACAATCTGATCATAAATATCCTTGATTGATTCAGGAATGTTATCGTCCACCTTCAAAAAATTCTGAGAGGTGAGTTCATTTAATTGATTAGGAAATACCGCCAAAGTGCTGAACATTTCTTCATAATCATAATATGACGGTCCTATCTCCAAAACATCCTTCAGAAACTGCAAATTTTCTCCGACCCACTCTGAATTTTCCTTGCTCAGATCATTTAAGAACAGGCGAATCAGTCGTCTTTGCGCTACTCTATTATCTAACTCATCGTCTTTTACAGCCGGTATTTCTATAGTTGAACTATCAAAGCTATAATAATCGCAAATCAGTTTTATTAATCTGGTTGGAACACTGTTAGATTCAATAGACGAAGAGATTTTTGAATAACTAATCAAGGCTTCTAAAAAATCGGATGCGATTTCCGCAGCGAGTGTTTTATCTTTTATTTTTTCCCCTATGGCTACATTAATGTCAGTTGTATAGTTTTTTCTTGTGTAAGGATTAAGATCCAAGTCGAATTTAAAATCAGAATCTATATGCCTTTTTGGTATGTCAGGCATGATAATATCAGCAATTTCAATTAACTCTTGAGGTAAACTAATATTATTATTAAGCCCAGAAAGTAATCTAAATTCGCCTTTAATATTGGGCAGAAGTTCAAATGAGTTGAATAAATCTCCATGACCTTCTTTAATCAGATGTTGATAAAGAGTTTTTAGTTCTTTTATATGAGGAATTTTAGCAAGATTTCCTACTTCCTTTATTTTGAGAGCAAGATCCCTGTAGCCTATATACTTAATCTCATTCAGATTCCATTCGTCAATAATTGCCGACCATTCTTTTGTTAAGTGCTTTAAAGGTGTGTTATCCCAAAAGAAATCTACCAAAGTAAATATAGCGTCAAACACGTCACTATCCCTGAGTAGTGTCGTATCAATGAAGACAGATTTAGAAACAACAATATTTCCCGTCTTAGTTTCAACCAAAGGAAAGGATTTGAAATGCTCTATCCAGGAAGCTTTTAAAGTTCTGAAATATTCATTTAGTAACGGTTTGTCACTTTCAGTTTTAAAGTTTATGCGAGCTAATTTTATGGGGTTACTTATTGCCTTTGCATTAGATTCTACATACTCGAAAATAAGTTGTGAAGCTGTGTTAATTAAATTTCTATTTGCTTCTTCTTCATTTTGATTGTCCTCGTTATTTGATTTTAAATAGAGGCCATTGCGAGGCTCATTTGGCAGGAAATGTCTTGAATGCAAGATATAATTAATACCAAAATCCTGAGTACCTACCAACGGATAAAACAAAAAAAGTTTTGGTAGTTCATTACTCAAATCATTGGCTACCAAGCTTGCTGAAAATGGCAGTATTACTGTAATTTTATTATCTTCTGATTTTAAATAGAAAACATCAACACAATCCTGATTAATTAGGATCGATGTACTGTGAAGTTTGTCAACACTAAATGAGTCTTTACGTTTATAAACTGTTGTTGAGCCTGATAGATCCTTTACTGTTACTTTCTTTAGTCTTGGATTTAAAGTTATCACATAGGGTAAAATTGTCTGTAAGGAATTGACAGCTTTTATTGCACAATCTTTATTATTCTTTGTAACGGTCTTGAATGAAAATTCCGTATCAGGATATGGGGTTAATACGGTGTTTTCATCTTTAAGTAATCTCGCTACTTCTTTTTTAAGAATTCGTATCCTTTGTCCAAGTTCTTTCCAATTATCGGTATCCCTGTCAATGAAAAAGTTATTTAAAGCCACATAGCCCTCATCTTTTATTAATGCTCCATTTATCTCAATTTGCTTTCCAAATGTATGAGAAGTGATAAATCCTGTACCGTATTGGCCAACGGGTTCATTATCTTCAAAAGTGATTTTTCTTTCTTCAAGAGTTTTAGAACTGACTTGTTTAAAAAGACAATCAAGCGTCATGGGTGTAAATGGCTCGCCATTGTGCCTAAAGACCAAATGATCTTCTGTTAGAGCTATGGTAATTTCAGAGTTATCACTTAGGTCTATCGCATTTTGAAAGAGTTCCCAAATGGCTCTATTAGCATCATTTTCTTCTAATTTCTTTATTCCTTGAATAATCTTGTCAGCATGTTGTTTCATATCGTTTAGCTCCGATAGATCTTCATAAGATAGAGCTATTTCAAGATTTTCAGTTTGTTCATCCATTATTATTCTGGTTTATAAGTCAGCTTTTTTTAAAATGTTAAATGTACGAATTAAATCGCTCGCTATTAATCTGCTTGTGCCAAATCCCGCCATTCAAAGCCAAACCATTCCACTTCCATAAATGCTTATGCGATCGCCCCTAAATTTATGGTTCAGGTAATAATTCTAAAAAAAAATCTATATGGATACACAACAAAAAGACCTGTCGCATTTCAGATTACGACTACAGGAACTACTATATGCCAGCTTTCCTGAAAAGGCATACGACAATAAGTTTATAGAACAACGTTCATCGTGGGCTGCCAATGCTTATGAAGGTGCTTTTCGTTCAGGAAACTCCATCGACCAGTGCGATGAGATCGCTAACTACATCCTGTTTGAAGACTTACACTTCTCCAGGTTCGACACCGTTTTTCATGTCGTATGCAATGAGTTTGACACCCTAGTGGCAGACGAGGAACTGCGAACGTTCGCGTTTAAAATGTTCCCTGTCTGCGAGCCTGTTTTCTCCAGCTATGAACTAACCGATGACTTCGCAAATGGTCCTGAGTTTGACCTGCTCTATACCGAAATAACCGGAACCATCGCAATATGGATAAAGGAAAATGGGCTTCAGTAAAAAGCAACACCTCCAACAGAACATTAATGCCTTACGAATTGCTTTTAAACTTGAAAAGGAGAAACGACAAGCCACCGTAGGCGAAAGACTGCTAATGATGCAATACAGCGGATTTGGGGGCCTTAAATTCGTATTGAATCCTATAGTGAATGATACAGACATCAATCATTGGAGGAAGACCGAACATGACCTTTTCCCGATTACGCAGGAACTTCACCAGCTACTCAAAGAAAATTCCGAAGACGAAAAGCAATACCGAAAATATGTAGATAGTATGAAAAGTTCTGTATTGACGGCTTTTTATACACCGCCACAGGTCATTGATGCTATTTCATCTGTTTTGTTTGAAAGTGGTCTGAACATTGATAAATTTCTTGAACCATCCGCAGGTATCGGTTCATTCATACAATCCTTTTCGGAAAATCAATCGGTAAATGTTACCGCTTATGAAAAGGATCTGCTCACCGGTAAAGTTTTAAAACAGCTTTATCCGAAAAGTAATATTCGTATAAGCAGTTTTGAGGAAATCCCCGAAAAGGAACAAAACAGCTATGATGTGATTGCCAGTAACATTCCATTCGGCGACACATCCGTATTTGATCTTTCTTATTCCAGAAGCAAAGACACAGCCAAAGTACAGGCTGCTAGAAGCATCCACAATTACTTCTTTCTGAAGGGTGCTGATATGCTCCGTGAGGGTGGTTTGTTAGTTTACATTACTTCACAAGGAATTTTAAATAGCCCAAAGAACGAACCGATACGCAGGGCGTTGATGCAGGATAATAATTTGGTTTCGGTTGTTCGCTTACCCAACAACCTGTTTACGGAATATGCAGGTACGGAAGTTGGCAGTGATTTGATTATCCTTCAAAAAAATACGGCAAAACAAAATTTGACAGAAGCGGAAGAACTCTTTTGTCAGAGCAAGCAAACAGAATACAATACGCCTGGCAATGCTTTTTTTCAGGACAGCACAAGAATTGTACATACAGACCGCAAATTAGATACCGACCCTTATGGAAAACCAGCATTAATTTATACGCACAAAGACGGCGTTGCCGGAATTGCCAAAGACCTCAAACAAATGCTTTCCGAAGATTTTGGAAAGCACCTGGATTTAGGTTTGTTCAAAAGCGAACGGAACGATGAACCTTTAATACAAATTCCGATTGAGCCAACGGTTATCGAACCTGTAACCATTCAACCGGAAATACAATCTTTATCTGTTCCTATAATCAATCGGGAAAGCCCGCAGGAATTAAAGCAATTAAGCATTTTCGACCTATTTGAAAATGCGGATGAACCTGTAATGGTTGTTGCTCCGCCCAAAAGAACGACGCAAGTTAAAAGGCAAAGCACCAATAAAAGAAGAGGTGCAATGGGTCGCCAACCTGACCTGTTCAGTAGTGCGATACAGCAACCTTATGCACCTCCTATTACCAATAGAACTGCCAACGGAAACCCATCTACCAATGGCAAAAAACAGGAAGCCATCGGCGACCTGTTTTCACAAATAAACGGGAATGGCCAAGCTGATAAGCCAGCCGTTCCCAATACCATTCCTGAGCCTGCTCCTTATAGTGGCGAACTGCAACCGTACCACCGTAACGATTGTCTTGTTGTGGATAATGGTTGGGTCGGTCATCTGCAAAATGTAAATACGCCAAATGGTGCGGTCGTATTCCACCCATTGCAATTACCAGCCTCACAAAAAGCAAGAGCCGAAGCCTACATTGCTGTACGTGATGTTTACCAAGAGCTTTACACCAAAGAAGCACAGGATCAGAGCGAATACAAGGAAGAAAGGGAAACCTTTAACCGCCTTTACGATTCCTTTGTCAAAAGGTACGGAAACCTCAACAGTGCCGATAATATCAAACTCATCAAAACGGACAGTTCTGGAAAGGAAATCCCCTACTTGGAACGTGTGGTTGGTGGCGTGGTACACAAAGCGGATATATTCAGTCGCCCTGTAAGTTTCTCCACCTTAGTAATAGCAACGGACAATCCCCAAGAAGCATTAGCGGCTTCGCTCAATAAGTACGGAAGTGTGAATTTGGACTATATGTCCGAAATCAGCGGTATGACGAACGATACCCTGAAAGAAGCCTTACACGGTCGTATTTATTATAACCCTCTACAAAAGAAATATGAAATATCCGAACGTTGGATTGCTGGCAATGTAGTGGAAAAAGCCCAAGAAGTCAGCATCTACCTCGAACGTAATCCCGATGATGCACAGGCTAAAGCAAGCCTTACCGTTTTGGAAGAAGCACGACCAAGACGAATTGAGTTTGAAGAATTGGATTTCAACCTCGGCGAGCGTTGGATCCCCACTGGTATTTATGGCCGGTTTGCTTCACATCTTTTTGATACGGAGGTGAACATTCATTACTCGGAGAGTTCTGATGATTTTTCTGTAAGCTGTAAACAAAAGAATGTCCATATATGGAATAAATACGCCGTAAAAGCTGAAAGCCGGATTTTTGACGGAATTGCCCTGCTCAAACACGCCCTTGTCAATACCACGCCTGATATTACCAAAAAAGTGATGGTTGGTGACCAGGAGATCAAGGTGCGGGATATGGAAGCCATACAAATGGCGAATACCAAGATTGATGAAATCCGAACTGCTTTTACAGACTGGCTTCATGCTCAAAATGATGAATTTAAGACAAGACTTACCGACAAGTACAACGACACGTTTAACTGCTTTGTACGTCCGAACTATGACGGCAGCCATCAGGACTTTCCGGGATTAGACCGTAAGGCATTGGGCATTGAAGACCTGTATTCAAGCCAAAAGGACACTGTTTGGATGATAAAGCTGAACAACGGTGCTATCTGCGACCACGAAGTAGGTGCAGGAAAAACGTTGGTAATGTGTACGGCTGCACAGGAAATGAAGCGTTTGGGGTTAGCGCATAAGCCTATGATTATTGGGCTGAAAAGCAATGTTCACGAAATTGCTGAAGCCTACCGCACTGCTTACCCACACGCAAAAATCCTGTTTCCGGGTAAGGAAGATTTTACGCCCCAAAAACGCCTGCGGATTTTTGGCGACATTAAAAACAACGATTGGGATTGTGTGATACTGACACACGACCAATTCGGAATGATACCGCAATCGCCCGAAATTCAGAAGGAAATCTTAGAAATTGAGTTGGACAGCGTGGAGCGTAACCTTGATGCCCTGCAATCGCAAGGCAAGGAAGTGACCAGAGGAATGCTTGCCGGTGTAATCAAGCGAAAAGAAAATCTCGAAGTCAAACTCAAAACCCTGCAACACGATATTGAAAATCGTAAAGATGATGTGGTAGATTTTAAGATGTTGGGTATAGACCATCTGTTTGTGGATGAAAGCCATCAATTCAAAAACCTGATGTTCAATACAAGGCATTCCAGAGTTGCAGGATTAAGTAATGTTGACGGCAGTCAAAAGGCCATCAACCTGCTATTTGCCATTCGTACCATTCAGGAACGCACCAATGCAGATATGGGGGCAACTTTTCTTTCGGGAACTACCATCAGTAATTCGTTAACCGAACTGTACTTATTATTCAAATACCTGCGACCAAGAGCAATGGAAAAACAGGGCATTCATTCCTTTGATGCCTGGGCTGCTATTTACGCAAGGAAAACGACCGATTATGAATTTTCGGTAGCGAACAATATTGTAGCTAAAGAACGTTTCCGCTATTTTATCAAAGTGCCGGAGCTTGCCCAATTCTACTCTGAAATCACGGATTACCGGACGGCAAAAGATATAGGTATCGATCGCCCCAATAAGAATGAGGTATTGTATAATATACCGCCCACTCCAGAACAGGAAGAATTTATTAAAAAGCTAATGGAGTTTGCAAAAACGGGCAATGCTACCTTATTAGGAAGAACACCTTTATCACAAAGTGAAGAAAAAGCTAAGATGCTTATCGCTACAGACTATGCCCGTAAGATGTCTTTGGATATGCGTATGGTAAGCGGTAGCTACGAAGACCATCCCGACAATAAGGCTTCACATTGTGCGGCGAAAATTGCTAAGTATTATAATCAATATAATGCACAGAAAGGAACGCAATTCGTTTTTTCCGATTTGGGAACCTACAAACCAAACGAATGGAATGTTTATTCAGAAATCAGACGCAAACTTGTGGAAGACCACGGTTTACCTGCATACGAAGTCCGTTTTATACAGGAAGCCAAAAATGACAAGCAACGCAAGGAACTTATCAAAGGAATGAACGAAGGGAAAATCCGTGTGCTGTTCGGTTCTACAAGTATGCTGGGTACAGGTGTCAATGCACAGAAGAGAGCCGTTGCCGTTCATCATCTGGATACGCCGTGGCGACCAAGCGATCTTGCCCAAAGGGACGGCAGGGCTGTTCGTAAAGGCAATGAAATTGCCAAGTTTTTCGCAGGTAATAAAGTAGATGTCATTATCTATGCCGTAGAAAAATCACTGGACAGCTATAAGTTTAACCTGCTATACAACAAACAACTATTCATAGACCAGTTAAAAAATAACAATCTCGGCAAACGAACGATTGACGAAGGCAGTATGGACGAAAAATCAGGAATGAACTTTTCGGAATATGTGGCTATCCTGTCAGGAAATACAGATCTACTGGATAAAGCCAAACTGGAAAAACAGATTGCCGGATTGGAAAGCGAAAAACAAGCGTTTAACCGTTCAAAGTATAGTGCAAAATACAAATTGGAAGACTATACGGCAGAATTGGACAAAGCCCAATCCCGCTTTGACCGTATGAACCTTGATTGGAATAATTTACAAGGGCGTATCCAAAAACGTTCGGACGGCACAATCGCAAATCCTCTGCAATTGGATGGCTTACCGCCAAATGCGGACATCAAACAAATCGGTGCAAAGCTCAACCAGCTTGCCGACAAATCTCGTACAGGTGGGGATTATGAAGAAATCGGAAGCCTTTACGGGTTCCAACTTTTGGTAAAAACGGAAATGTCGCAAAAAGACGGCGTGGATATTCGTATAAACCGTTTCTTGGTTCAGGGGGAAGGAAACATAAAATACACATACAACAATGGCCTAATCGCTAAAGACGAAAAATTGGCTGCTATGAATTTCCTTAATGCTCTGGAAAAATTGCCTAGCTACATCGAGCAGGAGCAAAAGAAAATTGTAGAAATACAAAAAGACTTGCCAGTTCTTCATGAAGTGGTAAACGGTAATTGGAGTAAGGAGATCCGGTTGGGCGAACTCAAAACGGAGTTGGCTTCTGTGGAGCGAAAAATACAGTTATCCATCACGCCTGAGCCTAAAGAAGAACCTACGGAACAAACCGAAAAGCAGAAGCAAACTATAAAAATTTCAGAAGAGAATGAACAAACAAAAGCTATTCATCTATCAAGGGGAATTTAATGAGTATTTACTTCATCCTCTTCATCCATTTTATTGATCAAGGCATCACGCAAGCTGTCAAGGAACTTGGTTCGGTTTATTTTTCGGGCTTTAAGTTCCATAAATGTATGATAAAAATCGCCCAAATCAACATTAAATGTAACTTCTAACGTTTTAGCAATCAATTTTATATCAGCATTGCCATTATCAAATACTCCTTGTGAATATAGAGCGTAAACCAATTCGATTAAAGCAGTTTTACTTCCTGTCCAATTTAACGAAGAATAATCAAATACTTTTTTCTGATTTTTATTATTCAGTTGGTCTTCGAGATATACTTGTATCAAATCATTAGCAATGATTTTAGCTACTTTATAATCGTGTGAAGTTGTAAAATTATGGTCGGTTTCAAAATAATAGGTGTCTAAACTTAACCTTACATCATAACCACCTCTTACAAAATACCTCTCATCGAGATAGGTACTATTGGTTCTATAGTACTTATAAAATTCGAGATTGTTATCAAAAAATCTTTTCAGTTTTGCTAATTCATTGTCAATATACTTCTTTATTGTTTTCCCTTTTCCATAAGGCTTCTTGGTTTCTATCTTATAAATAGCATTGTAATAAATTAATTTGGAAAGAATAACAGGTTTTAACTTTTTGAAGAAGTAAATTTCTTCTTTTTTATCTTTGAAACCTTGTTTTAAAACAAACTCTTTTAACTTTGATAAACAATCTATTATAAGACCAATAACTTCTTGTGGCAATAAGATTGGGTCATCTACTTCCAATGTAAGTTCTTTGATTTTTTCTTCCAGTTTCTGTACGCATTCGTTATAGTATTTTTCCATAGATTTTAGTTTAAGGTTAAAATCGTCATGGGGTAAAAACCCGATATAATTTGTGCTATGTGGTTTTCATTGCAAAAAGGTTTATGGTTTTAAGAGCTTGTTTTTAAATAATCAACAAGAGCTTGTATCGCAGTTATTTTTAAATGTGCCCTGTTGGTTCCGTATTTGTCTGACACACCTTGTTCGGTGATATAGGCAACCTTATATGTTTTTTCTTTTATTAAGTGATCATTCTCGTAGTAAATCTCCTCTATGCGATAGCCATACGGATTTTCAATGTGGGATTTGATCTGTAATCCCACATAGCGTTTAGAGTAACCGCCCATTTGTTTCATCGGATTAGCTGAAAAAGTACGTTCAAAGTTTTCTTCCAACATATCAATGATCTCCTGTCCTGTAATATTTACAGTGGAAATAACTGGATTCATAGGAACCATATTATACAAATCCCACATCGTAATATTTCCTTTATCAATAGGCGCACCGTAACGCCATCCGTTAGAAAATGCTATGTTTACACTTGCTGCCTTGCTAATTGCTTTCAATAAAAGATTATCCATTGATGATGAGAAAGCATCATATCGATGTAGTATAGTATCCGTTCTGCCAACAACATCTTCTTGCAAGTTTCTGTATGAAGCCATTATGCCATTTACAATATTTTCTATTGGTTTATGGCTCGCAACATCTTCGTTCACTTCTATAAGCTTGTATTGATAATTTGTAATTTTATTATCTACGATTGAAAGTTTGAGATGTCCCACAAAAGAGCCGTGGCAACCACACTGTATTATTATGGTATCTTTTACTTTTACTGGTTCATATATTCTGTTGTGGGTGTGCGCACTTAAACATATATCAATTCCTGTTGTGTTTTTAAGTAATTCAATATCCTGCGGGTAGCCATTGTGTGAAAGTAATATGACTAAATTTGCTCCCAATCCCTTTACTTCTTTTACATAGCCGTTTATTTCATCAATTCCGTCGGTCACATAAATTCCTTGTTTGAATGCAGCGGGCATTGTCTTATCGATTATATTGGCACAGATACCGATTACAGCAATTTTTTGATTCCCTATCTCAATAAATGAATACGGTTTCAGCAGTAGGGTACCGTCATCCTTATAAACATTGACACCCAATACAGGATAATTTAGTAGTTCACCTAATGCTAAAAGATGTTCTGGCTTGTAGGCAAAATCCCAATGCCCCACCATTGCGCTAAAACCAAGTTGGTTTAAAATTGGGATTAGTACTTCGCCTTTTGAAGCTACTACGGGTAAGGTTCCATGAAAGGTATCCCCTCCGTCAAAAAATATCGTATGCTCGTTTTCATCTCGTATCTGCTCGAAAATAGAAGCAATCCTTGCATATCCTCCAGCAGTTTTTATAAATTCTCCATCCTTATTGTAAAATAGTTCTGGGTGTGGCTCAAGATAACCGTGTACGTCATTTATAAATCCTATTGATAATTCCATAATATATAATTTAAAGTTTTTGAAACATTTTTGATTAAGGATGAACAATTGCCCAGCCCTCGTATTGTCTTAATATAATTTCTCCGTTACCGGTCGGAACATAGTTCACAAAATCAAACAATTCTTTCTTGTCAATTTTTCGTTCGTCCATTGTTTTGGAACACTGGACAAATACAACGCCCTTGTCTTTGAGGGCAATCAATAATTCTTGATAGCTGTTAGCCTTTTTATACATTTCCACACCGTCAGAAAATGCAAGGACTTCTATCTGTAATTTACCTTCCAACCGTGGATCACTTAGTACATTATTGATGTTGCGAAGGATGCTCTTTATTTTTTTATCTTCTGCTTCGTTCAAGATATAAAGAGTATTGTAATGCTTTTTGTATGCTTTCGCAGGTTCAAAAGCGGTATTTATTTTGTGTTGCGCAAAAATGCTAATGGAAGTAAAACACAATACGGCTATTAGTAAAGCTTGTAGTTTTTTCATTTTATATTTTTATTATTCGTTTATTAATTCTGCTATCTGCTTCACAAATTTGTCTGATGCGTAATTGGCAAATCCGGTATGATGAAGCCTGACTTTTCCATTCTTATCCAGTACAACGGTTGTTGGTAATGAACCGGAAAACACTTCTGTTGGAACATTACCGCTGGACTGATACATTGGAACTGAAAAATTTTCTTTTTCCAGATATGTCCTTCCCGCAGCCGGGTCATTGTCCTCGTTGAGGGTTAGAAAGAAAATATCAGGGTTATCCTTAAATTGGTTATAGAGCGTTTCAATAGAAGGAAATTCAGCCCTACACGGCGGACACCACGATGCCCAAAAATTGATAAAAACTACTTTTCCTCTTAATGATGAGGTATTTTGTATGCTCCCTTTTGCGTCGGTAAAAGTAAAATCAGTATTTGTCAAACTCGCTTTATCCACATCCTTTTTATCTATACTCGCGTTAAAAATTCCTGTTGCCATTAATTGCCGCAGCACAAATGATTTTGCATCGGGGCTTACAAGTAATATCCCGACGGTAACGACCATAAATATGGTAAAGGCATTTTTCTTAATGTATTGCAGCTTTTTTGATGGTTGTTTCTTTCCAGAAATTGCGTTATTATTAGGCATAGTTCTTTCTTTTTTCAGTTAGTTACTCTCGACAAGTTCATTCACAACTTTGATGATTTCGGGACTTGTATAATCCCTACCACCTTCGATACGGGCAATCATATCTCCGCTTTTGTCTAGTATGACCGTAGTTGGAATTGAGCTCCCTAAATAGTTAGAAGGTATATTGCTGGCTGTAACATATACAGGCAAATCATACTTATTCTTCTCCATAAATGCGGTAGATTTTTCCATATTGTTGTCGACATCTACCATCAGGAATACGATGTCATCATTGTCTTTATACTTTCCTTTTAGTTCGTTAATGGTAGGCATTTCCTGAATGCAGGGCGGACACCACGTAGCCCAAAAGTTGATGAATACTACTTTACCTTTTAATGAGCTTAAGTATACGGTTTCCCCATCTTTATCTGTAAAGGAAAGGTTCGTAGTTGTCGAGACTGGTGCTTCCGTTGTCCCAACTTTTTTCGTCGTAGAATGCTCGCTCTCTACTTTGTTTTCTTTGTTCTTATCCGTATTCCCGCAAGCAGCCAGCGATATAGCTGTTACGATGAAAATACTAGAATGGACTACCAAATTTTTAAATTGCATTTTCATAATAAATTATTTATGTTTTTCATTTATCTAATTTTTTATTTATTCAATAACTTTTTAATCATATCCACTACTTCCTTCGAAGAATAGTCAGCTCCGCCAAAATACCTTGCGATGATATTGTTTTGCTTATCTACGATAATAGTAGTAGGGATAGAGCCTGAAAATAACTCACGGGGTATTTCGCCATCGGGAACATAAACTGGTAAATCAAATTTTTTGCTTTTCATCCACTCTTTTGATTTTTCTATTTTTCCGTCCACATCGACCATTAGAAATACGACATCTTTATTGTCTTTAAAAATCTTACGCAGTTCATTAATCGATGGCATTTCGTGAATGCAAGGCGGACACCAAGTAGCCCAAAGATTAATGAAAACGACCTTTCCTTTTAAGGATTTTAACGAAATGGCTTTACCGTTTTCGTCCTTAAACTTTAAATCTGGCGTTTCTTGAGAATTGGTTACTAATTTCTGTTCGCTATTTATTTGTTGATTTGCGCTCACACTTGCATTTATACTATTTCTATTTATTGATGCGTATGCCCATCCCGTAATTGCTATTAACGGAATAATGGCTATTTTTTTAAAATTCATTTTCATAATCTTATTGTTTAATTTTACCTTCTTTGATTTCTTCCGATGGTTTGATAATGATTTTGTCTTCTGGAGAAAGATTACCAAAAACCTCTGTAAGTGTATCTAAACGGATACCTTCCTTTACAGCAATTCGTTTTACTTCGTTGTTATTCAATGTTAGTACATACGTTCCAGATTGGGTGTTTAGTACACTCTTGCTTTGTACCCAGCTAGATGGTTTTTTACGTTTTAATTTCAGCTTCACCTGTGCATAATCACCTCCTTGCAATTCGCCCGATGTATTATCTACGTCAAACTCCAATGTTAGCGAGCGATCATGCTGGTCGAGCAATCCAGATGTCCGAGAAAGTTTGGCATCAAACGTCTTACCTGGCTGCGAGCTTACGGTAAAAGAAGCAGACATCCCGTCATAAACAGATGATGCGTGTTTTTCTGGCAGAGATAAGGTAAGACGGAGTTTATTACTCTGAGCCATCATAAACAAAGGTGTAATACCTGCTGTTCCGGCTAATGCCCCAACAGAAACATTCCTTTGTGTTATTACACCATCAAATGGTGCTGTAAGGCGAAGGTACTGTTGCAACTGTGAAGAATGTGCCGTACCCGCCTTAGAAGCATCAAAAGCAGACTTGGCACTTTTCATTGCACTTTTAGCTCTGTCTAGCTCAATATCTGCAACTGCCCCCGTTGTTTTAGAAGCAGTTACCAATCTGTCATAAGCCTGTTTTGCATAAAGGTAATCACTATAAACCTTTTGTTCAGTAGATTTGTCAGAGAGGTACTGTTGTTGCATTTCAGGAGCTTCGAGTACTGCTAAAAGCTGACCTTTGCGAACTCGGTCGCCTCGGTCAACATACATTTTTTTTACAAACCCGGTAACTTTTGCATACACCGCTACCTGTTCGAAGGGTTTGAGTTCTGCCGGAACGGATATTTCGTACTCGGGATTGATTACCTGTATAGGAGCCGCTTTATAGTTTACAGATTTTGCCTGATCCTTTTGCGTTTGTTCTTTTTTCTGCTCTTTTTGTGAACAAGCGGAAAGCAAGAATACCATTGATGTAGTAAGTGCCAGTATGGTTGTTGATTTTTTATTTATTGAAATGCTGTGATACATTGTTTTTTGTTTTTAAAGTTTATTATATCGTTTGTTTGTCGGACTGTTCTGCATAATACCTACTGTCTGCATCATCAGGGTCTAACGATGGACTGATTATTGAAGTCCTCGACATTAAGGAAGAAAAGAAATGCGGAACTAGTAACAAGATGGTTACAGTGGAAGCAATTAGCCCTCCAATAACAGCCCTTCCCAAGGGTGCAACTTGTTCGGCTCCGTCGCCTAACCCCATGGCCATTGGTAACATTCCGGCAAGCATTGCCGCTGCTGTCATCAGAACTGGTCTTAACCTTGACGAAGCAGCAAGCCTTGCTGCATTAGCAGGCTTAAGTGCCAGTTTTTTTCGATAATGTTCGGCTTGATTAACCAATAATACTGCATTAGAAACCGATACACCAAGCGACATAATAATACCCATATAGGATTGCAGGTTAAGCGTACTACCTGTGAGGAATAGAATGATAAGACTACCGGCGATAACGGCAGGTAATACCGATAGGATAATAAGCGGTACTTTGAACGATTGATAAAAAGCTGACAACATCAGGAATATAGCTATAATTGCCACACCTAAACCTGCCAAAAGACTACCCAAAGTATCATCTAAAAGCTGTAGTGTACCTTCTGTCCAAACAATAGTTCCACGAGGAGGCTCTCCAGCGTTTTTGATAGCTTGTTTAACTGCTCTTGAAGCTGTACCTAAATCTTTCCCATAAAGATTAGCCACAATGGTAACGTAACGGTTAGGTCCCTTTCTGTTTACTTGAGCAGGAGAAGTAGCCCTTCGTATGGTTGCTACATCTTCAAGTACCGGGCGAAGACTTCCAGCTTTCAATGGAAGTGACCGAAGTCTTTCTTCCGACATAATGCCCTCAGGAATTTGTACTTGTGTTTGAAAAACCAGTCCTGATTTGGGATCAATCCACAGGTTCTTATCCGTAAAGCGGGTAGATGATGTAGCCGTAACGAGGCTACGTGTAATATCCTGCATCGTCAGTCCAAATTGTCCAGCAAGATCACGGTTTACGTCGATTTCCATGGTTGGATAGGCAATAGGTTCGGCAATACGCACATCTCGCAGATAGGGAACTTTTTTAAGGTTTGCCTCAATTTTTGATGCATGGGCAAAAGCACCTTTTATCTGATTGGCTCCAACTTTAACTTCAATAGGTGTCATTGCTCCTTGCCCCATAATCTTTTCGGTCAGTTCCATCGGTTCAAAATTGAAAGATACTTCGGGGTGGTTCTTGATAATCTTATTGCGGACTTTCTCTTTAAAATCTTCCATAGATCCATCGTAAAATTTCTTATTGACAGATATTTGTAGTATAGCTTCATGTGAAGAATTACTAAAAAGGAAAATCGGATTTATCGGAGATCCTGCGGGGTGCATACCTACAAATGCAGAGGTAATGTTTAAACCGTTATCAGGCAGTTCTGCTTTAATATCTCCTGTAATATCTTTAACAATCTGTTCTGTTTTTTCTATTCTGCTTCCCTGTGGAGCCTGTATGCGTATCTGAAAATCTCCATTATTGGAAACCGGCATTACATCCGTACCAACAACTGTTAATAACACGCCTGCTATTGCGCTCGCTATTAGCACATACACAACAAAAAGTGGGATAGCTTTGGTTGACCATTTACGCATCCTGTAAGAATAGTTTACCCGGAATTTTTCAAAAAAAGCTCGCTTTCTCGGAGTATCGGCTGCTGTGTTGTGTTTGTTTTTCATCATCCAGTTTGCCAGTATCGGTACAAATGTCTGCGAAGCCAAAAAGGAAGCAATCATTGCAAAGGCAACCGCCATCGAAAGAGGCATAAACATATCTCTAGGAATGCCTGTCATAATGAATGCAGGTGTCAATACCGCAAGAATACATAGTAATATTAATAATTTGGGTATAGAAATTTCGATCAAAGCATCTATAATTGCCCGTTGCTTGGGTTTACCCATTTCCATATGTTGATGTATATTCTCTATCGTTACGGTGGCTTCATCAACGAGAATACCTATAGATAGAGCAAGTCCACTTAATGTCATAATATTGATGGTTTGCCCGAAGAGATATAAAACTGTAACTGCTGTTAGAATGGCAATCGGGATGGTCAATACCACAATGATAGCCCCACGTGTATCTCCCAAGAACAATAGTATCACCAATCCCGTGAAAACAGCTCCTAAAATACCTTCGTGTATAAGGTTGGAAAGGGACCGTTCGATATAATTTGATTGGTCAAATTCATAACTGACCTTTACATCTTCAGGTAATTGGTCTTTAAGCATCGGAATGGCAGCTTTTAGGTTCTCTACGGCATCTAGTGTGGAAGCATCTGCTTTTTTTATTATAGGCAGGTAAACCGAACGTTTTCCGTTTATCAAAGCATAGCCTACTGTTTGATCTGCTCCGTCCTCCACACGGGCTACATCTCCAACATATACAGTACGGTTGTCGCTTGTTTTTACAGGGGTTTTCAATAGCTCCGCAGGTCCTTTAGCGATAGAGTTTATAGGAGCCATCAAGTTTTCTTCTCCTATGCGAATATTTCCAGCAGGAGATGGAAGACTATTTTTGGTAATAGCAACGGTAATATCTTCGGGACTTAATCCATTGGCTTGCATTGCGTCAGGGTCGATATTGATCACAATGGAACGTACATTTCCGCCAAAAGGAGCGGGAGAAGTAATGCCTGGGATTTGTACGAACATTGGTCTAATTTTGGTCAATGCCAATGTCTGTATTTCGTTCACGGAACGCTGGTCGCTTTCAAAAACAAGGTTACCAACTGGAAGTGAACTACCATCAAATCTTACCACCATAGGCGGAACCGCTCCGGGTGGTAGGAAACCCATTGCCCTTGACACCGATGTTGATACTTCTCCAGCAGCTTGTGCCATATCTGTTCCGGGATAAAAGGTCAGCTTCATCAGGGTTAATCCCTGTACGCTTTTGAAATCAATGTTTTTTACACCACTCACAAAAAGAAGCACCTTTTGGAACTCATTAGCCATAAACCCGTCCATATAAGCGGGTGACAGTCCACCGTAAGGCATAGCGACGTACATCGCAGGCAATTCCACTTCAGGAAATATATCTACGTTTATTTTTTTTACGGTATTATAGGAAAAGAAAGCAATTGCTAGTACGACAACCATAATCGCAATTGGTTTTCTTAACGCAAATCTTATAATGTTCATATACGATTATTTAAAGGTTGTTGAATAAAAAGTCGAAATCTGTAGTTAGCTCCGCTTCATAAGCTAGCAATCCCCAATATTCACGGGAAGCCTCGATATGGGCATTCTCTGCCTGTTCTAGCAAAATGCGTATCTGTAAAAGTTCGCTTAAAGTGATTAAACCGCTTTTGTATCTTGCGAGGTACATATTGTATGCGTCTTGCGACTGCTGTACAGCCAATTTCGTTTTCTGAAGCTGCTCGTATTGCTGGACGATTTTTGCCTGAGAAGCAGATAAATCGGCTTGCATCGCTTGCTGGTACTGTGATTGAATTAGCTTCGTACTTTCGGCTTCTTTGAACAGTTGTTCACCTTTCATGCGATTAGTATGTAGGCTAGTCAAATTCCATGTAATGCCAATACCTGCCAAAAAATTATTGGTGGTATTGCTGAACCCGTCTTTCCATGCACCTGATACATTCCCGTTAGGGCTTATACTTGTTCCCCGATAAGCATAACCCCCTAACAGATTAATAGAAGGAAGAGAAGCTCTTTTTTGTGCCTCACCGCTTAAAGTATAATACTCCGATTGCTTGTCTAGCGCATCTAATATGGGGTGGGAAGGATTGATGGTAATTAACTTATTTAAACCACTTTCTATGGGATTACCGAAACGGTTAATTGATGCTGTTAAATCTATTGTATCATTGCCATACAACTCCAATAGTTTAATATAAGAAGCATTTTTAAAGCCATACCATTTATCATGCTCGCCCATTGCCTGCACATACGATGATAAAGCAAGCAAGCTGTCTGCCGCAGGTCTTAGGCCTGATGCGGACAAGCCCGAAGTTATTTTGCGGATGTCGTCAAGACGTTCGGCATTCTTTCGCGTCCATTGCAACTTAGCATTATTGTAAAGAAGAATGATGTACCTTTCGGATAATGTCTTTTTCAGGTTGAGTAGATAAGCATCTTTATCACTGACCGATTTGTTATATAAAGCACCCGCAGCCTCGTTCTGCTTACGAAGCTTTCCGAAAGAGAACATTTCCCAGTTGACAATAGCGGAGCCAAAGGTATTGGCTGCGGTAGAACTACCATCTAATGGTACTGGGCCATTTACGTTAAAAAAGCCAGACTGCGGAAAGAAACCACCTGCACTACCTTCATAAGTTCCATAAGTATTTTGTGCCTGTGCGTTTATCTGCGGTAGCATATTGCCTTTTACTGCCCGTTGGTTGAACTTTGCGGCATCAATGTCCGATTTTTTAGCACTAATACCCGGATAATTTTCTTCTACTTTAGGCCATAAACTGCCTAAAGTTTGTTCTTTTTGTTGCTGTGCATATAGCGGAAAAGCAGCAACGACGGCTAGCCACAACAAAGTGGCCGCCATAATATGTTTGATCATATTGATGTACGATTTTTAAAAGTCGTCATGACGACTTCAGTTTATTTTTTAAAAAGGGAAAAAATAGAAATGTATCCTAAATGAGACATTGTGTTCAAATTAGGAAAAGAAATTAAAGGGAGAAATGAATAAGAAGTTTTCGGTATTCTAAAAAGATAGAGATAGAATTACGAATTTTTCCACTACTACTATAAAGTGGGTGTTTAGTTTCTTTGCTTTGTTGACGGAGACCAAAAAAGAAAAGGGTAGTAACTGCAAGAAGAATTACTGGTAATAAATCTTGAGAACTATACGATGATTTATGATCAATTTGGCTATCGACAACATCAATCTGTGAACATTTTTCAAATGTATTTACAGATAAATTATGGTTGCCTTTAGGTATACCTTGTTCCGTTTTTGGAGGGAAACCAGCAAGTGTTTTAATACTGGCCTTAACTGAGCAAGATGAAAGAAACATCACAAGAAATGCAGCGAATACAAAAAGGTATCGCTGAAAACTTTTAAGACTATGTGATATTTTATTATTCATCAATATGCTAAAGTACTTTAATTAAACTAACAATCCTAACGGAAGTCTGTGTTTTAATATTTTTTAACATCCATTACTATTTTAATTTGACGCTTTAGATAGTTTATATTACTTGGTTAATTCATTATTTTGTTCTGTCCACTCGTTAATACCACCTAAATAAATACTTAGGTTTTTAATTCCGTTTCTTTTCAATATAGAATATGCCATTGCAGCTCGCACTCCGCTTTGGCAATGAACAATGACAGGCTTATCTTTACTGATTTTTTGAATATTTTTTTCTAATGAAGTAAGAACAATATTTTCTACATCTTTGATATGTCCGTTGTCGTATTCGCTTTCGGTTCGCACATCTATGATTTGAACATCTTTCTTGTTCAAGTGCTTTTTCAGTTCCCCAATGTTAACGAGATCGGATTTTTCCAGTGCCACGTTTATATTATCTAATCTGGTCACAAACCCGAAAATGTTGTCCATACCGATACGCATCATCTTACGTGCCAAATCCTCCATGTGGTTTTCATCAGTTATCAATATAATTTGATGTTGATAATCTATCAAAGAACCTACCCAAGTGGAAAATGATTTTCCGTTTTCTATATGCAGGCTTCCCGGAATGTGAGCTTTGGCGATCTCGTTTTTATTGCGGGTATCAATAACCAATAATTTGTTATCTATTGCTTTTTGAAAAGAGGTCGGGTTAAGTATTGGATGAATAGGAACCTGTATCAGCAACGGTCTATCTACTTTATTCAAGTGCTTCATCATAGCAAAATATTTTGGTGGTGTTGGCTGCTCGTTCAAGATGTAGTGTACAAATCCCTTTTCATCATTTTTAAATTGGAATGCTTTGCTGTTCTGTTTTTCTTCCTTTAGTGTAGAATGAGGAATTGGGCTTAGGCTCTTACCGCAGAATGATCCAGACCCGTGTCCAGCCCATATCTCCAAATCATCAGGCAATTTTAAAAACTTTTGTAAAGAAGCATAAAGCTGTTTTGCGCCAAGCTCCTGTGAGCCTACTTGCCCAGCTGCTTTTTCCAGTAGGTCAGGACGACCAACATCGCCCACGAAAATAAAATCTCCCGTAATGGCTCTTTGTGGTGTTACAGGAACTTTAGTATCTCTTACCAAAAAAGTGATGCTTTCAGGTGTATGTCCGGGTGTGTGCATTACACTAAATTCAACCTGCCCAATGGAGATTAAACTGCCTTCCTTCAATCCCGTATGTGGAAATTGATATTGCCAATCTGTTCCTCCCTCGTCAGATAGTAACAGCTCTGCACCTGTGACAGCAGCCAATTCACGGGAGCCGCTTAAAAAATCTGCGTGGATGTGTGTTTCGGCTACTTTGGTTATTTTGAGTTTGTTTGTTTTGGCAATTTCCAAATAGGTATCTATATCGCGTTTAGGATCAATAATAATAGCTTCTTTGGTATTCAGATCACCTATAACAAAACTTGCCTGTGCAAGTGTTTCATCATATACCCGCTCAAAAAAATAGCTTTGGGCTTGTAATTTATTTACTTGAAAGAACAAGATTATAAATACAACCATAATAGTCGTAAACTTTGCTTTGATTAGCATAATCAACATTATTTAGAAATTCCTAACTCACAAAGTTAGACTATCTGTTTTCCTTGTACTGTAACTTTTGTTACATTAGTGGAATTGATGTTCGGTTATTCTTCTTTTTTAGTTTTTTTGAGTTGATAGGTAAAGTTAAGATAGAGATTGTTTTCATGAAGTTTTGTTGTACCAGACAAAGGTAATCTGGTAATGTGTATGTAACCAATGTCAAATTTTACATTTGGTACAAGTTTGTATTCGACATTCAGCCCTAAACGATCGTGATCAAAGAAATGATGGTATGTTGTACCAGAAAGATTAAAAAGCAATTCATCAAAAATGCCCACCTTTAATTTTCTAGTAAAGTCGTAACGAAAGCCAAAACGGTTTCGAAGCCTTATTATGTCTGCTTGATTGTTGTCAAATATTCGATATTCGACAGCTGACCTATCTACTATATAAAACTTTTTAAGGATCTCATGTTGCAATTCAACTGCTATCGAAAAACGAATTTCACTGCTTGGTATAATAGTTTCGTCTGGATGTTGTTGGATAATCCTGTAGTTCTTAAAATAGGCAAAGGGAGATAGAGAAAATTTTACATCTTCACTATGTTGATAATGTACCCAATTCCTGTAAGCAAACATTAAGTTTTTATCAAACATATTCTCGTTTTCAAAACCGTTTTGTCTCCTGTGCTGAAGCTCGTTATCTATTTTAAATTTTTCGCCCACTGGAATGCTCAAGATACCTCGAAACCAAGCGTTGTAATGATCTTGTGCCTGTAAAGTTTGGGCAATAGATATCCATATCGCTGTTACCAGCAATCTTTTAAACCAATACATAAACGTTAATTAATGAGGTAATTTATCTCTAAAATAACCGTACACCCATGTACCAACAATCGCAAAGAATAAAGTTACAATCATGACAGTTACTCCAGTTCCAATTTGTGCGAAAATAGGCCCAGGACAAGCACCAGTAATAGCCCAGCCTAGACCAAAAATCAGTCCACCAATGATCTGACCCTTATTAAACTTCTTATCGTGAAATTCTATTTTTTCGCCATAAATGGTTTTTATATTAAGTTTTTTAATCATAAAAACCGAAATTGCACCAACTATAACAGCACTACCAATAACACCGTACATATGAAAAGATTGAAAACGAAACATTTCTTGTATGCGGTACCAACTGATTATTTCGGCTTTTATAAATACTATCCCGAATAATAAACCTACTATTAAGTATTTGATATTGTGGTACCATTTATGTTCTAAATGGCTTTCGTTTATGCATACCGTGTCTAATGAACGGGTTTCGAAATCTTTGTTTTTATCTATATTTTTCATTTCTATTAGTATTTAAAGAGAGAGAATTATTGGAAGTATAATGTTTGCCATAATTAATCCGCCAATAAAAAAGCAGCAAGTAGCAATAAGCGATGGTAATTGCAGATTTGATAATCCGGAAATTGCATGTCCACTTGTACAACCGCCTGCATAACGAGAACCGAAGCCTATCATAAAACCTCCAACAACCATCATTAGAAATCCTTTAATTGTAAAGAGATTTTCCCAAGAGAAAATTTCTTGTGGCAACATTCCATTGATGTTTGTCATACCATAGCTTGCCAGTTCAGTTCTCAAATTTTCATTAATGACTATAGGGTTTGGATTGGCTAAAAAACTAAAAGCGATTACACCTCCAATTAGTATTCCAACTACAAAAAATATATTCCAAATTTCTTTTTTCCAATCATATTTGAAAAAAGAAATATTAGCTGGCAGACAAGCTGCACAAGCATGGCGTAAGTTTGCACTAATGCCAAAATTTTTATTTCCTAAAATTAATAATGCTGGTACTGTAAGCCCCACTAACGGACCGGCTATGTACCAAGGCCAGGGTTGTTTCAAAAATTCTAACATTTATTTTATATATTTTAGTTAATTAATCTTTCCAATTCGTTTAGAGGTACTATGCCCGACTGACGCCAAAGCTGTTTACCATTTTTAAATAATATAAGCGTGGGTACACTGCGTACTTTATATATTGTTGCTGCCAGCGGGTTCTTGTCAACATCAATTTTAATGATGCCTGCATTATCGCCTACATGTTGTTTTAGTTCTTCAAAAATTGGCGACATTGTTTTACAAGGACCGCACCATTCAGCAAAAAAATCTACCAAAATAGGTTTATCCTGATTTATTATTTCCTGAAATGTCATGTTGTTTTTTTGTCTTTTTTTAATATCGATAATAGCAAGCCACCCATCGCGGCACCATATAGAGTAATGTTTTTCGGACTAGAAGTTATGGCACAACTGCCTGTGCTACATCCTATAAATTTACAATATAGAAACTCCCACAATTATTAGTGTGTTTTTCTTTAAGAAGCTTTTCATGCTACTGTCTTTCTTTTAGCTTAATTTTCCACATTCCTCTAATATCTCCTATGCTGTAACCTATAGCTTTGTCACTTGGATATTTTTTGACAATAATTTTTTTGGTGCTTTCGATTATGTCGGTATTTCCTCCGTGGCATTTTAGGCAAGTAGGCATTGCTATAAAAATAGGCTTGTAAAAATAAACCTCTCCGTTTTTATCTTCCCTAATAAAACCTGTTTTTTCGGATTTTACTTTCTCCCAAGCTATACTGTCCGTTTGGGTTTGAATGGCATTATTGGGATTACGGTTTTTATCGCTTAACCGTTGAATATAGACTTTAAGATTATCTGCTATACTATCCGTGAGTGGCATAGCTTTAACGTTACAAAATTCAACCGCATAGTCTGTTCCTCCTTTTTGTATAACTCCAGCTAAGTTTTGAAGCAACACATTTTGCATCTTCACAGAAATGCTGTCGCCCAAAAGCATCAAGGCCTCCTTTTCCTCTTCGGATAGAGTTTTCTGTTTGTTGTTACAAGACAAAAGAACCATTGCTGTCAATAAAAATGAGAAACCCCTCAACATAATTTTTTTATTTTATCTCCTCATAGGTTGTATCTTCAATTCTCTTATTGCTTTTTGATATAGAAGTATTGCAACCCGAAATACCGCAACACCCTATGTTAAGTAAAGGCATTAATGAAAACAATCCACCCATTACAACAAACCACCATTCTTTTGTCTGAATACCCTGTGCTATCATGAAAATGCCTAATGCCAATCGCAAAACACGCATAAAATTCCAATCTCTTAGATAGTTTTTCATAATCAATTTATTTTTCCAATAGCACAGCTCACATACGATTTTGCTTTTTTTAATAGATCATTATTCCCTTTTTCGGGATAACCCATTTTTGAAAGAGCATTTATAAGAATTATTTTTTCAACCGTAGCATCAATAGTTACGGTTTCGGTGTCTTTGTCAATACTTACATTTTCAACACCATTTATTTTCATTAAAGCGGTTTTTATACTGTTCATACAGCCACCACATTTAATGTTTTCTACTGCTATATTGTGTGTCATCTTGTTTTCTTTCTAAAAGTGCTAATGCCAAATGGTAAATACAAGGGGCAAAAACTAATGAATGATGTAAGCACAAATACTACTGCTAATATGCCTAATATGATTGCCAATGTTCCTGAAATGACATTTGTAAAGTACAAAACACCTACAACTACAGCAACTAGTATCCTGATGACTTTATCGGTTGTTCCCATGTTCTTTTTCATTTCTCTATTTTTTTGTGAGGTTAATAAATACTTCCGAGTTGGCTCTTGAAGGAATGCTATTGTAGCATTCATCCATTATTTTGATGAAATAATGCGGTTCAAAAATAGGTTTGTATTCGCAAGGACAACCTCCAAAAGGTGGAAAAGGCTGGTTAAACTGTTTATCGAATAGCACACCTATTATTCTACCATTTTCGTTGAGTAATGAAGCAGTTTTTTTTGAATATTCATTTCTACTAGTAGGTGGAATGGCACAAAAAAATGTTTGCTCAATGATCAAATCGTAACTGCCTTGATGATTGAAAAAATCTTCGCACAAAACGTTTATTTGTGTTTTGTCAGCAAACTTTTTTTTTAACGCTTCAACTGCTTTTGGTGCAATATCAATTAGGGTAATGTTTATAAACCCATTAGCTATCAAAAATTCTGCTTCATAGGCATTGCCACAACCCGGAATTAGAATAGCTGCATTTTTATTCTGGTATTGCGCCATATACTCTGTAATGGCAGGCGAAGCCTGTCCCATATCCCAGCCTGTTTCATTTTTTTGCCATCTCTCGTTCCAATAGTTTTGATCAAGTGGGTTTTTGCATTGCGTTACACAACAGACAATATCATTTTCTTTTTTACTCATTTACCAACTGATTTACATTTTCCCATGTACCACCGTTTATAACATTCTGAAAACCGTTATGCTCCAAAATACTTTTTGCCTGTCCGCTTCTGTTTCCACTTCTGCAAAAAACAACGATATTTTTCTTGCCCTTGAATTTTGGTAATTCCATTGATACTTTATCCAATGGAATATTTACCGCTCCTTTTACACTGCCTGCCGAAAACTCGTCAGGTGTGCGAACATCTACTAAAAACGCACCGTTTTTTATAGCTTCTGATAATTGACTGTTATCTGTTTTGCCAAATATTGCTGAAAATAGTCCCATAGTTTTAAATTTTAAGCTTTTGTACAAGATGTTCCATTACATCCAATTGTTTTACCATTTTCTGCTATCCACTCTTTCATTCCTCCAGAAAAGTTTTTCACGTTTTTAAAGCCGTTTTTGGCAAGGATCGAATAGGCAATGGCTGATCGGTCGCCTGCCTGACAATGTATAACCACCTGTTTGTCTTTGCTGATTTTACCCAAGTTGTCCTGTAATGTTCCAACAAAAACGTTTTCTGCACCTTCAACGTGTCCTGCTTCATATTCCGATGCACCACGAACATCTACTATCTGTATATTATCCTTTCCTATCTGGGTTTTAAATTCTTCCAAAGAAATGACATTTGAAGTATGGAGCTCAATTCCTGTAGCATTTACATCTGAAATATATCCGAATATGTTGTCCAAGCCGATACGCATCAATTTACGGGTCAAATCTTCCATCTGACTGTCTTCGGCTACCAAAATAAACTGCTCTTGATAATTCAATAACCAACCGCACCAAGTAGCGAAAGAATTATTACCCTGAATGTTTAGCGTATTAGGAATAAAACCTTTGGCAAATTCCACTTTATTGCGGGTATCTATTACCTTAATGCCTTTTTCATAGGCAGAAATAAACTGCTCTTTGGTTAGCTCTGGATGTTTCGGAACATCTATAAGCAACGGACGATCAACTTTGTTTAAGTGCTTCATCATCGCAAAGTATTTCGGTGGTTCGGGCTGGTCGGCTAAAAGATAGTCGATAAACCCTTTTTCATTTTCGCTGTATTGAAGCGCCCAGTTTCTAATTTTCTCATAACCAACTGTAGAACTTGCTACGGCTCCTAAAGCCTTGCCACAAGCAGAACCTGCACCATGTCCCGACCATACCTGCACATATTCTGGAAGTGCCGCAAACTTTTTCAAGGATTGGAACATTTGTTTGGCTCCATCTTCTTTTGTACCAGCAAGTCCAGCAGCTTTTTCGAGTAAATCAGGACGGCCTATATCACCTACAAAAACAAAATCGCCTGTTAATACCATAACTGGCTTGTCTGTAGCCGGATGGTCAGTCAATAGAAAGCTGATGCTTTCTGGAGTATGGCCTGGTGTATGCATCACTTCTAATGTGAGGTTTCCAACTTTGATAACATCGCCTTCTTTGAGCCCTTTGTGCGGGAACTGGTACTGCCAATCTTCGCCTCCTTCGTCTGAAAGGTACATTGTTGCGTTTGTTACTGCTGCAAGTTCTCTTGAACCACAAAGAAAGTCTGCATGAATGTGAGTTTCAGCTATGTGTGTAATACGGAGGTTGTTTTGTTTTGCGATGTCGATGTATATATCAATATCACGTTGTGCATCAATTACTATGGCTTCCCCAGTTTTTTGACAGCCAATAACATAACTGCCTTGTGCTAAACTTTTATCGTAAACGTGTTGAAAAAACATATTCTTTTAGTTTTTAATTAATTTTAAATGAAATTACCCAATTGTTTTTTTAGCCAAATACCAATCTATCTGCTCTAATTCCTTATCGGCTTTTCTTGCCGCCAAAGCTTCTATTGTTTTTGGAGCACCCACAATTACTTTATCTCCAGGCTGCCAATTAAGTGGCATTGCTACTTTATGTTCATCCGAAGTTTGTAGAGCAAGCAATGAGCGTTTAATTTCGTCCATATTTCTTCCCACGTTTAGTGGATAATACATTATCAAACGTACTTTCCCTTCGGGATCCATTATAAAAACGGCACGAACAGCTGCGGTTTCACTTTCGCCTGGTTGTAACATTCCATAAAGTTTTGAGACTTCCATCGAAATATCCGCAATAATTGGAAAATCAAATAAAATTCCTGTTTTTTCATGAACTGCATTTACCCAAGCAATATGAGAATGAATACTGTCAATACTTAAACCAATTAATTTGGTATTGTGTTCGGCAAAGAAATCTTTTTCAAGTGCAAAACCACTCATTTCTGTTGTACATACAGGTGTAAAATCAGCAGGATGTGAAAAAAACACCATCCAACTTCCTTTGTTATATTCAGAAAATTTTAAATTCCCAGTTGTCGTTACTGCTTCAAAGTCTGGAGCCATATCCCCAATTCTTGGCATTAAAAATATTTTGTCTTCCATGATAGATTATTTATAGATTATTAATTTAATTATGTAAATTTCAGTATTATATTTTTCTTGTACAGTTACTTTAGTTACACAAGGAAAAAATTATTATTTTTTGATTTGAGCTATCACGATATGTACTAAGATTTAGACAAACACAAATCAATTTATACCATAAATAATAGGTTAACAACTAGTTAAAAAGAAGTTGTAAACTGATTTATTATTTAAAATAACTGTTGGGTGTAATTCCATTTATATTTTTTAAACGCATAGAAACATAGTTTTTTATTAGTTTCTTCTTGACGCTTAGCTTGATTTTAGAAAATCATAGCTATGTGAATCCAAGAATTGGTCTATATAACTCTTTTTTTTATGATTTTATGCGTTTCAATTTTTAGTATTTCTAAAAATTCAATAATTATACCCAATGGGTTTTAAAATAGTAAGTTATAATAGCTTATTATACATAATACTTATTTCCAGCATAAATTATTTTAGAAACTAATAACTAGTATCATCTAACTTTACTTTACCGTTAAATGTCTTGTACAAAAAGAAAAAGTAGCCCGCTAGCAAAGGTGTTCCAATAACCACAATTGTTAACATAATGCCTAATGATTTTTGAGAAGATGCCGCATTATAGATTGTTACATTATATTTTGAATCTATTGTTGAAATTAACAAAGTTGGATATAATTGAATTGCGACAAGGGCAAGCAATAAGGCCATTGTTAAGGATGAAAAAATCAATGCTTGCATATATTTTTTTTTAGAAGCTAACCGAGGTATATTCGCAACCGCTAAAAACGATAATAAGGGTACAATAAAATATATAGGATTATCTCTAAAATTGGTTGTAACTACAGGAATAAAAATCAATGTATAAAGTGTCATAATTCCGAAAGTAATTATAAAAAAGATCATTCCGCGTCGCAATAAAAATGTTAATCTTGCATGCAATCTTCCTTCAGTTTTTAGCAAAAGATAAATGGCTCCCTGAGTCATAAATAATGATAGCGTTGTGAGACCTACCATTATTGCATATGGATTTAAAAAGGAAAAGAACATACCACCTTTATAGCTATGGTTCTCTCCTAGCGGAAGACCTTGTAAAATATTACCAAGGACTATACCTAATAAAAAAGCAATCATAATACTGGAAACACTATATATAATATCCCAAGTTTTTCGCCACCATAGCATATCTTCTGCACTTCTGAATTTGATTGCAGCTGCCCTGAGAATATTAAACATTAAAAAAAGCATAAATGGTACGTACATTGACGACAACATAGTAGCATACATTATTGGAAAACCAGCAAATAATGCACCACCACCAATGACCAACCAAACTTGATTGGCATCCCATACAGGAGCGATGGCATTAATTGCTACCCTACGGCTTAAATCTTTTTGAAAAAACAAATGCCATGCTCCAGCACCAAAATCAAATCCTTCAAGTATGGCATAGCCAGAAAATAAAAGACCAATAACTAAATACCACAAGGTTGGATAGTCTATTCCTAAAAAATATTCCATAACTATTAATTTTAATTTTTTAGAAGGATTGAAAATTTACCACTGTTTTACTTTCTTCGTAAGGTCCGTGTTTTATTTTTTTATTGACCATATAAATAAATAGCACAAATAATAGTGCGTAAATAACGGTGAACATAATTAATGAAAATACAATTTGATTAGCTGAAACCTCTTGCGAAAAAGCATCGCTGGTACGTAAATGACCATAAACAACCCAAGGTTGTCTTCCCATTTCGGCAGCATACCAACCAACTTGATTAGCAATTTGAGGTAGTATTACCGAAAATGAAAATATCCATAATATCCATTTGGTTTCAAATAACTTGCCTCTCCACCATAAAAAACTTGCATAAAGCGTTAGACCAATTAGCATCATTCCAATAGCAATCATTGTGTGATAAAATTGAAAAACTGCATTAATTTGGCTTGGTCTATCTTCTTCGGAAAAACTATTTAAACCCGTTATCGGAGCTTTAAAATCTTGATGCACTAAAAAAGATAATCCACCAGGAATTTTCAAACCTGTTACTTCTTGTTTTTCTTTATCTACCCAACCCAAAAGATATAAATCAGCAGGAGCAGATTTGTCAAAATGACCTTCCATAGCAGCTAATTTCGCAGGTTGATTCACAGAAACCCCGTCGGCTGAACTATGACCAGAAACCAATTGGGATAATGAGAAAACAGCTGCAACAACTAACGCAATTTTGAATGCCTTTTTAGATATTTCTACATAACGTCCTTTTCTTAAATAATACGCGTGAACGCTTAAAACCAAAAATGCTCCTGCTAAAAAAGCGCCCTGCCAAGTATGCACCAATCTATCTATACTTGATGGATTGAAAACCATTGCCCAAAAATCGGTTACTTCGGCACGGGCATTTAATCCTTCTCCGACGATATGATAACCCGCTGGAGTTTGTTGCCAAGAATTAGCCACTACTATCCAAACTGCTGAAAACATTGATCCGAGAAACACGCCAATTGTTGAAACTAAGTGTACCCAAGGTTTTACTCGATGCCAACCAAAAAGCAATACGCCCAGAAAAGCACTTTCTAAACCAAAAGCAAATAAACCTTCAGCAGCTAAAGCACTTCCAAAAATGTCGCCTACATATCGTGAATACACAGCCCAATTGGTGCCAAATTCAAATTCCATGATGATACCAGTTGCTACTCCGATACCAAAAGTCAGTGCAAATATTTTAATCCAAAAACGTGTTAAAATTTCGTATTCTTTTTTACCAGTTCTAAGATATAAGCTTTCCATAATAACCATTATCAATCCAATGCCAATACTTAATGGTGGATAGATGTAATGGAAAGCAATGGTAAAAGCAAACTGAATTCGAGCTAGAATTTCTACATCCATAGCGTTGAGTTTTTAATTATTTATTGTGAAATTTATCGTCACCATGAAAAAACATTGTAAGCCATAAAACTCTAGATAACCTCATTAGCCATGGTTGCATTAAAATCAGAGCAAAAATGTTTATTGGTAACCACCAAAAAACCTCTTTGTTTTTGAAACCATAACCTGTTATTGATATCCAGATTATAAAAGTAATAATCGAAAATCCAACCGTTAAAGCATAACTTACATAACCAGTACCTTGATAAAATCCTGGTTCAAGTTCTGTTCTTTGGTTGCATACAGAACAATTTTGTACCATTTTATTACCATTGCTAAGGTTGTACCATTTATTTACAAACAGATGTCCTTCATGACATCTTGGACACTTAAAGGAAAGCAAATGCTTTAGGAATAGAAACATAGTTTTATTTTTAACAAATTTAGATTAAATGTAAATTTTGATTTGTGATATAAGTTACTTTAGTTGTTACTGCTTTATTATATTTGAAAAAATTTACTTGTATTAATAAATTTACGTTTGAATCCATCTGGAGTTATGTTTTCATACTTTTTGAAGAAACGACCAAAATAAGAGTTATCTTCAAAACCTAATTCATAGGCAATTTCGGAAACTGTTTTTTTCTCGTGTATAAGCAATCGTTTGGCTTCAAGAAGAATTCTATTTCTAATTAAATCTCCGGCAGAAATATTTGTCACTTCATTGCAAACCGCATTTAGGTAATTTGGGCGAACATACATTATTGCGGCATAATCTTTTACAAAATGTTTTTCTTTATAATATTTGTCTATTAATTCTTCAAAATGATGAATTAGCTGTAATGATTGACTAAATTCTGTATTTTTAGGTATCGGTTCAAATAATCTGTTGAGGTCTAAAAGCATTAAATTTAGTAAAGAGCGTAAACTTTTTTCATAATCGGTTTTACTTTCTTTAAATTCTTTTAACATCCAAAGTGCAATTGACTTGAGGTTTTCAAATTTTTCTTCAGAAACTTTTAAGTAGGGCTGTTTGTGCCGATAGGTTAGAAATGAAAATTCACTTAGCTGGTAGTTCTGATATCGGAGTGCAAAAAAATCATTTTCAAATACTAATATATAGCCTTCAATTTTATCATAATTTAACCACTGATGTATTTGACCATAATACATGCAAGTAATTGAAAATGGCTCTATATCAAATTCCCCAAAGTCGATTAGTTGAGTACCATAATTCTTTTCGTTAAGTAGAATCATAAAATAATTGTGCCTATGAGGAATGTTTAATTTTTGCATAAAGGGCAAAAAATCTGATGTATGGTAAACTGCAAACTTTAGTTCATTTTGTGTTACTTCACTACATTTGATATTTTTGATTTCGCACATAATTACTTATCCTAAAGAAGTTATTGTAAAATAAATTGCCCAAGCTACAAATGCAATTATAGCCGCAAATAACCAAGAGGGAACACTTTTAGGTGTTTCACTACCATCAATTAAAAATTGTTTTTGATTTCCTTTACCATAAGCGTTAATCATTAATGGCAAAACCCCGTCAACCACATCATTGTCATCTATTCCATCAATTGTTATTGCTGGTCCATTTCTGACAGTAAAAGGTACAGTTTTTATACCTTCTTTTCCTGTTGGATCTTTGCTTATTATTTTTAACTGATGTAAACCATCTTTAAGTTTGCGGGTATCTAACTCAAAATTTACAGGCGCATCAAATTCAGCTATCGGCTGCACTTGATCATCAATAAAAATAATCACTTTACTTTTACTTTCCATATTATTCAAAAATTAAATGGTTTCTTTTTATATGATTTTCTTCCTTTTCTTTTGGTTTGATTATAAATTTTAAAGAAAAAAATAATGTTACTAAAACTATAGCAACCATTGTCCATACAATAACATAATCTAAATTGCTTTCTGGACCTGCACCGTGTGCAATACCTCTTAAAATTTTGGGTTGCTGTTTTTCACACATTGGACAAGCATAAGTAGCAATTGAGAGCATTGTGATAATTATTGAATAAAAAAACTTCTTCATTTTACTTATTGTTTAGGTTCACTTAATTTTGCAAGATCCATTAATTTCTGAACTTGTTCTGCGGTTACTTTTTTAGCATTGTTTCCCCAACTTGATTTTTCGTGGTTCATTATTGCAGCAACTTCCTCAGCAGATAGTCCTGCATTAGTTCCTACTGCCGGCATCACGCCATAATCTTCTCTTGCATCATAACCATTCATAATAATTCCTACCATAATTTCAGGATTATCATCTAATACAATTTTACTTCCTTTGAGTGGAGGAAAAGCACCAGGCAATCCTTCTCCATTTTGTTGATGGCATGCCATACAATTGGCGGCATATAAATTACTTCCGTTTACTTCCGGTTTTGTGTCGCCTGCAGTAGCATTTACATCCATTTTTTCCTTTTTGTAGAGGAAAGCTGGATCTGGTGTTCCATCTGGTAGCTTGACTTGTTTTAATGATTGTAAATATGCAACCAAATTTAATGCGTCTTTTGTAGCGACAACAATACCTTTTTGACCATTCATATATTGTTCGGGTACATTTACTTTTACGTCGCCTTTTTCTACCTTGTCTTTAATTTCAAACAACCAAGGATACGGTGCCATAATTGATTGTGGCATTACTGTTCTTGGATTGTATAAATGAACTAAATGCCAATCTTGACTGGGTTGCCTTACTCCAATATTGGTTAAATCAGGGCCAGTTCTTTCAGTTCCCATTAATGTTCCTGCATTTTGCCAAATACTTTTTCGTGTACTTAGTGCATAATCGGCAGCTATTCCTGGTCGCTCTCCCCAAGGCTTATCCATATCTACATTTCGAACTTGTTGTGAGTGGCAACCCACGCAGCCATTACTAATATAAATTTGTCTTCCTGCTTCTTGTTCTTCAGTTAACGGAATACTTCCATACAATGCTGCATTATTTTCTTGGTTGTACAATGATGGAAAAACAGCTACAAAAAGTGTTAGTGTACCAAATAAAATGGTTGCTGTTGTAAAGAGTTTTTTATGATCGTGAAATATACTCATTGCTATTTATATTTTAGGTTCAATTGAATTATCTTTCAAATTTTGACTGATTATTTCAAAAGCTTTTTCTTTTATATCTATTTCAACAGTTGGTTTCATCATTTTATACATATTGTAAGCCAACACAATATGTGAAAGCCACATTAATGTTCCTCCAATTGCACGCCAAAGCCAATAGGGGCCCATCATCACGACACTATCAATAAATGGTTTTCCCTCAGCCCACATTAGCCCTTTTAATGTGCCACCAATCATCAATGGTATTGTATAAAACTGTAACCCTATTAATGCCAACCAAAAATGTGCACCAACACCTAGTTGTGGTGGTTCTTTTCCTGTTAACCTTGGTACTATGGCATAAATACTTCCAAATAATAGAAAGGTAATGATGCCATACATTGTTATGTGTGAATGTGCAATAGTGAAATCAGTAAAATGCCAAATTAAATTGGTAGATCTAAAAGCTTCGGCTGTTCCTTGAAATGAACCTGTGAAATAATAAATTATCCCTACAAAAAAGAATGGAAGTGAATAACTATTACTGATTTTGCTCCAGGAACCCTTTAATGTCATCAAATAATTTATGGTTCCCGATGTTACAGGAATTAACATTCCAACACTACCTACAATAGCCACCGTTTGTAACCACCACGGCAAAGCACTAAAAACAAAATGGTGTGTTCCGATTACGGTATAAAAAAGAATTTGCGACCAAAAAGCTAAAACCCCTAAACTGTATGAATAAATGGGCTTGTTAAGTTGCTGTGGAAGTAAATAATACAAAACACCCAACATTGAAAACATAAACCACATTCCAACAGCCTGGTGCATATAATACCCTTGAACAATTGTTTCTCCAATGCCGTCCTGTCCCATGGGAATATAAGCTATAACAGCTACAATGAGAATGAAAATGTAGGAAGCTACAATAAACCAATTCGATATGTATATTTCGTGCGTTGTTCTTTTAGCAATTGTTTTTATGAAATTGATTACGGTAAGTAATAAACCGTACCCCCAAACTGCCATTATTGGCCAAATGATTTCACGGTATTCACCACCACCATTATTAATTCCCGCCATTATAGTAATTGCACCAACAAGCATCGCACCATTTACAGCTATTAGAGCTTTCCAACCATTTTTAATACTGTTTAAAGGAGCGTTACTAACCATGGGAACAATGTAATATCCTAATCCCATAATTCCGATAGTTGCCCAAGCCCAAAATACTAGATTGGTATGTACTGCACGAAGTCGTCCTATACTTAACCAACTATATGTATCCGCATCAGGAACAATAAATTTAATTCCAACATATTCACCAACAGTACTTCCCACAAAAAGCCAAAAAACTGCAGTGCCTAAAAACCACAAAATTAATTTTGTAAGTTCAGGATCTATTTTAGGACGCTTAATAGGTGGTCTTTTGGGTGCAAAAAAAGGATAATTAGTTTCTGTTCTAATATTATTTAATAACCCATTAAAATCATTTGGTTTACTATCACCCGATAATTCATTTGAAGCTATTCTGTATTCATTTTTTTTCTTTATTTCGTCTAACTCTAGATCATCAGGAATGTTTTCTTTTTCTGAAATATAGGCAGCCAATTCTTCAGCATGCTTTATTTTTTGAGCATTAAAATAGTTATTAAATCCATTATAAACTTTGACAGATAAATAAAATAAAGCTAGAAATAATGGAATAAAAATTAAAACCAATGTAATAATAACTCCAGGCTCTGAAAAAATATCTTCTCTTTTTGCGGGTACATTTTGGGCAAATGTAAATTGAGGCATTAATGAGATAAAAACCAAAATTAAAATAGAAGCTACTTTATTCTTATGATTTCGTTGCTTTTTTAATATTTCAATTTGTGAAGAATTTAAATTATTTAAATATTTTTTAAATTTATCTTTTCCCGTTTGATTGTTATCAGCTAAATAATTGTTTGCATTGATAATTAGTTTTAGAATTAAAATAATAACTAAGCCAACAATTACTAATACTAATGTGGTCAAAAAACCAATAAAGTCAATTGATTTATTTGGAAAAAAACTTACACCATTATCTGTTTGTGCCATAGTGGCTAATGGTTTAAAAAATACAACTAAAACAATAAGGATTAATTTTATTTTAGACTTTGAAAGAAAACTGCTTATTTGGATCTTCATAATTGACCTATTTAAAATGATTGTACAAATTTGTATTAAAAAAGCAGTTTATCAGTGGTGAAAAAAGTAGTTTTAACGGTACTTTTTACTTTAAATAAATAATCCCTAATAGAGAGAGCTTTATAAAATTACTCCATCAGCCATTTCGATAATTCTGTCGCTTGCTTTCGCAAAATCGTTATCGTGGGTTACAGCCAAAACAGTTTGATTAAATTCAGTTGTAAGATGTTTAAATAAATCGAAAACAATAGCAGTGTTTTTGCTATCTAAATTACCTGTAGGCTCGTCACCCATAATAATTTTAGGATCATTGATTAAAGCTCTTGCAATGGCAACACGTTGTTGTTGACCGCCAGAAAGTTTAGAAGCTGGCTTGAGTGCTTGGTCTTTTAAGTCAAGTTTTGTTAGAATAGTATAAGCTCTTTCTTCAATTTCTTGTTTAGAATATTTACCTAATTTTAATGCTGGTATCATCACATTTTTTAAACTTGAAAATTCAGGTAATAAATAATGAAACTGAAAAACAAAACCTATTTTCTCGTTGCGGATTGCCGCTAATTCTTCTTTAGTTTTTTTAGATAAATTTTCTCCATCAAAAAAAATATTTCCTTCATAATCCGTATCCATTGTTGAAAGTAGATATAATAAAGTAGATTTTCCTGAACCCGATTTTCCGACCATAGTTACAAATTCGCCTTTATGAATATCAAATGAAATATCATTTAGAACCTTAAATTTTTCAGGTTCGTAAAAGTATTTACTTACCTTTTTTGCTTGCAATAAAAGTTCTTTTTGTATCATTTTCTAAAAATTGTTATTGGGTCTAATTTTGCTGCTTTTCGTGCTGGAATATAACCAGCCAAAGTGGTTACTAGTAATCCGAAACCAATTCCTAATCCGAAAAATTTTGGAAAAAACCGAATTGGAAAAAAACCAATATCGCCACCAACCCACATATTCCCCATTAATTTCACTAAAATCATTGCTAGAATTAATCCAAATACAATTCCGATTATTCCGATAATTATTGCTTCTTTTACAAAAATTTTGATAACATCCTTACCCGAAAAACCAATAGCTTTAAGAATTGCAATGTCATTTAATTTTTCCATAATGGTCATATTTAGAATATTGTAAATGCCGAATGCAGCAACAAGCATTATAGAAAATGAAATTGCCATTGCCATCATTTTTCTAATTTTGTTTGCAGCCGCAGCTGATGCGTTGGCGGTTTCCCAATCTTCAACTTCGTAACCACTTAATTGTTTGAACTCTGGTAAAACTTTTTTTGCCGTTTCGAAATCTTTAATGTTCACAAAAATATCCGTAATATAACTTGCACTTTGTTTATTGAGTTGTTGTGCTGCCGAAATATTAGTATATGATAATGTTTTGTCTGTATTGGTAACGCCAGTTTTTAATAGTGCTACGATTTTCATCACTTTTGAAACTCCATAAGCAGTGGCAACCGAAATATTATCGTTTAAGCGTAAATTGAGTTTTTCGGCAATACCAACACCAAGAATAATTCCATTTTGATTGGATTTTAAGTCAGAATATTTACCTTCTACAATATAATCTTCAAGATGAAACATTGTATTTTGTTCTTCGATATTTACGCCCGATGTTCTCCCAATTACTTGCGCTTCGCCATTATTATAAAAAACATTTGCCGAAACATTTGGAGTCACACCAATAACTTCGGGTTGTTTTTTTAGTGCTTCAATAATTAAATTGGGATTGATTAGCTTCTTGCTTTCCTTTTTGATTTTTGGATTTGCAAGCAACACTAAATTATCTGCTGAATTTGATACTAAAGGTTGACTTATTTTTTCTTCTTTATAAATTCTTAAATGTGGTGTAGTTTTGAATAAACTTTCAACTGAATAAACTTCAAAACCGTACATTAGTGAGTTCATAAATATAAAAATTGCAATACCAACCGTTACGCCCAATGCAGCTACCAATGTTTGTTTTTTCTTTGAAAACAAATGGGTATATGCAATTTCAGAATTGATGTTGTGCTTGTAATTTTTCATCTAGTCTAATTCTTTTAAAACAGTTTCGCCTTCTTTCAAACCTTTCAAAATTTCGACATAATCAGAAGAAATAATGCCTGTTTTGACATCTATTTGTTTTTTTTCGGTAATAAAAACTTTGTTTCCATAACCTAAATAACTTCTTGGAATTACTAAAGCGTTTTTCTTTTCATTCACAAAAATATTAGCTTCAAGTTGCGTTCCCGAGATGTCAAAATCGATTGGTTCTGTAAAAAAAGCTTTAGCTATAAAGGATTGCGATTGCTCATCAAAAGTGGGTAAGATTTCTGAAACTACTGCTTTGTACGTTTTAGTTGCATTAACATTTAGTTTTATAACGATCTGTTGGTTGAGTTTTATTTTCCCCATATTACTTTCGTCAATATTGAGGTTGGCATAAACTTTTTGATTATTCGCCAAAACTGCAATAATATCTCCTTTACGAACATAATCGCCAACTTGCTTTTTTTGTTTGTAAATTTTACCATTTACCAATGCTTTTACTTCGTTGAAATCTTGAATGGTTTGACTATTTTCAAGCTGTTGATTTTGAATGATTACTTGTTGATTTGCTTGAATTAAAAGGTTTTGATATTGCTGTTCTAATGATAAAACAGTTGCTTTTGAGTTTGAAACGGCTAACAGAATATTTTCATATTCAACTTTTGCAATACTATTATTTTCGACTAATTTTTTGTATCGAGATACCTGTAATTCGTCTTGTTGAAGTTTTAGTTTTGCAGCATTCAAATTGGCTTTACTTTGTTGCAATAATGGCGCATTAGAACTACTGTTTTCTTTAGCAATTTTTAATAATTTAGAACCACTTTTGGTGTTTATATCACTTTGCTGATTATCAATAATTGCTAATGCTTTGCCAATAACAACTTCGTCACCTTCATTGAAATTAATTTTGGTAATATAGCCTTCGGTTTGAGCCATAAGGTTGTATTCATCATCGGCTTTTAGTATTCCTGATGCAAAAACCATTTCGGTAATATTTTTGCGTTCCACTTTAGTTTCTTCCGTTTTTTTGCCACAAGAAAAGAGTAAAACTGAAATTGATAAAAAAAATATTCTTTTCATTATTTTATAGTATTATTAATGTTGATTTTAGTTCTTAAATAGTCAGCATTCACTTGGCTTATAATTTTATTTAATTCGGCATTAAGTTTATCATTAAATGAAATTAATAAGTTATCAATTGATACTAAATCCTGTTGGTATATCTCCAAATTTTTATTGTAAGTATCTGTTTTTAAAATCAATATTTTTTCACTAATGTTGTTACTATCTATTATTTTTTTGTATTCTAATTTTAGTTGGTCGTTAGTACTTTTTTCTAGTATTTGATTGTGTTTTGCGGTTTCTTGTGCAATATTAAAATTGGTTTTTAAAGTTCTTTTTTGTAAATATTTTGATGCTTCAGGAAACAAATAATTTAAACGCAATCCAATGTAAGAAGATTGAAACGCATTTGAATTGACGTTTAAAAAACCAATATTGCTATTGTCTTGATATGCCCAATTTCCGACAGCAGAAAGCGTTGGATAAAAAGATGATTTATAACTTTTTAGTTCTTGTTGACTTAACTCTTTTTGTAAGTTACTTTGTTGGCTCAACAATTTATTTGAGACTTCAATAGTTGTTATATTTTGAATTTTACTTTCAGAGTTTGTTATTTCAAAATTGGTTTCCAAAGAAGCATCGCACAAAACTTTCAAAGCATTTTTTTGTTGTAAAAGTGCAGTTACTAATTGGGATTTCTTATCCTCTATTTGCAATAAATTTACTGTTGCTTGGTTTACATCTTGTTGACGAGCCAAACCTTGTTGGTTTTTATTGGTAACAACGTCTTCAATTTTTTTATTATTAGCATAATTAGTATCTAAAACTTTGATTTGATTTTGTATAGAAACTATAGAATAATAGATCGTAGCAATATTTTCAAATAAGTTTTTCTTAATCAATAATTGTGTTGTCTCACTCAAATTTTCATTAATTTTTGACGCTTTTATTTTTTGCCAAGATTGAATGTTTATCAGATCTATTTGAGGTGTAATATTGATAGCACTTATATATTGTTGACCAAATTGAGTTTCTTTGAAAGTACCAGGAACACCTCCAAAAACTTCGGCAGGTAAATAATTTGATGGTAGTTGCAAATTATCAGTTGCAGTTGCAGTTGCATTTCCTCTAGGATTAAAAATATTGATTTTAGCAATTAATGTTTGGTATTTTGTTAATGTAATTTGCTCTTTTGAAATTTTGAAAATCGAAGCATTTTTTTCTGCATAAGCCAAAACCTCATCAATAGATTTAAATGCAATTGTTTCCTGTGCATTTGCTTGAAAAGAAAACAATAATAAGTAAAATAGTATAATTTTATATTTCATTTTATAATTGTTAGTAGTGATTGTATTATTTTATTTCCCTCATTTTCAATATCAAATTTAAAATTTGCAATACGCCATTTATACATTTGTAATCTAAAAGCTCCCATGACAATATGTGTTAGATCATCTGCGGAAATTGTATTTTTGAAAAACTCCGTTTTCTGACCTTCAATAATAATTGGTTTTAAATGTTTTATCTTAATGCTCATCAAATTCAAAATTGCCTCATTAATTTTGTTACTTTCTTCCCATAAACCATCAGAAAAAACGGCTACTAAAAAATGTGGATTTGCATTAAAAAAAGTAAATTGATTTTGAAATAATTTGATAAATTTAGTTTCACTATTTTCATTAGAAATAGTATTTTGGGATAATCTTTCATCCATATTGTTTGCTAAAAAAGTAAGCATTGTTATTACTATTTGCTCTTTGCTTTCAAAATGCCTATAAATAGCACTTTCAGAAAAGTTCATTTCATGAGCTAAATTCTTTGTAGTCAACCCTTTTATGCCCTTTTCCATCAAGAGTTTTCCTGCGGATTCTATAATTTCTTGTTGCCTTTTGGAGGTTTTATTTAACATAAAATATAAGTTAGTGAACATTCACTTTACAAATATACAATTAAATTTATTATTGAAAGTGACAATGATCACATAACTGAAAATAAAAAAATCCCTCTCAATTTCACTTGAAAGGGATTAATAAACTAAAAAAATATGGTATTAATTATTAAGCAGTTCCTTTTAGGATTTTGTTCCAATATAGCCAAGGCAATACTTTTGTTTTTAGCAACCACATTGTCCAACGTGGTTTTGCTTGATCAAATGGGAATGTCATTTTTGGTTTGTTGTTATAATCAAACTCTGCCAGCATTAATTTTCCGTATTGCGTAGGTATCGGGCAAGCACTGTAGCCATCATATTGAGCGGTTACAGTTTGTTTATCCATTACTTCTAATAAGTTCGTAACTACAACTGGTGCTTGTTTTCGTATTGCTGCTCCGGTTTTACTACAGGGTGCATTGGTACAGTCTCCTAAAGCAAAAACATTGGTAAATCTTGAATGCTGCATTGTGTTTTTATTTACCTCTACATAACCATAAGGATTTGAAGCATCTGCTAAAGGGCTTTTTTTAATAAAATCTGGCGCAGACTGGGGAGGTACTGCATGGCATAGATCAAATGAAAGAGTAACTTTATTTGCTAAATCAGTTTGTGATGCTTCGTTAATACTATAACAAGCAGCTGTCGTTTCTGATAATGACTGCTTTATTGAACTTGGAGTGCTTTTGGTTTCAAACTCGATCGTTTTATTATTTGCATCAATTCCAATTGTATTAGCACTATAATGTACTTTTATATTACCTTTTTTTAATACTTGTTCTAGTGTTGCTTTATATTCAGGCACACCAAATATAACTGTTGCTCCAGAAATATAATGTATGTCACATTTATCTAAAATACCTTTCTTACGCCAATAATCTACAGCCAGATACATTATTTTGTGTGGGGCACCTCCACATTTAATAGGAGTGGATGGGTTAGTAAAAACGGCTATACCACCTTTAAAATTTTTAATCATTTCCCAAGTATATGGTGCTGAATTAAAATTATAATTACTGCTTACATTGTTTTTACCTAAAGTGTCCTTTAATCCTTTTATTTTATTCCAATCTAATTGGATACCTGGACAAACAATTAAATAATCGTATGAAATTTCTTTTCCAGAACTGCAAATTACTTTGTTTGAAGTAGGGTTAAATTCAGCAACTGCTTCTTTTATCCATGTCGCATTTTTTGGAATAAAATCCTTTTCATTACGGATAGTCTTTTTTATATCAAAAATTCCTGCACCAACTAATGTCCATGCAGGTTGATAATAATGATTTTCTGAGGGTTCGATAATACCAATATTTAATCCCTTTCTTTTGCGAAGTAATTGTGATGCAACAGATAATCCGGCATTTCCACCGCCAACGATAAGTATTTGATAATGCTTTTCCATATTATTATGATTTTAGTTTAATAAAGTTTCTTTTATGATAATGTAAATACCCATAAGCAGTACAAACCAACCGAAAGCGGGCTTTAGTTTTTTACCATCTATTTTTTTAGATATATAGCTTCCTATAAGCACTCCTGTAATGGCGAGAGCCAAAATTTTGAAAAGAAATATCCAGTCTATCGTATAATGTGTAACGGAAATGGCAAAACCAAAAAGTGAATTAAGAGCTATGATAACCAGCGAGGTACCGATTGCTTTTTTAAATTCTAAACGTAATAAATTGACTAGGGCAGGAATGATTAAAAAGCCTCCACCAGCGCCGATTAATCCAGTAACAAAGCCCACAAATATTCCTTGAATAACTATTAATAATGTACTTGCGGTGGGTGTATCGGTAGGCAAGCAATCTTCTCCTTTACATTTTTTTATCATACTGTATGATGCGAAAATCATCAATACAGCAAAAAGCAACATCAAAAGAATATTTTTGGTAACGGTAAAAGCTGCAATACTCAAAACTTCTTCAGGAATTGCAGGAACGATATAAGCCCTTGTTAGAAAAACTGCTACAATTGACGGAATACCAAAAATAATAGCTGTTTTGATATTTACCAATCCTTTTTTGAAATATGAAATTGAACCAACAACGCTTGTTGAACCAACTATAAATAAAGAATATGCAGTTGACAGTACCGCATCAAGACTAAATAAATAAACAAGTACTGGAACAGTAAGAATACTTCCTCCTCCACCAATTAGTCCTAAAGAGATACCTATAAAAATTGACGCTATATAACCTGCTATGTCCATAAATTTTTGAATTTGTATTACAAATTTGCATCAATTCAAAAATCTGTACAGCTACTTTTGTTACATAAGGGATATTTTATTTCTACCAAGCTGAACGATACTATTTTCTTCTAGCTGTTTCAATAGCCTTGAAACTACAACTCTAGCTGTTCCCAACTCATTAGCTAATTGTTCGTGGGTAATCTGAATGGTTTTTGATTGTGTTAATTCAGATTTCTTTTCCAGTAAATTCAATAACCGCTCATCAACTCTTTTAAATGCAATAGCATTCACAATTTCCAATAATTCCTCAAAACGCTTGTGATACAATCGGAAAATATAATCTAACCATTGAGGATATTCTTTAATAAATAAAGAAACTTTATCCATTGGTAAGAATAATATTTCGGCATCTTCTTCCACTTCTGCCTTAACTTTACTCGTTTCATTGTGAAGTCCCCCCAAAAAAGACATTATGCAACTTTCGCCTGCATTAATATAATACAGTAAAATTTCTCTGCCGTCGTCTTCCATTCTAATAACTCTCAACGTTCCTTTGGTAACTATCGGAATAGCGCGGATGTGTGCGTTTTCATTTAGCACAACACTTCCTGCCTTGTATTCTTTTCGTATGCAATATTCATAGAGTTTGCCTATCAACTCAGGAGAGGTCTTAAATTCTGTTATTTGTTCTAATGGTTCCGTCTGCATTTTTTTAAGGATTACTAATTAATAATAATTTGTTGTTGCTTGTGTTGAATTATTTGTAATACAACATGTAACCTACAAATTTACACTATTTGCTTCCAATGCTTTGTAACAAAAGTTACTAAAGATGACAGTCTCATCAGGCCTGTAGCAAATGCTGTAAGTTCGGGTCGTTTTTGATACGTTCCAATTCGCTTTCAACAATATGCAGAATATCCAATTTTATCTGACGGTAATTGCTTTCAATCTCCTGCTTCATTTTATCTTCTCCGTGTTCATTGACAAAGGACAGGATTTCTGGTATCTTCTGATATACTTTAGTTTCTGCAGTAACTTTTTCATTGTCCACCACAATTTCAGCATGAAATATTTTTTGTTCGATACGTTCATCGAAATTATCCGATACAGAACCTACAAACATACCCTGTGTAAGCGTTGAAATTTTGGAAGCCGGAATAAGGCTGTCTAACTGTGTGGAGATAGAGGTGGATTTATCATTACGGTTAATAGTCATACTTTGGCGTTTCTGCAATACTTTTCCAAAACGTTCCGAAAGGCTTTTTGCAGTTTCTCCAACTACCTGTCCACTGAAAATATTACCTACCGTATTTTGAATAACTTTTGCTTCTTTATCTCCGTAATCACGTATGAGTTGTGAAAAATCTTGAAAACCTAAACAAACTGCTACCTTATTGCTACGAGCTGTTGCAATCAAATTATCCAATCCTCTAAAATAAATTGTCGGCAGTTCATCGATGATTACCGAACTTTTCAATTGCCCTTTCTTGTTGATGAGCTTCACAATTCTTGAATTGTACAAACCCAATGCTGCGGAATAAATATTTTGTCTATCGGGATTGTTGCCTACGCATAAAATCTTTGGCTCTTTCGGGTTATTGATGTCGAGTGTAAAATCGTCCCCTGTCATTACCCAGTATAGTTGCGGGCTAATCATTCTTGATAATGGAATTTTTGCCGATGCGATTTGACCTTGTAACTGATCTTGTGCGCCACCCTGCCATGCATCCATAAACGGCGACAAGTAATTTTCCAAATCGGTGTATGATGTCAGAATGGTAAATACATCTGAATACTTTTTGTTTAATAATTCAATGGCGTGTGGAAAAGTGCAATACTTTCCGTCCTCATAGATTTTCAGATACCAAATAATGGCTGCCAATAAAATGATTGGACTTTCTACAAAAAAATCCCCTTGCTTCTGTATCCACGATCTGTTGAGATTAAGCATTATGGTATAAGCGGCTTCGTAAGCATCTGAAATGTCCGTCATAAAGTCGGGATTGAGTGGATTACAGCGGTGGCTTTTGCGTGGGTCATCGAAATTTATCACATAAAATTTCGGCTGTATCTTGTACTTATCCCTGTACTTCAGCAAATGGTTATAGGCAATGGTAGAGAGATCGTCAAATTTGAAATCGTAGATGTACATTGAAAAGCCTTTCTCAATCTGCTGTTTGATGTAATTGTTGACGATGGCATAGGATTTACCAGAACCTGGCGTTCCTAAAACAATCGTTGCTCTGAAAGGATTGACGATGTTAATCCAACCGTCATTCCACTTGTTTTTATAATAAAACTTTGTGGGAAGATTGACAGAATATTCGTTTTCCATCAGCTTGGTTTCCTGCTGAAAACTCTCATTTTCATTATTAAATACATCATCCATAAGATTAGTACGAAGCAATCGGCTCATCCAAACTCCGGCTACCATTAAAGCAACATAACCTAAACCTGTGGTAAGAATATAAAGAAATGTAGCAGTAATTAGAGGTAACTTTAATAACGGGAAGTTCAGAAAGAACAGCACAAAACCAACGCCTAAAGCCACATAGATTTTAGACCAGGTTATCTTCTCATTCTTTACGCCTTTCGTTCCTAAGCAACTTAAAGCAAGCAACACCAAAGCAAAGATTTTAGTATATAAAGTATGTGAAAACAAACCTGCTGTTCTATCAAAGTTGCCTAATATTTTGTTGATAATTTCCAACGTCCAGCCACGTTCCATAAAGAAACCGTAGCAAAACCAATAAAGGTGCATCAGTACCAATAGAATACTTACTGCCCTCATAAAAGCCATTATTTTGGCTAAACCTCTTAAATCGTCTTCTCCCTGCATTATTTTAATTTTTTAATGTTTGGGCGTGAATTTAAAGGCTCTATATAGTTGCTATAAAAATTTGGTAGCCAGTGGCTTTGTGTGGCAGTATTTGTCTGATTGTTATCGCTGACCTCCTTGACGTTTCCTTTTCTTCTTCATTTTGTTAGCAAAGTCCTGTTCCTCGTAATCTTCTCCCTGTGCTTCGGGCAATAAACCGCCTAATGCTTCAATCAAACCGTCTTCGTGTTTTTCAGCATTTAAAAAATCGAAGAAATGATGAGGTTCTTCCGCAGGAAGATTTACATCATTTGGTTTTGATATTTTCGATTGTAGTTCAACTGGCTCTTTAATTTCTGGTTTGATGTTATTGTTCCAATAATCATTAAAGATATTAGCAGAAAGTTCCTTGCTTAAACGTGAACCGTTCCAAACACTTTTAGAATTGTGGTCTATAAATGTGATACCATAAATACGTCCTGTGTCATTTCTACGAACCACAACGTTAATGCCCTGTTCGCCTAAATGTTTTTTAAAAGCCTGCTCATCACTTGTGGTTTGCAGGGCAATAGTAACGGCAGCTTTGATGGTGGGCTTTGTCGGGTGGTCTTTTAAAACTTCTTTGCTTTTCTCAAAATGCAATTCCAGAGCAGGAATTCCAGCGTTTTTTCCGAAAAGTGAAGCTTTGAAGGGATGTCCGGCTCTTTCCTCTTTTTCAATTAACGGAATGTACAATAAACCCTGCCTTAGTTGCCCCTGTAATTCGCCCTCCACTTTTTCAATGGTAACATTAAATAGAGAAAGCAAGGCATTATATTCGCCCAAAGTCTGAAATTTATAATAATTCGGTAGATGTCGAACTACTGAAGCGATTTGGCTTTTTACATCTCCAGCTTTGTAATTTACAGGACGGAAAATCTTTTCGCTTTGCTTGTGTTCTTTATCAGTTGCGGGTATCAATCCGTGTTTTCTTTCTAGTTCACGGCAAATATTCATAGACCTCATTTTTTCGAATTTGTCCGAAATCTTTTTGCCTTCTTCATCCACGCAAACCGATACGATATGAATATGGCTACGGTCAATATCAGTATGTTTGAATACCACAAAAGGCTGGTCGCCGTAGCCCATTTTCCGCATATATTCTTCTGCCATTTCCCTGTACCGATCATCGCTTACCTTATCTTTCGGGTCGGGATTGAGCGAAATATGCAACGTATGTTTCTCGGTATTGCGGTTGGCTATCAGGTAAGGGGCAAAAGATTGGGCTAATTGTGCAACGGAATAATGACCGTTGGCAGTTTCAATCATCTTGTTTGCAAACAAAATCTGTCCGTTTTCATTCTCCACTTTGAGATGATTGTATGCCAATGCTCCGTATAAATTTCCGCTTCTGCCGATTTTCGCTATCATTTCTTAGACTGTTTTTTAAGATGTTTTGCTTCAAATTCTTCGGTTATCTGAATGATTTTTTGGCATAGTATCGCCATTTCAGCCGTCTGTTTTTCCAGTTTGTAAAGGAACGCTGCGGCTTTTTTCTCGGAAAAATTCTTGTACAATAGCTTTACAATCTGGTTATAATTTACTCCTACGGAGCGAAATTGACTGTGAAACGAGGTCAATCGCATATAAAAATCAACCGTTCCCTTGTCAATTTTAACCGATTTCATTTCCTTACTGAACAGCAGGGAAATGATAAACTTTGCTTTATTGGGCATTCCCGATGCTTCAAAAAGCGATAAAAGTTTGGCATTTTCTTCATCAGTAAGACGAAAGACGTGGCGGTGGATACTTGGGTCGGTTTTTGCCTTCCGTCCGCCATTATTTTTTTTTCTCTTATTATTCTCATTCATCACTAATCCATTTTAAATTCACACAAAACCTCGACTTCGGAGTGGTTTTTTAAGCCCCCGGCAGGGCAAGTTGTTTTGAGGCACTAACTCGGTTTCGAGTGCCTCAAAACACAACTTGCCGTGTTCCGTTGAACACAAAAATCCGCCCTGCGGGACGGATTAAATGTAACAGGGAAAAACGGTCCGATACCGTTCCCGTTACCCTCCGATTTGTCAAAAGTCTTTTGCATAAATCCGTTAATAAAAATCATTGTACAAAGTAAAGCCCTGTTTACGAAAGCATTGTATTGTATAGCAGTGCAAAACACTGCCTTTGAACGACAAACACTGCCACAGGCATACAATCGAATGCAATTGATTGGTTCTTTGTGTTTGAATGATGGCAGGAACTCAATCAAAGCTGAAAGATTGACAGCATTCAAGAATGCAAACAATCCTGCAATCCTGCTGTCAGGATTGCAAGGATGAAAAAATGATAGCGTGACGGCTTGTAATCAATCAAGATTGCTTTCCTGAATGCAGGATTATAGGAACGCAAGAATGACGGTTATCCTGCCTGAAAGCATTCAGGAATGAGTACCGTCCTGCTATATCGCAGGCAAGCAGGAAATCACGAGTTCAGTCAAGAAAGCCGGTTGGTTATCCTGCAAGGAAGCCTGAACGAAAACAGGAATGTCTGACTGATTGTCCGCAGGACTGCAAATAAGTAGAAACTTTAAATTTTTAAAAATATGGACACAAAAAAGAAACCTCTGTTTATTGCCTTTTCATCTCAAAAAGGCGGTGTAGGTAAAAGCACATTTACAGCACTCATTGCCAGTGCGATGCATTATCGATTAGGCTATAATGTAGCAGTATTTGATGCGGATTTTCCGCAGCATAGTCTGATGAAAATGAAGACAAGGGATCTGGCAATGGTTATGGAAAATGAAGCATTGAAAAAGCTGGCTTACAAACAATTTACTACTATCAACAAAAAAGCCTATTCAATTATGCAGTACAAAGCGGACAGCGTATTGGAAGCGGCTCACGAATTTGTAAACGCTTCTTTCACCCCGCTTGATGTGGTATTCTTTGATCTACCTGGAACCGTTAACACGCCCGGTATTCTGAAAGCGTTGGCAGGAATGCACCACATTTTTACGCCAATCACAGCAGACCGTGTGGTAATGGAAAGTACGCTCATCTTCACGCAGCTTTTACAGGATGTGATTATGAAAAGAGGGGAAACTTCCATACAAACCATTAATCTCTTTTGGAACCAAGTAGATGGCAGAGAAAGTACGCCTTTGTATGGCGTGTACAACCAACTTATCGAGCAACTGGGATTAAGTCTGATGCAAAGCCAAGTGAAGAACAGTACTCGTTTTCGCAAAGAAAGCGAAGCGGACAGCAAAACCGTATTTCGTTCTACCGTAATGCCACCTGATGAACGTTTGATGAAAGCTTGTCAGTTAGATTTGTTCATCAGCGAATTTTTAAAAATCATTCAATTATAGCTGTATGGAAAAAGATAATAAAAGAAAAGTCACACCGGAAATCAACGAAGAGTTGATGATGAACCTAATGGTTGACGGCATTAAAAAAGATGGCATAGAACTTCCTCCAGAACCTATCGAAGAACCAGAAAAGGAAAACGTAAAACAGGAAGAATTATCATCGCTAAAACCTGTACAAAAAGAACGAAACCGTACAAAGAAAAATCTTGACGGAAGTTATGGCGACCATTTTTTGAAAACCCATTCGATGACGAAACGTGGAGATAAAAGCATTTATATCCGGCAGGAATACCACCAACGCTTATCCCGTATTGTACAGGTCATTGGTAAAGATGAGATACCGCTGTATGCCTATCTTGATAATATACTGGAACATCATTTTGAAATGTTTGAGAAAGCGATTACCGATGATTTCAACGAAAAGTTTAAACCTATTTTTTAAAGCATTTGATTATGGAAATAGTAATTGTGATATGCCTGCTGATAGTCATTGCCCTGCTTTTGCAAGACAAGATTGTCATTAAAAAAAGGTCGGAACAAAAACCGACACAAGGAAAAATTAATCCAAATCTTCCCAATATTATGGGACAGCCTAAGCCAGTAAGAAGCCATTTAGTGCCAAAGACTACCAATGAAAGCCAAATTGAAGAAGATGAAATAAATCATGATAATTTAGACATAGAATACGACGAAAATGAAAACGTAGGTATTCAAATTCCGCAGGAAGAGCTGGACGAAGTTTTCAGAAATATGCCTGATTTGGAGGAAGAGGAAGAAGATTGGAACAGGTACGGAATATCCGGTGGCGATAACGGTTTTGCCCAAGGGGTTACCTACGATGAACTAAGCTCCGTAGGGGCATTGCTCCAAAAAGAAAATTTGGAACAATCCCAAAAGGAAACTGCGGTAGCCATAGTTCAGAAATTACAAGGAACTGAATTATTCAGCTTACTGGAAAATTCCATAGAGGGTGCTTCCCGAAAAATTGCCGAGCTTTTGGACAGCACACTTTCGGCTGAAATGGACAACAGTTCTTCTAATTTGCGGAAAAGTGATTTGAGTGATTTTGACATTGGGGAGTTTGCATGAGCAAGCTCCCTTTTTTGCATCATATTCCTGTATCCCTATAAAATAATAGCGATATAATATTCTCGAAATTGGACTTAGATACTTTGTTCGCGTTATTAATAATAGTAAATTCGCATATTATGCGTATTAATTGATGTCAAATGAAAATCAACAGACTAAAAATTATATTAGCGGAACATTCCAAAACAAATAAATGGTTAGCTAAAGAGTTGAACAAAAGCGAAAGTACAGTCTCACGTTGGTGTACTAACGAAATACAACCATCTGTGGAAACTTTGGCTCAAATAGCTAAACTTTTTAAAATAGACATTAAGGATCTATTGAATTCAACAAAATAATATTAATTGAAATTAGGAAACGAGAATATGTTATCACAAGAAATAAAAAATAAGGTTCAATTACTTTGGGACAGACTCTGGGCAGGAGGGCTTGCAAATCCTATTACTGCGATTGAACAAATATCCTATTTACTTTTTATGAAGAAATTGGAAAAATTTGCACCTAATTTAAAGAAGGATCTAAAGTGGAGTACATATCACTCTTTTGCAGATGAAAAGCTTGTAAAGCATATAAAAGATATTGTTTTCGAATATATAAAAAATGATTTAGCCCAAAAAGATGAACCATTTGCTAAGGCGATGAAGGATTCAGTTTTTATAATAAATACTCCATCTTTGTTAAAAGACTGTATTGATATAATAGATGTTATATATCAAGAAATTGAAAGACAAGAAAAAGATAATAATCAGTATTTTCATGATATTCAAGGAGATGTTTATGAGTATCTTTTAAAACATACTAGTGAAGCTGGAAAGAACGGACAATTTAGGACTCCGCGTCATATTATTCAAATGATGACTGAGATTCTAAACCCTGATATTGATGGCAAAATTTGTGATTTAGCGTGTGGTTCAGGGGGATTTTTGATTGGTGCATATCAATATATTATAACCAAATATTCTAAGAAAACGGTAAAAGACGAGAATGGATTATTAAAAGGTTTAGATGGTAAAAAGTTTCAAGATAACGAAAACATTGGAAAGGAATTAATTTTAAAAGAGAATACTTTTTATGGATTTGATGTTGATCAAACAATGGTTCGGATAGGTATGATGAACCTAATGATGCATGGTATAACTAAACCTAATATAGAGCATGTTGATACTCTTTCTTTAGATTATGAAAAATTAGAAGCCAAAAGATTGTCTGAAAACTTTGACTCAAAAGATAAGATCACCGTTGAGAACCAAAACCTATTAGGTCAATATAAATATATTCTAGCAAATCCTCCATTTACAGGAAAAATTAATAGTGAAACAGTATCTGAAAATTTAGATAGGATATACCCAATTAAAGAAAACAAAAAACTTAAGAAAAATGAAAGGCAGAAGACCGTACAGTCAGAATTACTCTTCCTGGAACGAATGATCTACATGCTTGAAGAAGGTGGTAGAGCCTGTGTAGTAGTTCCTGAAGGATTATTATTTAACACTTCTTTCGCACATGTTGCAACTCGCAAAATTTTAATGCATGACTGTGAACTCCAGGGAGTTATTTCTTTGCCAAGCGGTGTTTTTCAGCCCTACACAGGTGTAAAAACTTCTATTTTAGTTTTTGAAAAGAAAAAATATAAAAGCGAAACTCCTCAAGAAATTGATGTTTGGTTTTATGAAATGAAGTCAGATGGATACACTTTAGATACTAATAGAAAAAAACTAAAAGAGAATCCAATTCCAGAAACTATAAAAAAATGGACTAATAGATTTAAAGAAGAACAGAAAAATAGAAAATTACAGCATTTTACAATTCCATTTGCAGAAATTCAAAAAAGTAAATATGAATTAAACTTTAATCGATATAAAGATTTTGAATATGAAGCAGAAGAATATAGATTGCCCAAATACATTCTTGAAGAGTTATTTGTTTTAGAAGAGGAAATTTTTAAAGGACTATCTGAATTAAAAGAAAGTGGAGAATAAAAAAGTAAAAATAAAAGATGTTGTTAAACTAATAAATGGTTATCCATTTAAACCTACTGACAGAGGGAGCTTAGGTATGAATATCATACGTATACAAAATTTAAATAATCCTCTAGCAATTTATAATAAGACAACTAAAGATGTTGATAAAAAATTTATTGTCAAAAAAGGAGATATTTTAATTTCATGGTCAGCTTCGTTAGGTGTTTATGAATGGAAAAATGATAATGCTTATCTCAACCAGCATATTTTTAAAGTTGAGTTTATTTCAGATAAAATTTCTAAAGACTATTTTAGGTATGTTATTCAATTAGCTATTGAAGAGTTGACATATAAAATGCGTGGTGTTGGATTAAAGCATTTAACAAAAGGGCAATTAGATACTTATGAATTTATTCTGCCAAATATAGCGGAACAAACAATAATAATTAATAGACTTAACAACTTAGAATCATTGATTTTAAAAAGGACAAAATCTATTAAACTTCTTAACGAATATATAAAATCTACTTTTTTAGAAATGTTTGGTTCTCTTATTGTAAGTAATAAAAAAACGAATTTTAAAGTACTAACTCAATTAGCACAAAACAAAAAGAATGCAATTAAAGCAGGACCGTTTGGTTCTGAATTAAAGAAAGAATATTATGTAAGTGAGGGATACAAAGTTTATGGTCAGGAACAAGTAATCAACAATGATTTTAGTTTTGGAAATTATTACATTGATAAAGAAAGATTTAAAAAACTAAATAGTTGTAAAATTGAGGCTGGTGATGTATTGATAAGTTTGGTAGGTACTCTAGGTAAGGTTGCAATTGTACCCGATCTTTTTGAAGACGGTGTTATTAATCCTAGATTAATCAAAATTTCTTTTGATAGAAAAATAATCAATCCTTACTACATAAAATCTTTATTTGAAACAAGCCATTTTGAAGCACTTTTTAAAGATATTTCTAAAGGTGGAGCTGTTAAATCCTTAAACTTAAGTGTTCTAAAGAAAATTAATATCCCAGTTCCTGAAATTAATCTACAAAACAAATATAGTGACCAACTGAAACTTGTTGAAAAACAAGTTCAAAAATTTTTAAAATCGCAACTTCTTTTTGAAGAAATGTTTCAATCACTTTTATATAACTCATTTAATCTAAATAAAATTGAAGAAGATGAAATTGATAAATTAATAAATGATGAATTAGAAATTGAAAAAATAATTCAAGATATTAAAGCATCCGATTTTGAATCTTTAACACAATATAATTCTTCAAAAGAACTATTGTTTAAAATCCTCGAAAGAACTGAAATAAAAAATCAAATAGAAAAAGAAAGTTCAACGTTTAACAAAGGAGTTGTACAAATTTATTCTCAAAATAAAATTGAAATTAAGACTAATAGAGAACATAAACTAGATAGTAATGAAACTAGTAAGATTTAAACTTAACTCTAAATTCAGAAGTTTACCTAAAAATTTTGAATTAATTTTTAGGGAGCAAAACTCGCTTAACTATGATAAACTTAACCAGTTTCATCCATATTGTTTTGCTGGTCTTAACGGAAGCGGAAAGTCAAACGTACTTGAAGCATTATCTTTAATTTTCTTTTATCTAGAGTGTTCGTTTTCGAAATATCTTCCTGATGATTTTAAAAATTCGTTTGAAAAAAGTCAAATCCCGTTTTCCTTCGAATTGGAATACTTACTTTATAAAAATAATGAGGAGCTAATGATTCCCATAAAAATCATTAAACCTGAAAACAAGCCTATAGAGTTTTATCGTACAACCCTTAGTAATGAATTAATTAGAGTTAGTACAATACCAATAAGAGAAGGAATAAACAAATCTAATGCTGTTGCAAAGCAGTATCTTCCACAAATTGTTATTGGATACTCTTCCGGTGAAAACGAAATATTGAGTTTGCCATTTTTAAAAACAAGATTAATTCATTTTGATAATTATAGGCAATCACTAATTAGTGATGAAAAATATGATAAAAAATCATTAACAAGTCTTGTCTATATTGACTACAGCATGAGTCAGGCTGTATTGTTGTCAAATTTTTTAATGCAAAAAGAATTTGATGACAAAAAACTAGACCTACTTTATCCTATAAAAGAATTACTGAAAATTGATAAGCTTCATAGTTTTCGATTAGTAATTAAAGATTTTAGTATTAAAAATGAAGAAAGCTCAAATACAAAATCAAAACAATTATTATCACAGTTGAAAGATAAAAGTAAAAATTCAATAATCGATAAATTGAAAAAATGTGCTACATCTTCTTTCCTAACTTCTAACGATGAATTGATTTTGGATTATTATGTAAATAAAAATACCAAAAAGGCTTTTCAAAATTGCTTTACATCGGCTTATGATTTATTTCAAAATTTACAAACATTACTTGAACTTAATCTTCATTCAATAAATAAAAACATAAAAAAAGAAATATATACAACGAATAGCATGTATGTTTCTGAAAAAATGCCTAAGCCAGAAGGTAAAGACTTGGTTTTTTATTTTAATAATTTTTTGATAAAGAAAAAAGGAGAAGAAAAGCCAGTATTAATTAAAAACTTATCCGATGGGGAACATCAATTTTTACATAGCATGGGGATTTGTTTGATGCTTAAAGACAAAACAGCTTTAATTTTATTAGATGAACCTGAAACACACTTTAATCCTGATTGGCGTTCAAAATTTATTAGTATTTTAAAAGATAGTTTGGAGCGTGGAGAAAGTAATAATTTAATAAGAGATATATTAATTACATCTCATTCTCCATTCATAATATCTGATTGCTTTCCTGACAAGGTTGTAGTATTCAAAAAGGACGAAAAACCAATAAATGCAAAAGATATGAAATTCAATACTTTTGGAACTTCAGTTAATATCGTTTTAGAGGAAATATTCAGGAAGGAAGAAAGTATACCCGATTATTCACTATCGGAACTTAATAAAATTAAAGGAAGAGAATTTAAAACAATCAAAGATATTCAAAAAGCTAAAGAAGACTCAAGACTTTTAGGAGATTCACCTGAAAAAGTATTTCTATTTAGAGATTTATTGCTTAAAGAAGAAGAATTTAAAAATAAAGATTTAGATGCTTAAATCATATAAATATATAGAAACACCTCATCATTTTTTAAATGAAAACATAATTACTTTTTTCAATCGAATTGAATTTGAAACAGGAGAATATTCTACAACTTTATTTGATGTGAATTTTTATAATGACATTGTTAGTCATCATCCAAAAATATTGGGAGTTCCTCTCAAAAATATTTTTGAAGTAATTAAGCAATGGGATCAAGAAAAAAGATCTGATTTTTGCAGAAAAGTAAGAGAAAGTAACGACATTGAAGCCATATGCAATAGAGAAGTTACACCTTTGAAACTTGATGAAATTGATAAAGAAATTACAGATGCTGTAGACATAAAAAAAATGTATTCAGATTTATACAAACAAATTTTATATGGCGATCATTGTAAAAGAAGCTATGGAGATATGCAAGAACATTTTAGACTTTTTAAATCTGATGAAAATGAAATTTTCAAATGCCCAGTATGTGGTCTGATTCCTCAAAATTCAAAGGAGGAAAAAAAAGAAGACTACGACCATCTATTGCCATATACAATTTATCCTTTCTCCTCTATTAACTTCAAGAATTTAGCTCCTATTTGTGTGGATTGTAATTCTGATTACAAAGAAGATAAAGATGTTTTAGATAATGCTGGGATGAAAATATTTTTTTATTATGATGAATCCCATAAAGGAATTACAATTGATGCAAAGTTAGACAATGAAAAAGATTATGAGTTTTCTTTTTCTTATTCAACTACTGATGATAGAGCTGAAGAAATTGAATCATGGAACAGTATATTTGCAATAACTGATAGGTATACTAAAAGAGCTAAGGGGAAAGCTGATAATTGGTATAGACATTATTGGGAATTTTTAGAGGATCCAACTTATAAAAGAGTTGATATCGAATTGAAAAAAAGTATGTACTTTTCTTTATATGACAAAGACAAAGATACTGAGGTCATTAAATCCCCTGTAATTGCAGCTATGGAAAAATCAACTTTGACAAAAGCCTATCAAGAAGCAGCTAATTATAAAATGAATTTCGTATAAAGACAAGGTTTCAATTTTATAAACTAGCTGCACAGATCCGTATTTCAAGCATACTTTATTGTGGCTAGATTTTGTCTTTTGAAAATGAATGTATCTAAGTTCACTTAATAAGTTTTATAAATTCCGTTGCATATTTCTCTGCTAGCTGTCTACTGTTCTCGATACTTATTGTTTCTCTATTCCAGTTTGCTTTATTTGTCCAGTTATAAGAACCGTGAATGACAGTTTTTAGGTCGATGACACAGAACTTATGATGCATGATGTTTTCAAACTGTCCTTTCTTAGCAATCCTTTTTGTTTCAAAATATTTTTCATAATCAAATCCATATTTTGAATTGATTTCGTCATCAAGTACAAGAATACGTATATTAAGACCTTCCTGCTTTTTATTGAACAATTCTCGCATAAGAACCTTATCCGTAAACCAAGCAACTGCTACCCAAATAGTGAATTTTGCACAGCGTATCTGCTCAATAATTTGCGATTGAATATCTTCAAAATGTACTTCAATCTCAATACTTTCGGGTAATTCTGAACCAATAATTTTATACTTCCCTTCTAACTCTTCAAATCTAAACCCATCCTGTTGCAATAAAGGGTTGATGGTTTCTATAGCCAACTTCATATCTTTTGTCACATCCTGCGCAAAGTGCCTTGGATCAAAAACAAATTCTAATAATCGAACAAGTTCACCAGTACCATTTATTTCATGTAGTTTTTCCAATACATAAGTGTTTCTACTAACTGCGTTAGGCATTCCTCCATCCTCAAATTTATAAACATCCTTAAAGCCAACAAGGTTGAACAGCTTCAGTATTTTCGGACCAGAAAGTCCTGGAGTTAGTTGGTTATCGCCTGAAATAAATTCTTTTATACTCTCTATAGTAAGATCAGATAGTTTCATTAGTCAATAATCAAATTGTTTGATACTAAATTACTTTTTTTGCCCTTATCAATCCTCATACATAATTAAAATTTTCTTAGGATGTCGAAAGACGACATTGAAAGCCAAACAATACCTCTGACTGCCACTTTGTTATAACGCCCTGATTTCTGAAACACCTTTGTCTTGAAAGTCCGCAAGGAGCGGGAAATAGTAACAAAATAATGTGTTTCAATTATGGAAAAACAAAGAAAAAAAGTTTTGCTGGCAGCCGTGGCTATGCTGTCAGGAATTGGTGCTTTCGCACAGGGAAACGGTACAGCAGGTATCAACGAGGCTACCCAAATGGTAACGTCTTATTTCGACCCCGCAACCCAATTAATCTACGCCATAGGTGCAGTCGTCGGGCTAATCGGAGGTGTTAAGGTGTACAACAAATTCAGTTCGGGCGACCCCGACACGAGCAAAACGGCAGCTTCTTGGTTCGGTGCGTGTATCTTCTTAATCGTGGCAGCTACCATCCTGCGTTCATTCTTCCTTTAATCCTTTGCTTTATGAACAGTTACAACATAAACAAAGGCATTGGCAGGACGGTGGAATTTAAGGGTCTGAAAGCACAATACCTGTTCATCTTCGCAGGCGGACTACTCGGTACGCTCATCTTCGTGATGATACTGTATATGGCAGGCGTAAACTCTTACATCTGCCTGCTGCTCGGAGCAGGTGGTGCTTCGCTGATTGTGTGGCAAACCTTTTCACTCAACAGGAAGCACGGCGAACACGGGCTGATGAAAATTGCAGCCAATAAAAGGCATCCCCGCTACATCATCTGCCGCAAGCCTGTACACCGCTATTTAAAATTCACTCCTAAATCGAATGCCCTATGAGAAACGTTGCAAAGACAACAACGCTGGAAAACAAATTTCCATTGTTGGCAGTAGAGAACAACTGCATCTTATCTAAAGATGCGGACATTACCGCCTGCTTTGAAGTGCGTTTGCCAGAACTGTTCACGGTAGCTTCGGCGGAATATGAAGCTATTCATTCCGCCTGGCATAAGGCTATCAAGACCTTGCCAGATTTTACGGTGGTTCACAAACAGGATTGGTACATCAAAGAAAGCTATGCTCCTGATTTGGCAGAGGATAACCAGAGTTTTTTGGCAAAATCCTATCAACGCCATTTCAACGAGCGCCCGTTCCTAAACCATTACTGCTACCTTTTTTTAACCAAGACAACCAAAGAGCGCATGCGTATGCAAAGCAACTTTAGTTCGCTTTGCAAAGGTTCGCTTATCCCGAAAGAAATAAGAGATAAGGAAGCTATCCATCGTTTTATGGAAACCGTGGCACAATTTGAGCGTATTGTGAACGATAGCGGTTTTGTAAGCCTGCGACGTTTGACTGAAGATGACATCATTGGCACGGAAGAAAAGCAGGGATTGTTGGAACAATACCTTACGCTTTCGAGGGAAACCGGAACACCGATGCAGGACATCGCACTTGGAACAGAAGAAGTTCGTATCGGGAACAAAAGGTTAAGCCTGCACACGCTTTCGGACACGGACGATCTACCTGGAACGGTATCGGCAGATACCCGTTTTGAAAAGCTATCTACCGACCGAAGTGATTGCCAACTGTCATTTGCCGCACCTGTGGGTTTGTTGTTAAGCTGCAACCATATCTACAATCAATATTTGTTTATAGACAACAGCGAAGCCAATCTACAAAAGTTTGAGAAGTCCGCAAGGAATATGCACTCTTTGGCAAGGTATAGCCGTGCCAATCAGATTAACAAAGAGTGGATAGAAAAGTACCTGAACGAAGCCCACAGTTTTGGGCTATCTTCTGTTCGTGCGCACTTCAACATTATGGCGTGGTCGGATGATCCGGCAGAACTGAAACAGCTAAAAAATGATTGTGGTAGTGCTTTAGCATTGATGGAATGTAAACCCAGACACAACACTACGGATGTGGCTACTCTGTATTGGGCAGGAATGCCAGGCAATGCCGGTGATTTTCCGAGTGAGGAAAGTTTTTATACGTTCATTGAGCCCGCATTATGCTTCTTCACAGAAGAAACCAACTACCACAATTCGCCCTCTCCGTTCGGTATCAAAATGGCTGACCGCCTGACCGGAAAGCCTATCCATTTGGATATTTCGGACTTGCCGATGAAACGTGGAATTATTACCAACCGTAACAAGTTTATACTTGGTCCGTCAGGTTCGGGTAAATCTTTCTTCACAAACCATATGGTAAGGCAGTATTACGAGCAAGGCGCTCACGTTTTGCTTGTTGACACTGGTAATTCTTATCAGGGCTTATGCGAACTCATCAAGGGAAAGACCAAAGGCGAAGACGGGGTATATTTCACTTATACAGAAGACAATCCCATTGCTTTTAACCCTTTCTATACCGATGATGGTGTATTCGATATTGAAAAGAGAGAAAGTGTCAAGACTTTGATACTGACACTCTGGAAACGTGATGATGAACCACCGACCCGTTCAGAAGAGGTTGCCCTTTCCAATGCCGTAAGTGGATATATCGAAAGAATAAAATCGGACGATGTTTACCCATCATTCAACGGCTTCTATGAGTATGTAAAAGGCGACTATCGTAAGGTGCTGGAAGAAAAACAGGTAAGAGAAAAAGACTTTGACATTGCCAATTTCCTTAACGTACTCGAACCCTACTACAAGGGCGGTGAATATGATTATTTGCTCAATTCCGATAAGCAGTTAGACCTGCTTTCCAAACGCTTTATCGTGTTTGAAATTGATGCAATTAAAGACCACAAAATCCTCTTTCCCATAGTCACAATTATCATTATGGAAGTCTTCATCAACAAAATGCGGAGGCTCAAAGGTATCCGCAAACTCATCCTGATTGAAGAAGCGTGGAAAGCGATTGCAAAAGAAGGAATGGCAGAATACATCAAGTATCTCTTTAAGACCGTCCGCAAATTCTTCGGAGAAGCGATTGTCGTTACGCAAGAGGTCGATGACATCATCCAGTCGCCCATTGTGAAAGAAAGTATCATCAATAATAGCGACTGTAAAATCCTCTTAGACCAGCGTAAGTATATGAACAAATTCGATGACATACAGGCAATGTTGGGGCTTACGGATAAGGAAAAAGGTCAGGTACTTTCTATCAATATGAACAATGATGCAAGCCGCCTATACAAAGAGGTTTGGATTGGCTTAGGTGGTACGCACTCGGCAGTCTATGCCACCGAAGTTAGTTTGGAGGAATACCTCGCTTACACAACCGAAGAAACCGAAAAAATGGAAGTGATGCAGCTTGCTGCTGAACTCGACGGTAACGTAGAACTCGCCATTAAGCATATCGCAATGCAAAGGCGTGACAAAGTAAATCAATAGTCATTAACATTTTAAAATTCAGAAACAATGAAAAAAGTATTGTATCTGGTGTGTACGGCACTTATGCTCGCCGTAGCACCGTCAGCGAAAGCCCAATTTGTAGTAACTGACCCTGCAAACCTGGCTTCAGGGATTATCAACAGTGCGAACGAAATCATACAGACTTCTTCCACTGTGAGCAATGTCGTAAAGAACTTTAACGAAGTGAAGAAAGTGTACGACCAAGGCAAGGAATATTACGATAAACTGAAAGCGATCAACAACCTTGTGAAAGATGCCCGAAAGGTGCAGCAAACCGTACTCTTAGTTGGCGATGTATCCGAAATTTACGTTCAGAATTTTGGCAAGATGATGAACGACCCAAATTTTACACCGCAGGAATTGGTTGCTATAGGCAATGGTTATTCGGCACTGCTTAACGAAAGTACCGAACTGCTAAAAGAATTGAAACAGATTATAACCTCTTCAAGCCTTTCGCTAAACGACAAAGAGCGTATGGATATTATTGATCGTGTGTACAAAGAGGTAAAAGATTACCACAGTCTTGTACGCTACTACACCAATAAGAACATTTCTGTAAGCTACCTGAGAGCGAAAAAGAAAAACGATGCCAAAAGGGTTCTTGAACTCTATGGAACTGCTAACCAAAAATACTGGTAAAAATGGAATGGGATAATCTTCACGAACTCCTGCGTTCGCTTTATGACGATATGATGCCGCTTGCAGGCGATATGGCAGCGGTAGCTAAGGGATTGGCGGGATTGGGAGCGTTGTTCTATGTGGCATTAAAGGTTTGGCAGGCTTTAAGCCGAGCAGAACCTATTGATGTGTTCCCGTTGTTGCGTCCGTTCGCTTTGGGGCTTTGTATAATGTTCTTCCCAACCATCGTGTTGGGAACCATTAATGCAGTATTAAGCCCGGTGGTTACAGGAACCCACGCCATACTCGAAGACCAAGTGCTTGATCTCAACAAACTGCAACAGCAGAAAGACCAATTGGAATACGAAGCAATGGTCAGAAATCCCGAAACTGCTTATATGGTATCAGACGAAGAGTTTGATAAAAAGCTGGATGAATTAGGCTGGTCGCCATCGGACGTTGGTACAATGGCGGGAATGTATATGGACAGGCAAGCCTACAAGATAGAGAAAGCCATAAAGGATTGGTTTCGCAATTTACTGGAAATACTCTTTCAGGCGGCGGCTTTGGTTATTGATACCATACGAACATTTTTCCTGATAGTCCTTTCCATACTCGGACCAATAGCTTTTGCTATTTCCGTCTGGGACGGATTTCAGTCCACGCTCACACAGTGGATCACGAGGTATGTGAGCGTATATCTCTGGCTTCCTGTTTCGGATTTGTTCAGCTCGATGCTGGCAAGAATACAATCCCTCATACTGGAAAGAGATATAGCAATGCTTGCTGATCCCACCTACATCCCTGATACCAGCAATACGGTTTACATCATATTTATGATTATCGGCATTATCGGGTACTTCACAATTCCGACAGTAACAGGTTGGGTAATCCAAGCCGGAGGCGCAGGAAACTTTACCCGCAACGTAAACCAAGCTGCAATGAAAACAGGAAACATCGCCGGAGCAGGTGCAGGTTCCACAGTTGGAAACATCGGCGGTAAACTGATGAATAAATAAACAATTAATCATTCTAAAAAATGGAATTTAAAACGCTAAGAAATATCGAAAACAGCTTTAGGCAGATAAGATTATATGCCATTGTGTTTGCGGTTCTCTGCATTGGCGTGGTAGGATATGCCGTATGGCAGTCCTACCGCTTTGCAGAAGAACAACGCCAAAAAATCTATGTACTGGATAACGGCAAATCTTTGATGCTTGCCTTATCGCAAGATGCGGGCATCAACCGACCTGTGGAAGCAAGGGAACACGTCAGACGTTTTCACGAGCTGTTCTTTACACTCGCTCCAGATAAAAATGCTATCGAAAGCAATATGAGCAGGGCATTTAACCTTGCGGATAAAAGTGCTTTTGACTATTACAAAGACTTATCTGAAAAGGGTTACTACAACAGAATTATTTCAGGGAATGTTCAGCAACGTATCGAGGTCGATAGCGTGGTCTGCAATTTCGACACCCATCCTTATGCGGTGCGCACCTATGCCAAACAGTTCATTATCCGTTCGAGCAATGTAACCAGGCGTAACCTGATAACTTCCTGCTATCTCGTAAACTCCGTCCGTTCCGACAACAATCCGCAGGGCTTCAACATTGAAAAGTTTGCGGTGGTCGAAAACAGGGATATAGAAGTCATCGAACGCTAAAAAACAATTTTATGGAAGCATTATCAGATTTAAACACGTTTGCAAAAATCCTTACCGATAAAGGATATAACGGCTATTTCCATACGCAGGGTGCGTATGCCGGAAAGTTGAAAGACAGCATTGGGGAATACCTCGAAAACTGCCAAAAAGATGCAGATAGTTTGCCTAGACAGCATTTGTTGCTGACGGGCTACCTGCAATGGTCGGGTGATGACAAGCACCGTGTCGAATGCAGTATGTGGGTAAAATACCTGGACGGCAAATTTTCTATCGATAGAATGGAGGTTGCAAAGAAAGACCAATTCGGGCAACTGCTGAAAAAATCGGAATTGGCAAACCTGTCTGTAATATCCGCACCTAAAGCGGCAGAGGCAGTCGCTTTGGTCAATGATGAACCGAAGCAACAGGCAGGAAAAAGCTCTAAACGTTTCAAGCTATAACAATAGAAATAGTAAGGCTATGAAAAAATTAAGAGCAAATATGGATAGATATTTTGACAAGCTGGACGAACGCTGGCGGGCATTGCCCCTGCGGAAACAGCACCAATATACGCTGTACTTCTTCGTGGGTTACCTACTGCTTACCGTGGCGGTCATTGGCAAAGTAATGTACGACACCTCAAAATCCGGTAACGATATGGTCATTGAACATATCGAAAACCCTGTCCTCAAAAAAAGTGAAAGCCCTGCAAGATTACAGGACACATTATCAACAATTTTAAAAAATAAGATTTATGAAAGAAAATGAGAACAAAAAATCGGTTGTTCGGGTAACGGAAGGTAACCCGGTAGCAACCGCTGATGCGCTGCAAGACGGCCCACAGAATAATAAGGAGAAGCTCAAAAAGCCCCTGATCTTTGGTTTAATGGCGATTGTCTTCGTGGGTTGTATGTACCTCATATTTAAACCGTCCGAAGATAAAAATGCGATTGAAAACGTCGGGCTGAACGATGCTGTACCAGAAGCTACTGGAGCCGGAATGCCTGCCGACAAAGGCAAGGCGTATGAGCAGGAAATGCTGGAAAGCAAAGACCAGGAAAAGCGTAATGCTTTAACTACGCTTTCTGATTATTGGAATACCGAAGACAAAGAAGAGCCAGTTGATGAACAGCTTCCTGAAGAAGACCAAAGCAACAGCTATGGCAGAAATTCAGGAAGAAACAGCAATCATGGGTTAAACAGCTATCGAAATACCCAAAGTGCATTGAGTTCTTTTTATCAGGATAATAACTCGGAAACAATGGAACTCCGCAGGCAATTGGACGAAATGAAAGAAAAGCTGGCTGAAAAAGATGTGCCACCTGTTGCCACCGTAGATGATCAACTCAAACTAATGGAGAAATCCTATGAAATGGCAGCAAAGTATCTGCCGAAAAATACGAATACCGAAAATGCAACACCTACTGTCGGTGCTGTTCCGGGTGCTGTTGGTGCTACGAGTACTAACCAAAAAGAGCATTTTGTATCGTTTACGCTTGCAAGGAAGAATGCCGTATCAGCCCTGTACCGTGAGCCTACGGACAGTGCTTTTTTAGCCGATTGGAGCGAAACAAAGAACCGAGGTTTTTATACCGCCGGTTCTATTGAGCAGGTGATACAGCCTAAAAACAGTATAAAAGCCTGCGTACACGATGCTCAAACAGTAGTTGGCGAAACGGGTGTGCGTTTACGATTGTTAGAGCCTGCCCAAACGCCCGGGCGTACCATTCCAAAAGGAACGATTGTAACGGCAAATGCCAAATTTCAGAATGGCAGGCTACAACTAAAAATTACCTCTATAGAATTGGAGGGCAATATCATCCCGGTAGATATTACCATTTACGATTTAGACGGGCAGCAAGGCTTGTACGTTCCGTACTCGCCCGAAATGAATGCCCTTACCGAAATGGCTGGCAATATGAGCCAGACAGGTGGAACGAGCGTAATGCTCACACAGAATGCCGGACAACAGGTTGCCGCAGACCTTAGCCGTGGTGTAGTACAGGGTATTTCGGGTTATTTCGCCAAAAAAGTACGAACGCCAAAAGTTACACTAAAGGCAGGGCATCAAGTCTTCCTTGTATCCAAACAATAATGTTGAACTCAAATAAATAAAACAATGAAAAATCATTTAAAAACCTTTTGGGCAATTACCTTGATACTCGGCTTTGCCGTACAATCTTATGCACAAGACAGTGCAAATGCAAAAACTCCGCTTGCATTGGGTAAAATAGAACCGTATAAAATGGAAGTTACCTACGATAAAACTTCGCACCTGATTTTCCCCACTGCTATTCGTTACGTAGATTTGGGCAGTGAATACCTGATTGCAGGGAAAGCAGAAGATGCGGAAAACGTGTTGCGTGTAAAAGCAACAGTAAGGGATTTTGAACCTGAAACCAATTTTTCAGTCATTACCAATGACGGGCGTTTTTACAGTTTCAATGTGTATTACAGTTCCTATCCCGAAGCATTGAGTTATGACCTGCTTACGATGCAAAAGGCAGTTGATAAAGCTAACGGAAACGATGTGCTTTTTGAGGAATTGGGCAACAATTCGCCCTCACTGGCAGGCTTGCTATTGGAAACCATTTACAAAAATGACAAACGCATTGTAAAGCATATCGGGGCTAAGAGTTTCGGTATTCAGTTTATCCTCAAAGGCATTTACATACACAACGGGAAATACTATTTCCATACGGAATTGAGAAACCGTACCAATGTGCCGTTTCAGATTGATTTTATCAATTTCAAAGTAGTGGATAAAAAGGTAGCCAAACGTACCGTAGTGCAGGAACGCCCGCTGATACCGTTACGCACTTACAAGCCATTGGAGGAGATTGGCGGTAAATCGACCGAACAAAACGTATTTCTTTTAGATCAATTTACGATTGCCGATGACAAAGTACTGCTGATTGAGATTTTCGAAAAAAACGGGGGCAGGCATCAGACACTCCAGATAGAAAATTCCGATTTAATCAAGGCTCGTTTGGTTAATGATATGCATCTGAAATTTTAATAACCCTTTAAAGCAATTTTATGAAAAAGTATATCTATACCGTGATGCTCATCTTTATGGCCATCACTGCTACACAGGCACAAAGAATGCTTCCAAAACAGAAAGGATTGGAAATAAGTGCAGGCGTATTATCCGATGATAAAATCGGCAATGATTATTACCTCAACATCGGAATGACCGTGAACGGAAAAAATGGAAATTACCAGCTTTGGGTGTTGGAATACACACACCAATACCACGATTATAAAGCCCTGCGCATACCGCAGGAAACTTATACTGCCGAAGGCGGTTACAGCTTCTTCCTGCTGGGCGATGCCCGTAAGAACATTACGCTGAACTTCGGAATAACAGGCGTAGTCGGTTACGAAACCATCAACCGGGGCGAAACGATGTTGTATGACGGAGCAAAGATTTTGAGCGAGGATAATTTTATCTATGGAGCAGGCGGTCGCCTCACTTTTGAAACGTATCTGTCCGACCGTTTTGTACTTGTCCTGCAAGGACGTACAAAAGTGCTTTGGGGTACAGATTTACAACAGTTCCGACCGTCGGCAGGTGTGGGACTAAGGTTTAATTTTTAAAACGTAAAAACAATGATAGCAATATTCAATAAATTCAGAATAGGATTACTGCCGATATATGTAATGCTGGCAATCCTCACAGCTTCGGTTTCTTTGGTATCTTGTAGCAAAGATGATGAACTCGAAATACAGAACGATTTTACTTTCGAGGTAAACGTGATGCCAGTTCCAAAAGATGTAGCCAATGGGCAGACGGTAGAAATACGCATTACCATACAGCGCACAGGCAATTACAGCAACACGCAGTATTTTCTCCGTTACTTTCAGTTTGACGGACAGGGAACGTTGCAATACTACGATGAACCATCATACCTGCCGAACGATTTATACCCTTTACCGACAGAGCAGTTTAGATTGTACTATACGTCAACATCTGCTGTATCACAATCCTTTGAGGTTTGGATTTCGGACAGCTTCGGAAATGAAAAACAAATCAGCTTTCAGTTTAATAGTAATGATTAGTATAGTATCAAAAAGAAGTCCTGCCGCAAAAGCAGGATTTCTTTTTTTGGAGTGATCGAAGCTAAATTTTTGTAAATTTAAAAGGTGAATTTAAAGTGTTTTTGTTATGATCGCATCATTGATAATAGGTATCATATTTCTGGTTACAGGCTTGGGACTTCGCTACTGGATTAATCGGCGAAAGTTTTACAGGCGTGGTTCTATGGGAGCAGAAGGATTTTCATCTTATGAAAGTTCGGTTATCATTAAACTGCTTGAAAAATTTGGTAAGTGGGTAGCTTATGCACTGATTATTTTTGGGCTGTTATCGCTTTGGGTTTATTCTCGTGAAAAAAAAGATAAAGAGAAACAAAATGTGGAAATACAAAAACCAAGATAACTAATTTTAAAATAGAACAATTATTGAATGACAAAATCCTTTGATGACATAACCCTGCGAAATATATCTGATATAATTTCAAATATGCTGACCCATACCAAAATTACAGAACATTTATCTGGTGCTGGTATTTCTCAATCTCAATACGGTACAAACAAAACAGATAGACTGTTTTATGCGCTAAAAGAAAGACAAGTACAAGACAGGTGCGGAAATAATGTATTGGCATTTGTTGTCAGGTTATTAAATCCAAAAAGATATAATTCAGAAGATGAATTTGAAAAAGATAGAACGACTATCAATGAGAAATTCCTTTATGAGGGGATAGAAATTGATAAAACTGGTCAAGCCCGACAAGTTGATAGGGCTAAAACCATTTCAGAAGCTAAAAGCAGGTCACTTAAAATCAAAGAAAAAGTACACGGCATTGGAATTAATTCAGAAATTTTGCCTTATTGTGAAGCTGAATGGTTAAAGGAAAATTATTTTCATGCTATACTTGAAATTACCAAAAGTGTCGCAGAAAGGCTTAGGCAAAAAAGCGGCTATACTTCAGACGGAGCAGATTTAGTTGATGATTGTTTTGCGTTGGGAAAAGACAAAAGACCTATGCTTGCTTTTAACACTCTGAAAAATCAAAGCGAGGAAAGTGAACATAAGGGCTTTGGAAACTTCTGTAAAGGATTTTTTTCTATGTACAGAAATCCAAAAGCACACAATCCAAAAATATTGGAAGATACCCAACTTTCACAAATGACAGAAGTTTTAGTTGTAGCAACAATAATCCATAATAAACTCGATAACACTTATAGGACGGGACTTAAGTAATTAAAAGGCAGATAGTCCAAAGGTAGTTCGATTTCTGATAAATCTACAAATCAGTACATATAAAAGATGTAAGCTTTAGCGGTAAATAAATTTCGTCTGGGCTATGCTTTATGTAATCTTCCTTATTATCATCCCACATAAAGCCTGGTCTGATTAAACTGAAATCGTTCGTTTTTGTTACAGACTGAACGTAGTTATAGCCCCAAGGCGATTTATAAATAATTTGACCCTGAACTGCGGAGGTATCAAAGGTCTTATCTTCAATCTGTTTAATTACCTTTATAAACGATGGACAAAGTTTTCCGTAAAATATCTCTAAGTTTTTTTCAAATCCCTTTGTCCTGTTTTTCAACTCAGAAATTCTACTGTTAATTTTGGTTTTCAACTCTTCGAAGTTGGCATTGAAATCATCTGCATTTTTGAAACCTAAATAATGAAGTGCATTTAAAACCATCGTAAAAAAGTAATGCAATTCATCATCTTTCCAGCGATTGTTTACCAAGCAAACAATTGTGCTTATGAGCGCCTCTTTTTTTAGTTCCTCAATTTTCTTTTTGGTATAGTCAAATTCATACGCTTTAAATCCGCTTCTTGCCAGCATCAAAAAGTCGCCAATTAAGTTTAAACAACAACCTTTTACATTGTTATTATCATAGTTATCTACAAAGGGCAAATAACTAAAAAAATGCTGTGTGTCTTGTTCGTCATACTTTGCAGATTTTCCCCCATATTCAGTTATCAACTCAAGAGCGATTAGATATTTAGTCAAATCTGTAAGTGTAGGCCTATATGTTTTTGGTCGATTATTCCCATAGAGAATTTCTTGTTGGTAATTGTAAAGATTATCAAAGTAGTTCATCAACTTTCTTTTTTCAGATTTAAGCATGGCAAAAGAGAGGTTACGAACGGTTGCCACTTCTCCTTCCTCATTTCCATTTATGTTACCTAAATCGTCTTCTTGCTCATCAATACTTATATCACCTTGCTTATTTGTTGAAATTCCATTTAAATTGATGAACTTCAAAACATCTAAAACACGTAGGGAAAGAGAAGAGAGCAGAAGGTTTTTTTCAAATCCAGAATTTTCGATTGGTTTATAGGAAGAGAGATCGTAAAGTTTTTCAGGTTCTTTGTAATCATTCAGCTTTGTAAACGTGTTTCTCCTACTATCTAAAAAGCTAGCTCCTGTTTCATTTTCTGTTTCATCAAAGATTGCATAATGCAACAGGTCGAGAACTTTACTCAGCTCTCCATTTTGGATTTCGTTATAAATTTTTTCAATTTCCTCTGTCTTTGGATTAGGATGCGTTTTCGCCAAGAGGAAATAATCTGAAATCAAAAGTTTATTAGAGATAATCTCGTCATTAATATTTGTCAATTGCACATATTGGAAAGTGCCTAATTCCAAATTAAGTTTTGTTTTTAGTTCTTTCCCATAATTTGAGAATGTTTTGGAATACAAAAATCGGTTTTGCTTATCGAAGAAGACAATCCTGAATTCATCGGTATAAGTACCATTGGAATGAAGTATAAATTCATCATAAATCAACTCTGCCGATAGCAGTTGCAGTTTGTATTGATTATTCTCGATTATAGTTTCATAAATTGATTTACTTGTAGTCGTTGCAAATTCATCAAGGCTTTTACTATTGCTTGTTTTCAGTTTTATGCCTAATTGATTTAACAATCCACCTTTTTCTGACTGAATAAGAAGTGAAACTTCTGCATTTGAATTTTTGCCCAATAATCCCAACCCTGCAGGTGTAATATTGGCACTGCCGAACAGGCAAAACTCTTTTCCATTTTTTGTCTTGAAATGAATAATCTTCCCGTGAAGTTTTGATTTTGAGTTTCCAGATTTTGCATATTGCACTTTGCTTACGCCGGCATCACACCAATCGTAAAATGTAAATTCTTTGCTCACTTGCATTGTAGAAGGTATTAACCCACTTTCATCCAATATAACTTTTACTATGGCTGAAGGAAAAAGAGAATTGAGTTCTTGCAATACTTTCCCATTCTTGTCATAATAGGGAGAAATGGTAGTTATTTCTACTACTTTCTCATTGCTAAGATGTCTTAAAAGTTCGTTCCAAATAGAAGTTGTTTCAGTATTAAACAGGAAAGCAATCTTCTCTTTTTGCGACGTTTCGAAAAATTGAAATGGTTTTGTCTTTGGCAATTCATTCAGCCATTTAGAATGTTCAAGTATCCATTTTGTAGTTTTTTCATTCATCTGTCCCTTAACTGACGATGAAAGAGTTGATAGATAATCCCAAGCTGACGAAAAGATTGATGAATTTTCGGTTGAACGAATATCAAAATGAAATGCTCCCCAAATCTCATCATTGTTACCATTTCCAGAATTTGTAAGGTTTCCAGAACCAACAATAAGCAACCCTTCTTTTTCACCAAACAACATCCAAATTTTTGGATGGAATACTGACTTTTGGAAAACAGGATAAAGTGAATAACCGGCAGAAAGTTGCATTTCTTCTCCTGTGGCTTGTTGCATTAACTCTGAATAATAATGTCCGTCAATAAAAACGTTGATGTTTCTCACGCCACAAGAACGCAACCATTTCATTGCTTTCATTTCAAAAAAATAAAAGTCAAAGCTGAAGGTAGTAAGAATTGCAGAATGATATCTTCTGCTTCCTATCAATGTTAGTATGTTTTCTCTTTCTAGTATCATCAATCAATCAAAAGTTTCTTATGTAATGGCGATAAAACCCTTTGGTCGTTGATTACCTGTAAATCAAACATTATGTTTTGCAAGGCGTTCATTCTTGGCGATGTGTTTCTTGGTGGAAATGTATCTATGAAACGAATGTATTGTTCCTCAATAAAAAATTTGTGGGTAGCCTGTGAGCCGTTGCCCATTTTTCTGAGTGCAACCATTGAGTGCCTGTAAATAATTTTGCGTAAAATAAATTGTTCAACAAAATCTTGAAGTGTATCATTTTCTGCTGTGTGAACTGTCAAGATGCCATTAACCATATTCCCATCCCTTTCTATCTTTTTTCTGCTCATAAATTCTTTCAATGGATGAAGTTGCTCCCTATTATTTTTGAATATTTGAAGCAAAAGCATAAAGCCATATTTTGCTACCATTACAGGGTCGTTTGTTGCATCAATTTCCTTTTTGATGTTTTCCTCGTCTTCTGTGTCAGTGATTAATAGCAAAATTTCTGCAAGTGAACTTGTTGGTTCTATGGCTTGATTTAGCTCTTTGCATATTTCATTTGTAATACTGCTTGAAAAATTCTTCACAAACAATGGTAGATATTGGTCGTGTTGAAAATCGTAAAGATGTTGTAATACAGCCCAAAATATTGTACCGCAACTGTACTGCCAATACTCATTTAATTGATAGCAGTACCAGCCAATATTAGTTTCCGTTGCAGGATAACTATTTGTTCCCAATTTCTTTTGGTAAATTTCCAATAGAAATCTATACCAGTCGTAATTATTTTCATTTTTAACAGCTGTATTTAAGAGCGATAAAATTGTTTCCCTTCTGTGAAAAGTAAAACGTTCTTCCATTTCTTGACTTGGTTCGTCTTTGTCCAAAAGCATTTCTACATACAGTTGCCATTCGGCATTTTGTGTTTGTATCGTGTCAATCGCAAAATACTTTATCAGTTCTGAAATATCAGCTTGGTAGAGTTTTCCTTTTTTGATATTACTATAAAATAACTCTTTTATTTGTGGTGACAATGATACTTCAAAAGCCTCGGCTAATTGTTTCCCAGAAACTTTTTGTCTTGGGTGTGGTTTACTAATGTTGTAAATAACATCTCCATCATCATTTATTGCTGTAATAATTAAGGAAAGTGCCTGCATTGCTCCGTAATAATATTGTCCGAATGCACCGGACGGATATTTCCAATAAACATTTTTATCGGTATTGTCCTTGTCTGCTCCTTCGGCTAAGTCAAAATAAGTTTCCTCAGCTGTATTTATTAGGTTTGAAGCAAAGTTACTTCCTGTTATCTGTTGAACTCCTTTACGCTCGCTTTGCATAATTATGGCAATCATCAATTCAGCTCTGCGGATAAAACGATATTGTTCTTTTGAGTTGCCTTTCTTCTCGGTCTTGAAATAGAAGTCTAACAGCCAACAATAAAACCCATAATAACGGAGACGATTAGTCAAATTGGAAATGCCAGGCAACATAGTAGCGTAAGTCGCTTCTGAAGTTGTTTGAAGTCCTAACGGGTCAAGTCCAGTAATCAGATTTATTGATGCTCCCCAAAACGGATAATTTGAATTGCCTTTTTGTAATACTGCCATTTAAAATTAATTTATCAGTAACCTATAATTTTCAAATTTACAAAATAAACTATCGTGAGATTTATATCGTGGTGACAAATACTGCCTCTCGAAGCCAAACTCTACAACACTCTCCAACACTGCATTAAGCCTCTTTAATTTAGACTTCAACGGAAAAAAAAAAGCAAGCTATGGAAGTTATCGCAATACAAAAATCCGCATTGGACGGAATTAAAAATGAGTTGAAGAAACTTTTGGAAATGACCGAAAACGCAACGAAAAAATACACACCGATTTTCAAAGAAGAAAAGTGGCTCGATAACCAGGAAGTGTGTTTGATGATGAACATTACCAAACGGACTTTGCAGACCTACAAGGACAAAGGACTGTTACCTTATTCCAAACTGAACCGCAAAAATTATTATAAACTCTCGGACGTACAGGCTTTGCTCGAAGCCGGACTGCCGTACAATACTATCGAAGATGGATTTATTAACGAATGACAATGGAGAAATCATCTCCCATCAAGAAATGATATTGAAGTTGAGAAACCGTATCGAAAGCATATTAAAAAACTATCGTCCTGTAATGAATGGAGAAATTTACTTATCGGGCGACGATGTATGCAAGCTATTACACATTAGCAAACGCACTTTACAGCAATACCGGGATGATAATATCCTTCCGTATATTCAAATTGGTGGTAAAATTATTTATAAGGAAACAGATTTGATGACTATACTTGAGCAGAATTATATCAATCACAAAACAAATTCAGGCTGAGCTTTTTTGTAGCATTAATACATCCAATAGCAACGAGTTTAGTATATTTGCTATGTAAAATATAGAAATCTTAAAGTGTTTTTACTTTAAGTCCCACATTGAAAACTGGTAATTTTTAGACAACGGGACAATAAGGAAGAACGCTCATGCCATAGGCGTGGGCGCTCGCTTATTCGTTGTCGGGTATACCAGTACCTCAATGTGCGGTAAGTGTAGTTGCCTGCGCTTTCTTTTTGTGCAGGAACTCCATTAACTCTAATATGATAATATTATGGAAACTGGTACAGAACAAAAAATTATCCTCTCATTTATCAATGATAAAAGCCCAATTTTAGATTTGACTTGCGACGATCTCATTGCTTCAGGAATTAAAGTACTGTTTCGTTCGGAAAGCATTGAAGACGGACTATTTCAATTATCAACATTAAAAACGCTCCCCAAAGTTTGTATTATTGACCTTGATTTCTATGACAAACAGATATTAGCAAAACTTCAAAAATTTAGAATCGAATATTCTAATGTAAAGCTAATTGCTCATACTGATATTGACAATGGGACGGTTGGCAAGATACTTCTGGATATTGGTTTTTCAAGTTGTTTACTCGTAGGTAGCGATGCGGATGATTTTAAAAAAGCCATTGACAAGGCTGTCAATGGCTGAAAAATAGTTTAGTTTAAGAGCAGCAAATTCCTGAGGGGGTGTATATATCCAAATTCTACAGGTTCTGTAAAAATTGTATTTAATTTGTTGTTCCCTTAAAAATAAGTTTAACAAAAGCTTCGATAGTGGTATGTTCTGATATCCATATTTCAGAATTGACATTAAACCGTATATTCTGATCTTCAATGTTGACCGAAATACCGTCTTTTCCACTATGGAGATCACCTTTTTTTATTTCAACTTCGTTATAGTCGGGATATATTTTGTTTATCCTGTGACCTATATTACTTATTACTTTGGCGTGTTGTCTTAGGTATTCAATATCGGGGTCAGTCCCGTTAAGAGGAACTACGACCAACGCGTAGTTATCTTTTTCTTCTGTTGCTTTTTGTGCTTGTAAAGGTGTCATGGCTGCATGTTCTTTTCCGGTAGCTTTAAGTTCTATCAACCAGTTATTGATTTTGAAACCTTCACGCTCTCTATTTGCATTGACAAGATCAGATGATTCCTCAGTAAGTATATAATCACTACCAAAAGGTCTTCGCTCTATATTTAGGGAAGCTCCTTTTGCCCGTAGAATATCTATGTACTCTTTAAAAAGTATTTCGATTAAATTGCCTATAGATTGGTTTCTGCCGATGAGTTTTCTCTCATTCAGTCTTCTTTCATATTCTTTCTTTATTCCTGGATCACTAAAAATCTCCTGCACCAATTCCGGATCTGCATCACTTGTAATCATATTGGTTATGGCCTTATCCCAGCTTAATCGGAGTTCATCTGAAGGAAGCGTGTTGCGTATTAGATCAGATACACCGACACCCAATTTATTCAGAAAGCTCTGTTGTCTGGCGCCACGTATAGTCTTTATCAATCCCTCATCATTCTTTAGAAGTTCGGAGAGATTTTTTGAAGAAGGGGTTTCACTGACAAATTTTGCTTCGCTTCCTTCACTTTGTGTCTTTACATTGATCCAGTTTAGATTTCGGGCACGGTATACCCAAAGACTTTGTCTCAAATAGATAGGATTCTCTAATCCTTCTAGTATGATTTCCTGTTTATCCTCATCAAACAGTCTGTCCTTGTCTACTGCTTCTGTCAGCATAAATTTAAGTCGTTCTAGACTTGACTTCTGTGTTGTGTTACGGCTATATATATGTCCATCAGATGCAGTTAGATAGGCGAAATCTAAAAAGGAAACTTCAAATTTGTATTTAAGCTGTCCGTCCGCATCCCTCAGTAAATTTAGGTCATTTTCATGGATAAGAAGATGCTCTAACAACTTAACCGTGGCATTCTCAGTTTTTATGACTATTGGAGTCAAATGTACAAACCCATTGTTACTTAGATAAACATAATCGTCAGTTTCTAAAAAAGTATTGTATATCTCATTAAGACAATCTTTATCTCTGATGAGATTGGCATACAGTGGAAATTCGGCTTCAAAGTAAGCTTTGGGAGTCAACAAAAGATGGTCTGTCTTTGGAAAATGGTCATATCCAAAACTTTCCTCATTCTTTTTATTTGCTCCTGTCAGTACTTTAAGGTCTTTAATAATATCTTTATTTTCTTTTACAATAAGCCATTTCAGGAATCTCGCACTTGCTTCTTGGTTTTTTACATGTGCTAAATCTGTTTCCGTCAAATCATTTAATTCTGATTTCAGCTCAGATATCGCATTCTGGATCGAAAATCGCTCTACACTACTGATGCTGAATTCAGTGATCTGTCTCGAAAATAAATGTCTCCCAAAGTTCAGTTCAATTAAATCAGAAATAGCAACAAGTTCGTCATCTTTAGATATATCCCAACTCATACCTTCGGCTTTTCTAAAAATATCTTTTTGGTTGAGTGATATATTGTTACCCAGTGGAAACTGTCCCTTTATTTTAACTACCAAAGGATAAAATCGGTTCAACCAAATGTGACCTTTTATATTCAACGAATCATCAAGTTCAGAAAGAGACTCTTTTTCTTCAATTGTCTCAATGAGTTCATTCATGCCCCAGACAAAATCGAGATCATAAGTATTCTCTACATTCTGCTTGATGATTGCAATTTTTTCAGCTACTCTAATCCAATCAAAAAGCTCCACGTGTAATGGAATTCGAAGGTCTTTGATTTCTGAAAGAAGGTTCCATAACTCTGTAATATGTTCTTTTTTATCGGAGAAGGATATTGTCAGATCCTTCAGTCTGCTGTATTTTTCATCTACATCATTATAACGTATAAACTCTTCAGACGCTAGAAGCTCGATAGCTTTGTTCTTGACAGCAGTGAACCATTCGTGATCTATCCACTTAAGGTCTTTGGAGAGATCAAAGCTGAATAACTCATATAAACCTTTTATGTTTTTGCTTTTGAAGAGATTGGCAAAGGATAGCATACTTTTGGTTAATGCTTTGTTTATGATTTCTTTATTGGAAGACTCACTTCCGTCTTCGGATATTTTTTTCAAGTAAATACCATCTCTTTCAACACGAGGGTCAAAATTAGTTGAATTGATAATGAGCGGTATCCCTATTTCTTCAGTTCCAATAAGTGGGAAAGTGTAATATAATCGAGGGTAATTGGATGTTAGTGGAAATATGAACTCTTTATTTTTCTGTAATTCTGTAATTATGCAGGCTTCAAATTTGTCATCTTTTTGAATGTACGCCTTTAAGCTGACACATTCAACACTATCCACAACAGTACTGATCTGCCATTCTACAATGCCTACTTCCTCGTGTGTATCGAGTAGAACTTTTGAGAAAGTTTTGATAGTTCCGCTCTCAATTACCGTAACAGATTCTATCTGTTCATTAAAGAGCTGTGTAATAGGGATAAGCTCATCAAGGCAAAGGAGGCCTATTTTTGCAGTTTCCTTTCCATTGGAATCTAGCTCATAAGTGAATAATGTCTGGAATTCGCCTGTGTCGAGATAGCTTTCTTCCCGGATTGAATCGTCGAACTCTTTATTTGATTCTAATTGTAATCTATAAAAATGATCGTTATCTGTAGCATCACGATTTAATAGAAAACTAAAACAACCCTGATTTTCCATAAGTTTTCCAGTGATGCGTACCCTTTTTGAGAGAAGATAAGTAGTCATAAAACCTGTTCCAAATCTACCAGTTTTACCTTCTTTATTACTCTTCGATGACCCTTGTATAATTAGACTCAGAATATCGTCAAGTTCGAATGGATTTCCAGTATGCGAAAAAGAAATCTGTTTATCAGTTATCTCTATCTTAACCCTGATACTTTGATTTCCTTCAATAGAATCTTTTGCATTTTGGAGTAGTTCCCAGAACCAGCGCTTTTCATATTCTTCTCTTTCTTCTTCCCTTGCCTGGATATCTCTATATACACTATCCGCATGTCTAATCTCTGCAATTTCTTTACGCCTTTGTTGTACAAATTCTTTTTCAATCATTTATAGTCTATTCTTAACTTGGATTATTATAATTCAACTGTTTTTTACCAATCATCAATGGCTCTTTTCGATGGATTTAAGATCGTTGACTGTTATCAAATTTAATAAAATAAAACCTTGCTTTAACAGATATTAAAGCCATAACTAACAAGAGACGTTCTTTTGCTTCTCCTATGTTTGTATTATTAATCTAAGTGAGGAAGGGCGAGAGCAGATTTTGCTTTAAATAGCCTTATGGTATATTCAAGAAAAGAGACTGCCTCCTCTTCTTTAACCTTTTAGAATCTGAACAGAATGTAAGGAATTTACTCATTATTATGAGTCTTATAACCAGTATATCCAGTCAGGAGAAAAGATGACTAAAGGTTATCACTTACCTAAACCAGATAAGATGAAGGCATTATTAAAGCAGACAGTAGGAATTGATGTTGCACAAAATGAATTAGTTGTATCGCTTGGTAGAATGGATGAACAGATAAACATAGAAGTCTATGCCTACAAAGTATTTCCCAATACTAAAAAAGGCTTTTCAAGTCTTGTATCGTGGGTAAATAAGCAGACATCAATTACAACAGAAGTACGCTACGTAATGGAAGCTACAGGGGTATATCACGAATCCTTAGCATATTACCTATGTAGTATTAAAAAACAAGTCAGTATCGTTTTACCCAACAAGATCAGTAATTATGCGAGAACACTTGACATCAAAACCATAACTGACAAGAGCGCTTCTCAAGCCATTTCGAGATTTGGTTTGGAAAGGCAATTGGAAGTTTGGCAACCTCCTTTAAAAATATTCAATGATTTAAGGCAACTTTGCCGGGAACGAGAGCAACTGGTACATGAGCGCACAATGCTAAAAAATCAACTACATGCAGAACGTACTTCTGCAACATCAAGTGAAAACTCAGTGAAACGAACTAAAAAAAGAATAGCTCTTATTGACTTGCAGGAAAAGGAGATAAGAGAAGAAATTGTTGTACTTATCAAAGGAGATCCAACTCTAGTAGAAAAGATGAAAATAGTATCATCTATTCCTGGAATTGGAAATCTAACAGCTGTCACCATTATTGCAGAAACCAACGGATTCGAGTTAATAAAGAACAAAAGACAGTTGGTCAGTTATGCTGGATTAGATGTAAGGGAAAAGACTTCAGGAACCTCAGTAAAGTCCAAACCCCGAATATCCAAACGGGGTAATCGGAATTTAAGGAAAGTAATGCACTTTCCAGCATTGGCTGCAATCAGGACTGATGAAAGGTTCAGAGATATTTTCTTAAGAATAGTTTCAAGGCATGGTATTAAAATGAAAGCAATTGTCGCCATTCAAAGAAAGCTTCTGGAGTTAACGTATATCCTATGGAAATCAAATACGACTTATAACCCAAATTATCACAATCAAAGTATTCTTTTAGAGACAATAACCATTTAATTAAAAAAATAGGGTAGCTATTCAATCTAGCTACCCCAAAAATAGCGATGCAAACAAGATGAATTCACATTAGTAAATTCATCAGTAGCATTATGCTTTTTCAAAAACAATTCTCGTAACCTTCAGTGTTATTTTGCCAATTTTAGAATGCGGTATGCACCTCTTGCCACAATAACGAATACAATCATACCGATAATAAGATCAGGATAACTTGAGTTTAACCAATTGACCAAAATTCCTGCAACGATAACTCCCGAATTGATTATAACATCGTTTGACGTGAAAATCATCGAAGCCTGCATATGTGCTTCTTTGCTTTTGTTTTTTTGCAACAGGTAAAGACAAAGTACGTTGGCTATCAATGCCAAAACAGAAACAACAATCATTGTTTTGAAATCGGGTGTCGCTTCTATTCCGATAAAGCGTCTGACAACTTCAACAAAACCGATAACAGCTAACAGAATTTGAAAGTAACCTGCAAATTTGGCGATGTTGTTTTTTCTTGCAATTGTACTCCCAACTGCAAACAAAGCCAATGCGTAAACAATACTGTCCGCAAGCATATCTAAGCTGTCTGCTACCAAACCCATTGAATTGGAAAAAATACCAAACAACATTTCCAATCCAAAGAAAACGAAATTGATGATCAATACAGTCCAAAGTAGTTTTCGCTGATTATTGCTTGCATCTGCTTCAAAAACTGCATTGCTTTCTTCGGTTGAAATCAATGTTGTATTCAGGTTTAGTGTTTCCAAAGCCGAAAAAATCGGCTCTGGGTTTCCACAATGATAAACATTCAATTTTCTATTGGGAATATTAAATTCCAATGAATTTATAGTACCGAAATCTTGCAATTTCATACGGATTAATTGCTCCTCACTTGGGCAATCCATTTTAGTTATATTGAATATGGTTTTATTCATCTTCTTAAAGTCTAAATTTTATTCCACCATTTATTACAAATCCGTCTAATGGGGCATAGATGTCTTTAAATACAGGATTACTTATTGTTCCTGTATAAATACTTTCAAAACGTGTTTGGCGGGTATCAAGGAAGTTTTCAAAATTGACATATAGCGAAAATCTTTCCCAAATTTTTTCAGCCATAAAGCCACAAGTCCAATAGTCTTTTCCTGTTGTTCCATTGTTCATCTTTTGAGGGCTGAAATAGTAGGCTTCCAAACCGACTTTCCATTTATCTTCTATTTCATACATCAGAACAGAGTTAATACGGTGTTTAGGAGTTAATGGACTTTCGGTAGTTGTTCCGTTTTGGTGTAATTGGGCATCTGTATAAGTGTAACCCAAAAATAACTTCACATCATCGTAACCGATTTTGATATTGGTTTCTGTTCCTTTTGTATGAATGTAACCTGTAGAATTTACAAATTGATAAAGATTAGCCGATGGATTTTCAAGTAGTAAAGGATTATCTAAATAGGTATAGAAAAATAATTGGTTGATGCTGAATGACCAATCATCGCCAATATTAGTACGGTAATTGATGTCTGCATTTCCGCCATAACTTCTTTCCAACTTATTGGTTTTATCATTTATTGGCATTACGTTTTGGTACTGTAAACGTTCGCTTTCTTCGGTAAAAATAGTGGGTGTTTTGTATCCAAATCCTCCTCCAACTCTTGATGTTAATCCATTCGCAATTTTAAACAATGCAGATACTCTTGGCAAAAAAACGGCTCCGTAATCTACCACGTAATCCGCTCTTAATCCTGTCTCCAATTGAAGCCAATCGGTAGCCTTTAAGGAATTTTGTACGAAAGCCCCAAATGTGGTTTGGTTGTAATTTCTCAACGGAAAAGCGGTAATCTGCTTTTCTTTAAAATTATCGGTCCAAATATTAACACCTGCTACCCATTCCGATTTTTCTGTACTATTAGTATAATTGGCTTCGCTAAAAGTAGCTGTTTGTGTTCCCTCAAACGTATAGGCAGGAATAGCTGTATTTCTGTTAAAATAACTAACACTGTTTTTAATTTGAAAATAACTGTTTTCATTAATTAAGTGGTCAAAAACAAATTGCGTGGAATATCGTTGTGTTTTGTTTTCTTCAAAATATTGGTGTGTATTATCGCCTTTGCCATTGATGTAAAGCATATCTCCTCCCAAACGGTTTTCAATGGTGGTATTAATGCCGAAATTCATCTTTGTTTTATCATTGAAATACACAAATAGCTTAGGATTTAATACGAAACGTTCAAATTTTGGAATGGCAGAAAAACCGTTTTTTGCAGGGTCATAAGCTCCGTTTCTGTTGTGGGAAGCGAAAATAGTTGTTCCTATTTTATTGAACTTTTGCCCATAAAAACCATTAATATCTAAACCTCTGGCTGATGTTCCGTTGATATGTAAGCGTAAATCTCTTTCGTTGGTTGGTGTTTTGGAAATCAAGTTGACTAATCCCGCAATTGCTCCACCTCCATAAAGTGTAGAAGTTGAACCTTTGATAACTTCCACTTGTTTTAAATCAAGTGGCGGTATTTGTAACAATCCCAAACCGCTTGAAGCTCCCGAATAAATAGGAAAACCGTCTTTTAAAATTTGGGTATATCGTCCGTCAAGTCCTTGAATACGTATACTTGCATTGGCACTTGTTGGCGAAGTTGTTTGTACGTGAATACCGGTACTTTCTGCCAAAAGCATCCGTATATCCCCAGGTTTCATATTTCCTTTTTCTCCTAGTTCTTCACTTCCGATAAATTCAATACGGGTAGGAATATTTTGTATACTTCTCGTACTTCTGGTAGATGTAATTACAACACCCTCTAATTCCTCAGAATTTTCTTTGAGTAGAATTTCAATTATACTGCTGTCTTTTAACGGGAATTTTATTATCTCAACAAACTCTTCGAAGCCTAAGTAGCTAAAATGTATTTCCTGTAATCCATCGGGAATATTAGATAATTTGATTTGTCCGTTTTCATTAGATGTTGCTCCAATTGAAGTACCTTTTACAGATGCTGTTACACCAACTAAAGTTTCTTTTGTTTCGCTGTTTTTGACAACGGCGTTTAATGTGTTTTGTGCGTACACACAAAGATTTAGTGCCATAAAAAATGACACAATGAGTATTTTTTTCATTATAAAATGATACTTAATGTGAATAAATAAGCTATGACGATGCAAGGACATCGTTGTTAATTAATTTGTGCTGAAAGCACTACACATTAGGCGAGTTGCGGGGGATGCCAAACGGAGTAGGGAAAGTCAGAAATAAGCGGAGTTGGCATTGTTCCTAATTTTTTTTGTGGTTCTTTTACTGAGTGTGTAATAGAGAAATGAAAAGTAGTTAAAACAAATCCTGTACAGGTATTGCAACTAAAAAAAGGTGAACAACAACTTTTATTACAATCTTGGTTGTCCTTTCCGTTCTGTCCTTGTCCGGTTGTATGCTCCTGCATACATTTATCCTCAATAAAAGTCGGTATTGCTGATAACAGCAATACATAAACGGCTAATATTAAAGATATAAATTTCATTATGCGAAGTTATTAAAAATTAGTTTCCAAATCTCTATTCTTATTTCATCTGTTAAAAAGTATTTCTTATCTGTAGTATTTTCTCTTCAACCACAAACTTGCACGTACTAATAGTATCAATACAGGCACTTCTACAAGTGGGCCGATAACGCCCACAAATGCCTGTGGCGAATGAATACCGAAAACCGCTATTGCTACAGCTATTGCCAATTCAAAATTGTTTCCTGTGGCGGTGAATGCAATTGCTGCATTTTTGTCGTAGGGAACATTCAAAGATTTATTGATAAAGAAGCTTACGAAAAACATTAGTATAAAATAGATGACTAACGGTATAGCGACCTTAATGACATCCATTGGCAACTCTACTATTTTATCGCCTTTCAAGCTGAACATCAATACTATGGTAAATAGTAATGCATACAATGTAATCGGCGATATTCGGGGTACAAATTTTCTATTATACCATTCTATGCCTTTTGATTTTACCAATGCGTAACGGCTTATAAAACCTGCTAAGAAAGGAATACCTAAGTATATCAATACGCTTTCGGTTACATCTTTCATTGATACGCTTACATTGAAGTTGGCTAATCCTAATTTTGCTGGTAATACGTTGATGAATAACCAAACTAAAAGGCTATAAGAAAGTACCTGAAAAATACTGTTTAAAGCAACTAGCATAGCTGTATATTCTCTGTTTGCTTTTGCTAAATCACTCCAAACAATTACCATTGCGATACATCTTGCCAAACCTATCAGTATCAAACCTGTCATATAATCGGGTTCGTTCCGTAAAAACAAAATGGCTAACCCGAACATCAATACTGTACCGATAACCCAATTGAGCAATAAGGATATACCGATTACTTTTTTGTCCTTAAACGCTTGGGGCAGTAATGAATAATCCACTTTTGCCAATGGTGGGTACATCATTAGTATCAGACCTATTGCCAAAGGAAGGTTTGTAGTTCCTACTGATAAAGCATTTGTAATTTTTGATATTCCCGGAAAGAAATATCCCAAACCTATACCAAATGCCATAGCAAGGAATATCCATAAGGTAAGGTAACCGTCAAGAAATTTTAGTTTTGGTTGCATTGGCTACTTAGTAATTTTAGAAAAGACGTAAAACATTTCCAATGCTATCTGTAAGCTTCTTTCTGAATATATCTTTGTCTGTTCGGAAGTGTTATCTGAAATTTTAGGATCTTCAAATGTGATGGGAATCCTTTTTTCAGCACCAGCGATAAACGGACATCCACCGTCAGCTTGCGAGCAAGTCATTATAGCCGCAAAAGCAGATACTGGATTAAAAGTATTGTCATACTTTTTAGAAAATCCAATTATCGGTTGGGAATTATCATTATATTTTATAGCATAAACAGGATTAGTGCCATCATTTATTTTGAAAATATTAAACCCCTGATCGGATAATGTTTCTGCTACTTTTGGAAATAATGCGGTTTCTTCGGTACCTCCAGAATAGCAAACTACATTCTCAATACCGAAATAAGAGGCTGCTACTTGTGCCCAAACCTGTGATAAATGGCTCCTGCGCGAATTATGGGTACAAATGAAATTTATATTTATTTGCTGCTTGCTATTTATTTTCAATTGAATAAAATCGATCAACGGCTGTAAGGTACTTTTACGCTCATCGTTATTGATTTTCTCCCATTCTAACTGCTGTATTGTCTCTGATAATGTTGGATACATGGATATTCGATTTAGGGTTTAGCAGCATCCTGAATTTGGAGTGCATGAATTTGATTTATTTGCTGTTATTTCGGAAAGACTTTTGTTTTGCTTTTCAATAGGAATTCCGCAATCATCCTGAGCCAAGCAAGCAGTCGCTTTGTTTTTCAGTACAAATGTATTACCATTGAAATCCAAATCGTATTTACCAATAGTATCGCTTTGATATTCCACTTCAATCTCCGCATCTTCAATTCCTAATTTATCCTCTGAAAGTTTAATTATACTTAATAGCTTTCCAGGTTTCAGTCTATGCTCATAATCATCGGCATTCCAGAGTTGAAAATTGACTACTTTTTCCTTGCGGATTACTCCACCACAGTCAATAAAATTTTTGATTATTTGCCCCACTTCAGTAACGTGAAAGTGTTCAGGAACAAATGTTCCATTTTCTAATTGAAATTCAACATTTTCTAATGCTGGTAAAATTTCTTTGATTTCAGATAACTTCATAATACTAACTTTTAAAATGATAAAATAGATAATTAAATACAGAAACGTTATATAGCAATATAACGATATTATAATGTAAAAAATATTTTAACAACACTGCTTTACGTTTACATCCTGATTGAAAAAGCCATTAAATTCCTCTTGAAATTGTTTCCATACCTTTTCGTCAATACAATAACAAACTGATTTTCCTTCAATTGAACCTTGAATAATCCCTATGGTTTTTAATTCTTTTAAATGTTGTGAAATAGTTGCCTGCGCTAATCCTAATTCCTCAACCAAATCATTACAAATACATGCTCTTTGGTTGATAATATACTGCAGGATTGCTATTCTGGCAGGATGCCCTAAAACTTTAAGAAGCGAGGCAAGTTTATTTTGCTCGTCTTTATATATTTCTGTTTTTGTAACTCCCATTTCTATATTTATTTACATCGCAATATTACGATATTAGAATTAAATACAAAAGATTTTTATTTATTATTTTTGAAAGCTCACTATTAAACCTTTAAAAATCAACAAAAAAATATAAAAAAAACTTGGATCATAACACAGAATCTTTTCTTTGGTCGCTGTGTGGAAAGAAAAGAAGTCAATACGAAATACAGCAAATGGGATAGCGAATATCCCACACAAAAAAACTCGCAATCTGTTTGGTAAAATGGTAAGGAAGGGAATTGTGGAAAGGTGCATTTTGACAAAGTGGTTGCACCAATTTTAAATGCAAAAATGCGTTTCCGACCGAAGCGAGGAATTGCATTTTTGCCCGCCCAATTTTTCGTGTCAGGCGACTTTTATCGGGTGGGTACGGAAATCTTTAAGATTGTGAAAAAATCCTTTGTATTCGGTCATTCCTCTGCGGAACAAGTTCCATAATAAAGAACATCCCATTTGGGTCAACGATGAATTGATAAACAAATCTTGGTGTTCCAATGCTTCTGCAAGTGAGCAACTTGGCGTGTTGTCCTCTTGTTCGGATTTTTTCAGTAATTCGCCAAATTCATCGGTAACAAATGGTAGGCTTGTCACCGTTTCATACTTTTCAGAATTGGGTTGCTTTATTTCCCCGATAGTAGATAGTATTACTTGTCCTGTATCTTGGCTATTGCCAAAATCCAACCAATATTTTGGCACATCTTGATAGTGTCTGCGGTAGCTTATTTCCTTAAGAATTTCAGCAACGCCAAACCTCGCCTGTACGTTATCAACGCACGTAATAGTAATGATTGCCCTTGCTTCTTCGGGCAATCTGCCGAACTTATCCTTTTCAAATTTTACAGTTTTGGCTTTCCAATTTGTACCTGCCCAACGGTTGCAACGATTGATTAAAGCAACGGATTTGTATAATCCTGTTTCACTTTCTGCAAAACGCTGTCTGCCCAAATTAGCACTCGTGATAACATCATCATCCCAAAGGCGGACTTGCAACCCTGCGTGTCCTAATGCTATCAAACTTTCGTTTATTTCCATTAAGGCGGTCAATACTTTTGAGCCTGTACCACCTGCCCCGATAAGGTTTACCGAAATCGGATTGGTAGGATTGAGTAAATAGTTGTCCGTAAAATGAACTGCTGTTTTTGTCGTATTCATCACAATAGATTTTTAAGGGTTTTATTATTCTTTTTCAATACCTCTTTAGGAAAGGGTTTATCCGTATTGATAAGGTCTTTCCAAAGGTTTACAATATTTTTTTTCGTTAAGTTTTCACATAATGAATGACTGAAATAAGAATTGAAAAAATAATGTTCCCACGCCCGTATAAATTCCTCAACCGAAGTCGAATTTTTAATATCAATACTCACAGTACCCATACATACATTGCCCTTTTCGTAGATATTGAAGAAAGGCGCATAATGCAATGGCGTTTTTTCGGTGGGTCTTCTGTCGTTTGCCAAAGCAAATACCGTAAGATTGCTTTTGCTCGCTAACCAAAGCATTGGTGGTACTTGTGCTTTTCCATTGGATATGCCTAAACTATCTACAAAGTACAATTGCTTTTGTTGTGCTTTGGTATACCATAGTACCGTACCTTTTTCGCTCGGATTAATATGCAGAATGTTGGTCGGCAAAATTCCCTTTGGCTTTAGAAAGGCTTTGCTATTTTCTTCATCGGTCTTTAGTGCCTTTGCCAATACATTGGCTTCTTTTACTGTCAATGGGTGGGCATTGATAGGCGTTCCGTTGTTATCCATATCAAAATGCTCCACATACACATCGGTATTTGTGCCTATGGTTTCGTAAAAAACCAAAGCAGATTTCGGATGGTACAATGTGCCAAAATTCTCGGTGATGTCGTTTACGATGTTCATTTTTCTGTTGTTTTATAGTCGTCTAATATTGTGCAGAGGTCATCCAATAAGGCAAACAAGCGGTTCTCAAAATCAAGATTTGTTGTTGGTATTTTACTTACGTCAAATCGCTTGGAAATGGTTGGTTCTTCCATTGCTCCGTACTCGTTAAATTCATTGTTGATGGTATCGGAAAGGCTTCCGTATAACCAACCTTTGGTATCTGCAATAAATGAAATGTACTTTTCCATTCCGATTGCTTCGTTTTCGTAATCATCATTATGAGGGTCTTCTTCGGATATTGGTGCGTTTCGGAAAACGCTTGCTTTCGGATATTCAGTAAAAAGGGCAAACGCATTGCAAGACACCTTATGGCATTCCCTGTCGAACATATCAACTCTTTTAAATCGGTTCAAACGCTGTTCAAATACCTTTAGATTGATACGGTTAAATAGCTTTTGTTCTATTTTATCACCAATGTATTCGGCATTTCTCAACTCCCTTTTATAAGCTTCGGTTTCGTCCGTTTCCTCATCCTGTTCTACCCAATCTTTGTGCATTTCATATTGCCAATACAGATAGCTGTCTTCTTGTCTGTAATACGGCACATCGGCAATATGGTACAGATAACTACATACTGATATTAAAAGCTGTGCAGTCTTTTTACGCTTCGGGTCTTTGAGCATTTTAAAAAGCGGTACAATAGGAATGTAATACAAGGTTGTACCTGTATTGTATCGTTCCTCACTTGTGAAGTAGGTTTTCTTACTGTCCTGTACCAATTTGAAACTATCCCAATTGATATTGGTACGTTTTACTTTGGTTTCCATATCCCACATAGCCAATGTTATATTGTATGGAAACTCAAAATCCCTGGTCTGCATTGGTTCAATGCTGTAATGCTTGGCAAGTTTGGAAAGGGACTTGTAAAAATCCCTCTCCGTTTTCTGACAAGCCTGTACGGATTGGGCTATTTTCAGTTTTGGCAGAAACGTACACTTTAGAATACCATTGGTAGCATTGCTATTGGTACGGATTTCTGCTTGTCTTTCTGCACTTGGTTTGCATCTTTTGGTCTTTGTAGCCAATTGGTGAACTCGCCCAACTGTCGATGCAATTGCCGTTGTCGTTTCTGTTCGGGTATGCTGATAGTTCCCGATATGATGTTGCGTTGCATAATTCATCGTTTTATAATTTTGGTTTAACCTTTCGTACCCATTACGCTCTCAAATTTGTATTCTACTGCATCATCTTTAATTTGCGGTGCAGATGCTTTTGCTGTTGTCAAAATCGGGTACATATTGGCGTAAAAATTCATTACTGCTTCCACGCTCCAACGTGGTTCGGGGTCGGTCAGTCTGATGTCCTGTCCTTTATCTTTGAGTATAAACACTCGCTCTAATTGGGTTGCTAATAACATATTGCTCGTTTTAATTATTAATACTGTTCTTCTTCGCCCGCTTCATCCATAGGATAATCGCCAGTAACTGCTTCCTCTGGCGGTTCGGGTGTTGCTTCTTCCATTGCTCCGAAAAGGCTCGGTGTGGCAAATTTGTCGGATAATGATGTTTTGCGTTTGCGTATCTCGTCCGCTTTTTCGGGAAACTCTGTTATATCGGGTACTTTTATCCACGCTTCACGGAACTTACCCTCTTTCTCCAACTCGTCCGCCTTTGCCATAGCATCTTTAAACTTCTTGTCTTTGGCTTCCTGTTCCTTTTTGTCTTTTTCGGCTTTTGCTTTCTCGATTGCCGATTGTGCTTTGGCTTGATCAAGTTGCTTTTGAAATTTTTCCATATCCACCATTAAGCCCGATACCTTTTGTATAGGTGTGGTTATCTGCTCAAAAAATCCCTCGTCAAACTCTTGGGGTGTGGCGTTGAATGTCAATGGGGGAATTAGATTTTTTGCACTATCTCCGCATTGTTCGTTGTTAAGCAATACTGTTACAATTAGGTTGCTTTCTATCCCTTTTGAAATGTTCAGTTGCAATACTCCTGTAAAGTCCAACTGCTGTATCTGATTGAAAAAATTTGTATTCATCGTTCTCAAATTTTAATTGTTGTTACTTGTTCTTTGATTGCTGTCAGTTTCTCATACATATCCCTCCAATAGGCTTTTTGCCTTTTGTCGAACTCCGAAAAACGTTTGTCTTCATGGTGGTATTCTTTGTAATCTGCTGTTATTCGGATAGCTTCGTCAAGGTCTGTTACTTCGATTTGGAAACCGTTTAAATCAATTATTTTCATAGTGTTGTAATTTTACGTTCCAAAAGAGTTTCCAATATCTCGTAATCGCTTTCGTATTCTTCGCCCTCAAAGTGATAGAGGTCTGTTTCTTCGTCCTGCTCGTAGGTTTCAAAATCATCACCGCCCAAAAATATATCGCTGAGTATTCCATCCCGATAAGTTGCTCTCCCGTAAACAAGGTTTCCCATTTCTTCATAGTCCTGTACAAAATCCACTTGGTAGTATTCTGCTATCTTTTGAATAATTTCAATATTGGGCGACCATTTTGTTTCATATTGAAATTGCCCTTCATCGCCCTCGTTCCAATAGATATTGAAGAAATACCCACCGTTGGTATCTTCCATAAATTCGGGTAGTTGCCCTTCTTCGGTTTTTTCTTCCTTTTCCTTCATTGATTGGAAAAGTTCTTGTATTGCTGTGATTGCTTCGGGTTTCCCCTCGAATACAACCGTATTACTGCACCAATTTGCCATAACTTTTGTTTTTAGTAGGCTACCACCGATTAAAGCGGTAGCCTGTAGTTAGTTAATTAAGATTTAGGATTTCCGCACCGTCTAAAGCAAATTCGTTACACAAGTCAAATGCTTTCTGTGATTTGAGTTGGGCAGTACCACCCAATACAATGCTTTGTAATTTGGCTTCGTCATTCTTGTAATTTCTCACGTTCTGATAGTAGCCTGTAACAGCGTTGTATGCTCCGAACAAAGTGCCTTTTGTCGTGTCCATTTGCTGTGTATCGCTTATCATTGCGTATGCAAATGCGTCCTCAACGGTATTTTTGAATACGGTGGAAATTTCATCCATAGCACCTTTTTTCAGCAAATCAAAGGTTTCCTTATTCGGGCAAAGTGCCAATTGGATTAGCTTTTTAACCTCTTGGTCTGTTACCTTTACTTTTGCCCACTCATTAAAAATGCCCTCTAATTGGTTGCTAAATGTATTGGCAAGTCCCATAATCTTATGGGCATTCTCAACACGTTGTTTTGCTCCCGAAGTGTGTTTGATGCGGACAACATTTGTCATACTGCGTAACGAAGCATTTAAGGTGTTTTGGCAAACAATTCTGATAGGTGTAAATGCGGCTGTGATACTTCCGCTACCATCGTGCGAAGTGGTTAGGAAAATGTATTTTTCCGTAACGTCATCGCCATTCCCAACTCGGATATAGTCGGGTAATTTGGCGGTGATAAAAATACGTTCTCCATTGCCTAACGCTCCTGAGGTTTCATAGAGAATGCCCTCACCACCGCCTACAATAGCATCAAAGAAATTAAAGGCTTCACGGTTTTGTACAATGTGGTAATCCTTGCCAACCACGCCCAATACGGCATTGTTATCGGTGCGGATGTTGGCGAAATAGTTAGGTACTTGTAATTCGCTACTGCCTATCTCTATGCTGTTGGTGGTTTCGATAATGCCCGAACCTTTTGTAAATATTGGGGATTTTACGACTTCGTAATCTAACCCTGCGTGTTTGATAGCTTCCTCGCTTGTCGGGTACTGTTCTACGATTTGCCCCAAACCGTGCCACGCTTTTTGTTGTACACAAAAAAATGAATAACGTCCTGTTCTCTCGTTGAAATTGATATTATGTGCCATAATGCTTAAAATTTGATGTAAAAAAAATGATTGAATACTCGTTGTTAAAATGGGAGGTCGTCCTCTGCTTTATTGTTGTTTGTGTTTGTGGTAACTTGTGCCGTTTCCGTTTTTTTGCTACCTCCGTGCAATTTGATTTGTGAGGTATGGAAATTTAGTCCAGCTCTTGACTCGCCATCATTACCTGTCCACGCTCTTGTACTTACTCGTCCCGATAGTTCTACCAAAGTGCCTTTTGTGAGTAGCTTGGCTACATTCGGGGTTATCCAATAGGAGCAGTCGAAATAGGTGGTTTGCTCTATGCGTTCGCCTTGCTTGTTACGGTAGCTGTCGTTGGTCGCTACTGAAAAATTTACTACTTGTTTGTCCTGTGACGTTGTGCGTACTTCCGCATCCCTTGTCAGTCTTCCTGTGATGTTCATATCCTTTAATTTTTAGTTATTGATTTTTTTTAGATTTATTCGGCAATGAGAGGAGGTGCTGAAGTTTCGTTTCACTCTTTTGCCATTTCCAATGCCGTATTTTTTCATTTCTGACATTTTTTTTATTCGTCTAAAGAGCCGGAGTATGCTTTGTTTCGTTTCACGAGCATAAAAAGGTTAGTGTTTAGCAGGAACAAGGTTTTGTCAAAAAAATACGACCCGAATGGGTGGAGATTTTTTTGCAAACCAGGAAGGCACGACCTTGTTCCTGCGTTAAGAACACGGAAATACCTTTGCTCTTGAAATGGAACAAAAAAGCATATCAGTTCTTGAATAAAAATCATGTGGAAGCACGTGAAAAAGGCATTGAGTAAATGGCCTTGTGATTACAAAACCTGCAATTACATTTAGCTGAATTAAAAATTTGGAGTTTAGTATCTTAAAGTATTGTGGCTTTGGAAGCCACGTAAACGGTACTGAAAAATATTTATTGAGGATAGCTTAGGAGTTTTTCAGTATGGTTTATTAACTCATCCTGCCAAAGCTCTTTTATTGCATGGGATGGGCGCTGGAGAAATAAATGTGCTTTAAGGATTAAGTATGGACATAAAAAAAGCAGGACATAATCCTGCTTCGCTCTGTAAGTAAAAAATTCTAAATGATAATCTCTTTCTCCATTTCAGAAAATGCGGCTTCCATGCCTGCAAATTTATACGATACCAGATCCATATCCTTGCTGATTTTCTGACTGGTAATCTTGGCATAGATTTGAGTGGTAGAAATATTTTTATGTCCCATCATTTTGCTGAGGCTTTCAAGTGGTACACCCTCTGTTAAAAACATTGTTCCAAATGTGTGCCTTGCTGTGTGAAAAGTTACTTTTTGTTCTGTAACAATCTCTAATTCTTGAATTAGTTTATCTATATGGCTGTTACAAATTTTGTTTGTAGGAACAGGAAAAATAAAATCATTTCGGGTTGTACCTTTATATTTTTCAATAATACGTTTGGGTATTTCCATAAGCCTAACATTAGAAGCAACATCAGATTTTTGTCTTCGGCTTATAATCCAATCGTGACCATCAAAAAAGGATTGTATGTTAGTACTTTTAAGTTGTTTAATATCTATATAAGATAGTCCTGTAAAACAGCTGAATACAAAAAGATCCTTTACAAGTTCATAATTTTGTTTTGAAGGATTGTGTAATAACAGGGATTCAACGTTTTCCTTGAGTAAATAGCTACGGTCATTTTCCTTCATCGCTATTTCATAATCTTCAAAAGGATTTTTCCTGATAAGACCGCTTTTGACAGCTATTTCCGCAACACGATAGAGTGGCATAGTATATACCCAAACAGTATTGTGCGTGCACTTTTTGTCTATTCTAAGGAAGAAATCAAACTCTCTGATAAAATCACACGTCAATTCCCTGAACGCCATGTCATCACGATGATACCTGCTTTTGATAAATTCAGTAACGTGGTTATAGACAATTTTGTATTTGTAGTAGGTACTTTCGGAGCGTTCTCCTTGTACTACCATTTTCCCAAAATCGTCATTGTTCTTCTTAAAGACTTTCAGCAAGGAATCTTCCATAATACCAACACCGAGAAATGCAAGTTTCAGCTTTTGTGCCGTTACAAAACCCTCGTGTTTCAGCATATCTTCATAAAGGGTATCGATACGTGCCCTTATATTATCCAATTTTTGGTTAATACCTAGTGCTTTTGCACTCTTACCTTCAACTCTTCCATACTTTAAATCCCAATTCTTTGGATTGATCTCTAACTTTGTTCCTAAAGTCTTAGGTGTTCCATCAATAGTAATACGTGCCATAATCGGGGCATTACCGTTCTTTTTCGGCTCGTTCTTTTTCAGGTAGAAAAGTAATTTGAACGTAGATTTTTTTGTCTGCTCCATAACTCAAATGTTTAATGTTTAAAATTAAATTGTATTGAGTTACAAGGGAATATGAAAAATAGGGCAAAACACTGAAATATAATCTGTTACACCTTTAATTACCTTTGCTAATCGGTAACGAATTAGTAACCTATCTTTGTATTTTTAAGACCAAAACCTATCAGACACCGAGTTCCAAACTAAGACTACTGTTTTATAAAGCATTGTATATAAACGGTTTTAACCGTTTTGCTTATTTTTGCTTTCTACTAATCTTTTTTATAAAAAAAATTTTCTCCTTGCTGTAACTTTTTAATTAAACCCTACGTATAATTACTTGTACACTTAAAAAATTGAGGAGACAAAAACATGAGACAACTTAAAATCACCAAGCAGGTTACCAATCGTGAAACCGCTTCATTAGACAAATATTTACAAGAAATTGGAAAAGTTGACCTTATTACTGCTGACGAAGAAGTAGAATTAGCTCAAAGAATTAAAGCAGGTGATCAAAGAGCACTTGAAAAACTAACAAAAGCCAATTTACGTTTCGTCGTTTCAGTAGCCAAACAATATCAAAATCAAGGACTAACACTTCCTGATTTAATCAACGAAGGAAACCTTGGTTTAATTAAAGCAGCGCAACGTTTTGATGAAACACGTGGATTCAAATTCATTTCATACGCAGTGTGGTGGATTCGTCAATCGATTCTTCAAGCGCTTGCCGAACAATCTCGTATCGTTCGTTTGCCATTAAACAAAATTGGTTCTATCAATAAAATCAATAAAATGTACGCTTTGTTAGAACAATCTAATGAGCGCCCACCCTCTGCAGAAGAAATCGCTAAAGAATTAGACATGACCGTAAATGATGTTAAAGAGTCTATGAAAAACTCTGGACGTCATTTATCTATGGATGCGCCTCTTGTTGAAGGTGAAGACTCAAACCTTTACGATGTTTTACGTTCTGGTGAATCACCAAACCCTGACAGAGAATTAATTCACGAATCGCTACGTACAGAAATTGAGCGTTCTCTTGAAACGTTAACTCCAAGAGAGGCAGATGTAGTTCGTTTGTATTTTGGATTAGGAGATCAACATCCAATGACTCTTGAAGAAATTGGGGAAACTTTTGACTTAACTCGTGAACGTGTACGACAAATTAAAGAAAAAGCTATCCGCAGATTAAAACACACTTCTAGAAGTAAAATTTTAAAAACATATCTTGGGTAAACCCAAATTCCTACAAATGGGATTTTACAGCAAACAACAGTCTGATTAACTGTTCGTTTTTTGATTGATGATTGAAACTCCGGCTGATTACCGGAGTTTTATTTTTTTCAAATAAAAATCTGGACTGTTCGAGCTCCGCTCCATAAGTGTTCAAACCTGAGTTTATTATTATGGATTTGCCTTCAGCTTAAGCTGAAGGATTTAGTTTTGACACAATAAAAGGCTTTAGCCAAATAGAATTGATGATTTTTTAGGCTAACGCCAATTACTTTTTGAACTTTACTATCTCCAGCTAAAGCTGGAGGTAATTAAATTGTATGTTTCAAACACTTATGGCTCCACTCTCTGGTTTTTGAAGTTTTATTTTTTTTATTGCTGTCCGGTAAAACTTTTTTAAAACTTAGCTAAGTATTGAATTCGTTGATCTCACAAAGTTTTCCTGTAATAGAGCTTGATTTTGGATGTTTCTCGCAAAATTACAGAGTCGAAAAGAAAATCCTAAAAAATTGCGCCTTGGTACCTTTATCAGAGTATAATTTTACAAAATCTGTTTAAATAGAAACTTTGCCAAAAAATACTTTAAACAGTTTTTTTTACCAGACAGTAATATTTTTTTTAAAATAAAAACCCAGTCTGTACGAGCTCAGCTCCCAAGACCTCGAAATTCTATTATTTATAACTACATTTGCAAAAAATATCAAATATCTATTGTACTGCAACGGGTATTATAAAAACAACTAACTCAACACAACAATGAAAAATACAATTATTGCTCCATCTGTTTTAGCTGCTGATTTCGCTAATTTGCAACGCGATATCGAAATGATCAACAATAGCCAAGCAGACTGGTTTCACATTGACATTATGGATGGTGTCTTTGTCCCAAACATCTCTTTTGGAATGCCTGTTTTAGAAGCCATCACAAAACACACAAAAAAAACTGTAGATGTACATTTGATGATTGTAAATCCTGATCAATACATTAAAACTTTTAAAGATTTAGGTGCTGATATTTTAACCGTACACTACGAAGCTTGCACGCATTTGCACCGTACACTTCAAGCCATTAAAGCCCAAGGCATGAAAGCTGGAGTTGCTCTGAATCCACATACTAATGTAGATTTATTAGAAGATATTATTAACGATATTGATATGGTTTGTATCATGAGCGTAAATCCAGGCTTCGGAGGGCAATCTTTTATCGAAAATACCTATTTAAAAGTAAAAAAACTAAAAGATTTGATTACTCGAAAAGGTGCCAATACGCTTATCGAAATTGATGGAGGGGTAACCAATAAAAATGCTTTGCAATTGGTAGAAGCAGGAGCTGATGTATTAGTAGCCGGAAGTTTTGTATTTAACGCACAAGATCCTATTCAAACTGTTGCTGACTTAAAAAAGCTAACTACTACAGTATAACAAAAAACAAAGTCCCAATACTTGTTTAAGTATTGGGACTTTTATAACAAACACCTAAATTTAATTAACTCACTTATACTGATTAATTAAATACTTTATCAAATCGGTTGTGGTTATAATCCCAACCAACAAATGATCATCACAAACTGGCAGAGCATGAAAGTCTTTTGATGCCAAAATTTTAGCAGCTTCTTTAATGGTAGTTTCTGGCGTGATAGTTGTCAATTTTTTAGCCATAACCTGCTCGACAGTAAACATATTATAAACTGTAGTATCAATTACTTCATCATCATCGTCAACAGCATCTGCAAAAGAAATACGCAACAAATCTGTGTAACTTAACATTCCGATTATTGTTGCACCACTCACTACAGGTATGTGCCTTATTTTATGATGCTTAAAAAGAGACTCCGCCTTAGTTAAGTCATCTTTAATCGTTATCTTCACAATATTTTTAGTCATAATACTTGACACGGGAACATTCTGTCTCATAACTTTAAGTTTTTAGGTTATATCAAATATAAAAACGAAAACTAACTAAAAACATGATGTTTATCAGTTGCCAAGTAAACCTTTTTCAATAAATTATTGCTTTCAATATTCAACAACAAACGTAGTTAATTCAATGTAAAACTGTAAAGTATAAATCTTTTTTTGTGTTGCATTTAAAAACTTAATAAAACGCAACGAATGCTCTAATGAAGCGATCTTACCCCTTTAGAATTATTATTGATTCGATAAAAAAACAGTTTCGAACCACATGAATAAATAAGGCTGTCCTAATTATCTGCTTAACCAACAATGGGCCATAAATAATAACGGAACAAAGAAGAAAAAATCTTCCTTGTCCCGTCATGTGACCGCGGAGGGGTTCGAACCCCCAACCCTCAGAGCCGAAATCTGATATTCTATCCAGTTGAACTACGCGGTCTGTTTATTTCAAATCGTTGATTAACCATTTAGAATTTCAAAAACAGTTAATCAACAATTGCTTATTTCTTTACACTAACAATTTCTTTACAATAGCTGAAATTGTTTTCCCTTCGGCTGCACCTCCTAATTGGGCAGAAGCCAATCCCATAACTTTTCCCATAGATGCAATTCCAGACGCACCTGTTTCGGCAATGATCTTAGCCACTACAGCCTCGATTTCTTCTTCACTTAATTGTGCAGGCAAGAATTTTTCTAATACTGCTACTTGAGCCAATTCAGGTTCGGCTAAGTCTAAACGATTTTGCTCTGTAAATATTCTAGCGCTTTCCTTGCGAGTTTTCACTAATCTTTGAATCAATTTGATCTCTTCATCTGCCGAAATTTCTTCTTTTGAACCTGATGCTGTTTGTGCTAATAACAACTCTGATTTTACAGCTCTTAAAGCTTCTAATGCAACTGTATCTTTGGCTTTCATGGCTGTTTTGATTTCGTCCATGATTTGTACTGATAAACTCATATTAATTTTTGATTTTAAATTTTTCGATTCTAGATTTTTGATGGTTAAATCTTAATGCATACGCTTTCAACAACCGCCCCAGATGGAAATGGAAAGCCTTTTTAGGAGAAACTCTTTTTTTTCTTGAACTAGAAAAGCGACAAAAGGGAGCTCTTTCTGGTTCTTAGAAAAAAGGAGTTACGACAAAAAGCTTGGAATGTACAGCTGGATGAGGCGCGACAAATTTAGAAAATTTTAATGGCAATAACAACAACTTGAATAGGCATTGGAATCATAAAATAGCCCGAAAACCAAATGTGATTTTCGGGCTATTTAAATAAAAAATGGCATTATTAATCTACATTGTCATGCAGATATGAATTATTAGAACGCAATTGCAGATCATTATTACTGTCGGTTCCAACTGATATTCTTGAAGTTGAGTTATTTGTTTGAGTATTATTTAGATCGATACCAAATCTTTTGTAAGCTGGTTCTCTTTCTAACTCATCAACTCTTGAAACGTTATCGTGAAATTTATAATTAAAATCTTTTAATTTTCTTCTTCTTTCCTCTGCTCTAAATCGCAATGTCTCTTCTATGGTCATATCAACTGGAGAGTTGTTTCCAAGCTCAGGTTGATCGGTAATTGGAGTTGTTACTTGCTTCATTGTAATATTAAGTTCAGCAGGAACTTCTTCAACTACTTTGGCTGCAGGCTTAGATTCGATTAAATCTTTCTCTACATCCATATATTCCTCCAAAGAATACCTTACGACACCTTTATCAGTCAATTCTGTTACCGAAACTAATTGAACTGGTTGAACAACTTTGATGTCTTTGGTTTCATTAGTCAATTCAAAAATAAAGTCTTTGGTTTCTTCTTGAGAAGCAACTGGTTCTGGTTTACTCAAAGGCAAATCAAAAGAAAAGGTCGTTTGTTCTTGTTGTACTTCTGTGCGAATTGGCTCAGTTTTTACTTCTCTAACAACTTCGTTAACTTGATTTGTAACCATGAAATCTATCTCTTTCATTGGAGAAACGATTTCAAAAGTCACATCTAAATTCTTAATGAATTCATTCATTTCAATTAACTCGTTTTCATTAATTGAAGCAACAATAGGTTCAGGAACCACTTCGTCTTCTACTAAATCAAACACTATTCTTTCTTCAGTATTTGGAGCTGGTGTTTCAGTATTTAAATTGAAACTAGCAACGGTATTAGCTGTTAAATCAAAAACTCCTTTTTGCTCATCGCCAAGAGTATGAATAATTTTTTTAGGTTCAACGTTTACAATTTCATTTTGCTGTTCCATGTTGAAACCAGTAGCAATAATAGTTACTGCAATAGCATCACCAAGTGCTTCATCTTCACCAACCCCCATGATGATATTAGCATTGGATCCTGCTTCAAATTGAATATGCTCGTTAATTTCGGCAATTTCGTCAATTGTAATCTCATTTGTTCCAGAAACGATAAGCAACAATACGTTTTTGGCTCCGGTAATTTTATTATCATTTAATAAAGGAGAATCTAAAGCAGCAATAATCCCTTCTTTTGCTCTATTTTCACCTGAAGAAACAGAAGATCCCATTATAGCAGTACCACTATTATACAATACTGTTTTAGCATCACGCAAATCGATATTTTGAGTATAATGATGCGTAATTACCTCTGCAATTCCTCTTGAAGCTGTAGATAAAACTTCATCTGCCTTTGAAAACCCAGCTTTAAAACCAAGATTCCCATATACTTCTCTTAATTTATTATTATTGATAACGATTAACGAATCTACTTGTTTGCGTAATTTTTCGATACCAATTAAAGCTTGTTCTTGTCGCACTTTCCCTTCAAACAAAAAAGGTAATGTTACGATTCCGACAGTTAAGATTTCTCTCTCTTTTGCCAATTGTGCTATTACTGGTGCTGCTCCTGTTCCTGTTCCTCCGCCCATTCCAGCAGTAATAAATACCATTTTTGTATTTACATCTAACATTTTCTCAATCTCTGCAACGCTCTCTATTGCCGATTGATGTCCTACATCTGGATTTGCACCAGCACCTAGACCTTCTGTTAAATTAGCTCCTAATTGTATTTTATTAGGAACAGCGCTATTCTCGAGTGCTTGAGAATCGGTATTACAAACGATGAAATCAACGCCTTTGATACCTTGTTTAAACATATGGTTTATGGCGTTACTACCGCCTCCACCTACACCAATTACTTTAATTACATTTGATTGATTCTTTGGTAAATCAAATGAAATACTTCCAAATTCTGTGTTGCTTGACATCCTATGGGGTTTTAATTTATTAACTTTATCTAACTACTCTATGCTTGGGGCAAAAAGGAATTCCGATAGTTATTTTTATTTATTATTATTTTATTCTGCGTTATCTAGAAACTCCTTGATTTTGTCAACATATTTATCAAAAAAAGATCTTCTTATTTTGTTTTCGGTAGATTCTACTTTTGCAGGCTCTACTTGAGGTTCTTTTTCTGATTGTACATCAGTTTCTTCTTTGGCTTCAATTTTAGTTTCTACTACTGGTTCTCTATAGTATGTAACTTTTTCAGGAGCCGAAACAGCTTGCATTTTGACAGCACTTTGCGTTTTATTCTCAATACTGTTCATCACCAAACCAACTGCAGTAGCATATAATGGGCTTGAAATTTCTTCATCTGAATTTCCAGCTAGGTGTTCGTTAGGGTATCCTATACGAGTATCCATCCCAGTTATATATTCAACTAATTGTTTGATGTGTTTTAATTGAGCTCCTCCACCTGTAAGTACAATTCCAGCAATTAACTTTTTACGAGGATCTTCATGTCCATAAGCTCTCACTTCGGTAAAAACTTGCTCAATAATTTCAACAACCCTTGCATTAATTATCTTTGAAAGATTTTTTAAAGAAATTTCTTTTGGCTCTCTTCCTCTTAATCCTGGTATAGAAACAATCTCATTATCTTTATTTTCACCTGGCCAAGCCGATCCAAATTTTATCTTTAATAATTCTGCTTGTTTTTCAATGATTGAACAACCTTCTTTGATATCATCTGTTATTACATTTCCACCAAAAGGGATAACTGCTGTGTGACGTATGATTCCATCTTTGAAAATTGCCAAATCTGTCGTTCCTCCTCCAATATCAATAAGTGCAACTCCTGCTTCTTTTTCTTCTTGACTTAATACCGCATCAGAAGAGGCTAAGGGTTCTAATGTTAGACCTGATAATTCGATTCCAGAACTTTGAATACATCTACCAACATTACGAATAGAAGATGCTTGCCCAACTACTACGTGAAAGCTACTTTCGAGTCTTCCTCCGTACATTCCAATTGGTTCTTTTATATCGAATTGTCCATCGATTTTAAATTCTTGTGGCAAAACATGTATGATTTCCTCTCCGGGTAACATAGCTAATTTGTGAACTTGACTAATTAACAAATCAATGTCACTATCGCCAATTACTTCCTCAGGATTACTTCTACTGATATAGTCGCTATGTTGAATACTACGGATATGTTGGCCTGCAATTCCGACAACAACATCTTTTATTTTATAACCTGAATTATTTTCTGCTTCAAGTATTGCTTGCTGAATGGATTGAATTGTCTGAGTGATGTTATTGACAACACCTCTTGCAACTCCTAAGCTTTTAGATTTTCCTACACCTAAAATTTCAAGTTTCCCGTATTCATTCTTTTTGCCTATCATGGCAACTATTTTCGTCGTCCCAATATCTAGACCTACTGCAATATTCTCTTTTTCCATTTTCTATTATTTTGTGCAAACTACTTGTTCCGTAAATCTGAGATCAATTTTTTTATATTTATGCAAAGAACTATCCAAACTCACTTTTTGAAAAAAAGCTTCATAGTTTTTAAATTTTCGTTCCATGTTTATCAAACCTCCAAAATCAATTTGATAATTATAATTTCTATTCTGCATCAACAAGCTACCATTAGGCATAATTTGTATCCCAATGATGTTTTTTTGTAAAAATGCATCATCGTAAATTATCTTAAATAATTTAAATAAATCTTTATTATTTTTCTTGTTTATCTCCCCAGAAACAAGAGGAACTCGAGCTGTAAAATTTGCCGATAACGGCATAGTATTTCCCTCACTGTCAATATAGAAAGACCCCTCTTCATTAAAGACCCTTGCAATAGGTGTCTTTTGTTTTACAACCGCTTTAAGAACTCCATCGATACTTACAAACACATCTGCCTTCTCGATCATTTCTTGAGCATTTAATACTTGCTCCAATTTATTCAAATCTAGCCCATCTTTTCTAATGGTTGAAGGGTTTGAATTATTTTCTATCAACAATTTATTAACCGTTTCACTCTTAATAAAAAGAGGATTGTCTCCTACAAAAACAACTTCTGTTTTAATCAATTTTCTATTTTCATTCCGCTTTGACGTGAAAGAAAAAAGGAAAATTACCAAGAAAAACATTAGTAATAATCTTATGTTATTTAAATTAAAGACTTTCATATAATGCTTTTTTTATCGAAGGAACCATCTCTCCCAGATCACCTGCTCCAATTGTCACAATTACCGCAGCATCATTTGCAACAATTTCAGCAATCAAATCTTCTTTACTTACTATTTTTTTATTCGTATTGGTCATTTTATCCATGAGCCATTGCGAAGTAATTCCTTCTATAGGTAACTCACGAGCAGGATAAATTTCCATCAAAAAAACTCCATCAAAGGCAGACAAACTTTTGGCAAAATTATCGGCAAAATCTCTCGTTCTACTAAACAAGTGTGGCTGAAAAATGGCTAATACTTTTTTTCCTGGATAGAGTTCACGCACAGCTTGGTGAACTGCATCAATTTCAGTAGGATGATGCGCATAGTCATCGATATAGACAAGGTTTTCTTCTTTTATTTGGTATGAAAAACGTCTTCGAATACCCTTAAAAGTTTCCAAAGCCTTAGCAATAGCGGCAGTAGGAGTTCCGTATGTGACTGCCATTGCCAAAGCCATCAAAGCATTCATTAAATTATGTTTTCCTGGCAATCCGAAACGCAAATCTCTGATAACTTCATTTGGCGTTTTTACATCAAAAACATAAGAACTATTTTCTATTCTAACATTAAAAGCTTCAAAATTAGCCTCTTCATTCACAGCACAAACCACTCCTTGTAAAGGCAATAAATTGGTGATGAAAAGTTTGCTTTTATCCTCAATTTTATCTGCAAATTCAGTAAAAGACGCTTCGATCGCATCGCTTGTCCCATAAATATCCAAATGATCGGCATCCATAGAAGTCACACAAGCAATATCTGGATGCAAGTGCAAGAATGAACGATCAAACTCATCAGCTTCGACTACTGTAACGGTTTTACCGTTTCCTATTAAATTAGAGTCGTAATTCTCTACAATTCCACCAATAAAAGCTGTTACATCGGCACCACTTTCATACAAAATATGTCCCAAAATACTAGAAGTCGTTGTTTTTCCGTGGGTTCCTGCAACCGCAAAACAAAAAGTATCTTTAGTAATTATCCCCAATACTTCGGCTCTTTTTTTTATAGAATAGCCTTGATGCATAAAATAATTCCACTCCGAATGTTTAGCTGGTATTGCTGGCGTTATAATTACCAACGTATTTTCGGAATTATACTCTCTAGGAATTGCATTAATATCATCGTCAAAATGAATATCAATTCCGCTATCAATCAATTCAGATGTAAGCATTGAAGGCGTTTTATCATAACCAGAAACTTGCTTGCCGATGGCTTTAAAATAGCGAGCCAAAGCACTCATTCCGATACCTCCAATTCCTATAAAATAGACGTTTTCAATTTGATTTAAATTCATTTTTCAATTTCAATTTCAATGGTAATTTCAATCTGAAAAATTGACAATACCACTATATTAATTTTATTTAATCAGCTTAACAATTTCGTCAACAATTTGAACCGTTGCATTAGGCCTAGCCAATGATTTAATATTTTGACTTAATTGCGTTTGTTTTCCTTGATCTTTTATCAAAGACTCAAAAACCAAACTAAAATCATCATCCAGTTCAGACTCTTTAATTAAAATTGCTCCTTTTTTATTCATTATCGCTTGAGCGTTTTTGGTTTGATGATCTTCGGCAACATTAGGCGAAGGAATGAAAATAACGGGTTTACCAACGATGCATAACTCCGAAACCGAAGAAGCACCTGCTCTGGAAATTACCACATCGGCGGCAGCATAAACCAAATCCATACGCTCTATAAATGCAACAACTTGAACGTTACTTTTATTGTATTTTTTATAATCATCTAGATAAAATTTTCCACATTGCCAGATAACCTGAACATTTAGTGAAAGAAATTTATCCAATTCTTTCTCTATTAACTGATTGATTCTTCTTGCTCCTAAACTTCCTCCTAAAACCAATAAAGTTTTTTTGGTCGCGTCTAACTTAAAGTACTCAATTGCTTCTTCTCTTTTAGAATCAATATCCAACAAATCCTGACGAACTGGATTGCCTGTTAGAACTATTTTTTCTTTAGGAAAAAAACTTTCCAAATTATCGTAGGCAACACAAATACTATTGGCTTTCTTACTTAATAATTTATTGGTAATTCCTGGAAAAGAATTTTGTTCCTGAATAACGGTTGGAACGTTCATATTATTAGCCATATTTAATAATGGCCCACTGGCAAAACCTCCAGTACCAATCACCACATCAGGTTTGAAGGCTTTAATAATATTTCTAGATTTCCACAAACTATCTATAAGTTTGATAGGAAACATTGCATTCTGAAAAGTCAATTTTCTTTGCAAACCAGCAATCCAGAGACCTTTTATATTGTATCCTGCTTGGGGTACTTTTTGCATTTCCATTTTATCTTTGGCACCAACAAACAAAATCTCAGCATCAGGAAAACGTTTTTTTAACTCATTTGCAATTGCAATTGCTGGGTAAATATGACCACCTGTACCACCTCCACTTAAAATAAATTTATGCTTTGCCATATTTAAAAATCTTAATTACCTATTATAGTTCAACTTTGTTATGAACCATATTTTTATTTATTATAAAAAACTATTTCAATACTGCATTCATGGGATTCTTAGAATTATCCGTGATAGAATAATCATTCGAATCAAAATTATCATTCCCACTCACACCAACCTCTTCTTGAAGATCAGCCTCCATTTCGCGATCAATAAGTTTTTGAAGCACTTCTTCTCTTTTTTCCTTTTCTAATTTCTCTTGCGCTATTTCGTCATCTTTTTTGGTAACACTTAAAATTATTCCAAGACCAAAACAAGTCATCCAAATAGAACTACCTCCACTACTGATTAAAGGCAAAGTTTGCCCTGTTACTGGCAATAATTCTACTGCTACAGCCATATTTATCATTGCCTGAAAAATCATAGGAAACCCTAACCCGATAACCACCAATTTCCCAAAAAGGGTATTGGCTTTATGAGAAGCAACAACGAATCTAAACAACAATAATAAATACAAAAACAAAACTCCTAACCCTCCAACTAATCCGTATTCTTCGACAATAATTGCATAAATAAAATCGGAAGAAGATTGAGGCAAGAAATTTTTCTGAACACTTTTCCCTGGCCCTAAGCCATACAGTTGACCTGATGCTATAGCAATTTTGGCTTTTTCAATTTGATAATCGTCTTCATCTGCTTTATCCGTCGTAAAATTTTCAATTCTGCTAGTCCAAGTTCCTACCCTACTAAAGAACTTAGACTCAGGAAAAGCCTTCCCTATCAACACAAAGAAGGTTAAAAACACCACTGCCAAACCAATGATATACATAATGTACTTTATGGGATACCTTCCTATAAAAACAAGCATTACTACCATCGAAAAGATCAAAGCTGTAGTCGAAAAATTTCCTGGCAGAATAAACATCAACGTTATTGCAACCGGGATCCAAAGTTCCCAAAAAGAGGATTTAAATGTTATAGGCTCTTCGCGGGTTTTTGATAAATAACGAGCCACAAATATGAACAAAATAATAGAAGCCAAAGTTGATGTTTGAAAAGACAGTCCAACAAAAGGAATTTGAATCCATCTACTGGCATTGGCTCCAGCAATTACAGTTCCTTTTATTACTGTATATGCCAATAAAAGCCAAACAACTGGAAGTCCCGCTTTGGAAATAGCTCTAAAATAATGGTACGGAATATTATGCACCCAATAAATAATACATAAGCCAAAGAATACATGTATCAAATGCTTAATCAAATATCCTAATGTATTTCCGGTACCATGACCTAAATAAGCCAAATTACTACTAGCACTAAAAACAGGCATAAAAGAAAACAGGGCTAATAAGATCACGAATGACCAAATGCCTTTATCTCCTTTTAAGTTATTAATTAGTTGTTTCATTTTAAGCTTATTATAGTTTATTATTTGTGTTTTAGTTTAAGACTAAAAACTAAAACCCCTTACCATTGCATTTATAAATTTTTGACAGCTTGTTTGAATTGTCTCCCTCTATCTTCGTAATTTTCGAACAAATCAAAACTAGCGCATGCTGGAGACAATAAAACCGTATCACCTTTTTCAGATAATCTTTGTGCCATTTTCACTGCTTCGGTCATACTGGTAACTTCAACCATAATATCAACTACATTACCAAATACATCAATAATCTTTTTGTTATCAACTCCCAAACAAATAATGGCTTTAACTTTTTCACGAACAAGCGACATCAATTCGTGGTAATCGTTCCCTTTGTCAACACCACCTACAATCCAAACTGTTGGTGTATTCATACTCTCTAAAGCAAAGAAAACAGAGTTTACATTGGTCGCTTTTGAATCATTTACGTATTGAACATTTTGAATTTTAAGAACTTTTTCCAAACGATGCTCTACGCCTTGAAAATTGGACATACTCTCTCGAATAGTACTCTTTCTTATTTTTAAAATATTTGCTACTGAACTAGCTGCCATTGCATTTTTTAGATTATGTTTTCCTTCTAAAGAGATAAACTCAGTATCCATAGTAAATTCTTCTTGATTTATTTTAACTTCCATCGCTTTGTCTTTTATATAGGCCCCTTCTTGAAACTCATTTGTCAATGAAAAAGGGATTAATTTTGCTTTAACTTTATTCTCACTCAACCACTCCGAAATCACTTCATCTCCTGAATCATAAATTAGATAATCATCCTCTGTTTGATTCATTGTGATTCTAAACTTAGAATCTATATAATTCTGAAATTTATAATCGTAACGATCCAAATGATCAGGGCTTATATTCGTGATGATTGCAATATGTGGTTTAAAACTTATAATTCCATCCAACTGAAAACTACTCAATTCTAACACGTAGTAATCGTAGTTATTATCGGCAACTTGCCAGGCAAAACTCTTTCCTACGTTTCCTGCCAAACCAACATTAAGTCCAGCGCTTTTCAAAACATGATAGGTTAACATGGTAGTAGTCGTTTTACCATTACTCCCTGTTATACCGATAAAAACTGCATCTGTAAAATTTGAAGCAAATTCAATTTCTGAGATAACAGGAATCCCGTTATTTTTCAATTTTTTTACGATATTCGATTTATCAGGAATGCCTGGACTCTTCATGACAAGATCAGCATTCATAACCAACTCCTCAGTATGCTTTTCTTCTTCCCAAGGAATTTTGTTTATAATAAGAACTTCTTTATAACTATCTTTTATCTTTCCGTAATCTGAAACAAAAACATCATAACCTTTTTTCTTACCAAGGATAGCAGTTCCTACACCACTTTCTCCTCCTCCTAATATCACTAATCTCATTTTCTTATCTCAATTTCAGTGTTACAATAGACAAAATTGCCAGCATGATAGAAACAATCCAAAACCTAGTAACAATCTTACTCTCATGATATCCTTTCTTCTGATAATGATGATGAAGTGGAGACATTAGAAAAATCCTTCGCCCTTCGCCAAAACGTTTTTTGGTATATTTAAAATAACTAACCTGCAACACTACAGAAAAATTTTCGACAAGGAATATTCCGCACAACAACGGAATCAGCATTTCTTTACGAACAGCAATAGCTAATACCGCAATGATTCCACCAATAGTTAAACTACCTGTATCCCCCATAAACACAGAAGCGGGGTAAGAGTTATACCAAAGAAATCCGATTAAAGCACCCAAGAAAGAAGCGATAAACACCGTCATTTCGCCTGAGTTGGGTATGTACATTATATTTAAATAATTGGAAAAGAAAATATTCCCAGAAACAAACGTAAAGACAGCTAGGGCAAAAACAGAAACAGCAGAAGTACCAGCTGCCAAACCATCAATCCCATCGGTTAAATTGGCTCCATTTGAAACAGCGGTTATAATAAAAATTACGATCGGAATAAATACTAACCAAGCATATTTTTGGTATCCATCACCAGTCCAAGCAAGGATTTCGGCGTAATCAAACTCATTATTTTTAAAAAACGGAATTGTAGTTGCAGTAGATTTTTCTTCCAATGGAACTTGTTGTACAACTGTTTCAGAAGTATTTTTAAACACATCCGTTTTACCTGTATCGGTTCTCACGGTTACCACTGGACTAAAATAAAGTACTGAACCCACTATTAGCCCTAAGCCTACCTGACCAACTACTTTAAAAATTCCTTTCAGTCCTTGTTTATCCTTTTTGAATATTTTTATGTAATCATCGATAAAACCAATAACTCCCATCCAGAGCGTTGTAACAACTAACAAAATAACATAAATATTATGCAGCTTTGCAAAAAGGATTACAGGAACCAAAGTGGCGAATATAATTATGATTCCACCCATAGTAGGAGTCCCTGCTTTTTCATTTTGCCCCGCTAAACCTAGCTCACGTACTGTTTCACCAACCTGTTGCCTACTTAAAAAACCAATTATTCTTTTACCGTAAATAGTTGATAACAACAACGACAACAACAATGCTAAGGATGATCTAAAAGTGATGTATTGAAACACTCCCGTTCCTGGAACATCCATTACTTTGTCTAAATATTGAAACAAATAGTATAGCATATATTTTTATTTTAAAAGTTGTTCTAAAATTTCTTTTACATTTTTCATATCGTCAAAATCATGACGCACCCCTTTGACTTCTTGGTAAGTTTCATGCCCTTTACCAGCTATCAATATAATATCGTTTGGCTGTGCCAATTGACAAGCCGTTTTAATGGCCTGAAATCTATCAGTAATGGATAAGTATTTCTTAAAATTTTGAGCTTGAACTCCTTTTTCCATTTCCTGAATTATAGTCTCTGGATCTTCGTTTCTAGGGTTATCAGAGGTAAAAATCACTTTATCACTAAGTTCAGTTGCAATGTTGGCCATTACTGGACGCTTTGCTGTATCTCTATTCCCGCCACAACCCACAACTGTAATCAATTGTTCGCTATTGGTACGCACATCATTTATCGTATTCAAAACATTATCGAGAGCATCTGGTGTATGGGCATAATCAACAATAGCGGTTATGTTAGTATTTGAAATGATGTATTGAAATCGTCCAGAAACACTCTCCAACTCTGACATCAATCGTAGTGCTTCAAAACTTTCTAAACCTAATTCAACCGCAGCTCCATAAATCGCTAAAAGATTATAGGCATTAAATGTTCCTATCAACTTAACCCAAACTTCGTTGTCGTTTATTTTTAACAACAAACCTGACAATTGATTTTCGAGTATTACAGCTTTATAATCAGCATACGTTTTTAAAGCATAAGTCAATTTACGAGCAGTTGTATTTTGAAGCATTACTAAACCATTCTTATCATCAGAATTAGTCAATGCAAAAGCTGTTTTAGGCAAATGGTCGAAAAAAGATTTCTTAACATCTCTATACTCAGCAAATGTTGGATGATAATCTAAATGATCGTGAGAAAGATTTGTAAATATTCCACCTGTAAAATGTAAAGCTTCTGTACGTTTTTGATGAATTCCATGCGAACTCACTTCCATAAAACAATATTCTACCCCCGAAGTAATCATTTCGCTTAAAAAATGATTAATTGTAATAGAATCTGGAGTGGTATGAGTTGCTTTGTGTTCAATATCATCAACCATAACTTTTACAGTTGACAACAGTCCAACCTTGAAACCTGCATTTTTAAATAACTGATACAATAATGAAGCAATAGTTGTTTTACCATTTGTTCCAGTAATACCAACTAACTTCAAGTTATGAGAAGGATTTCCGTAAAAATTTGCAGCCATATAGGCCAAAGCTGTATTCGTATCTTTTACTTGTATATAGGTAACTCCATTCGCTAAAACCTCGGGAAGTGTATCACAAATAACAGCAGCAGCACCCAATTCGATAGCTTTTGCAATAAAATCATGTCCATCTGATATTGTACCCCGAATTGCAATAAAAACGTCATTTGTTTCAATTTTTCTAGAATCAAAATGCAATTGATTTACTGCTATTTCTGTAGAACCCGTAACCGATTCTATAGCCACTTTATATAATATCTCTCTTAATACTTTCATGATAATTCTAATAGAATTGATGAATTTTTTACAATTGCCTGACCCGCTTGAATAGACTGTTTTTTTACTTTCCCAACACCGATGGCTTTTACTTTAAATCCTAAATTTTCTAATAATGCAACTGCATCCATTCCAGCCATTCCTTTTACATTCGGAACAGAATTTTGTTTTTTCTCCACTTTTGCATAATAACTATTATAGTTACTTTCTTGTACCGGATTAGGGCGATCTAATTTTTTTATGACATTAGTAGAAGGTGTGTCAGTAAATATTTTTTGGGCTATTCTTTTAAATACAGGTCCAGCAACATCGGCACCGTAATAATTGTTATTGGCCGTATTTGGTTTATGAACAACAACTATGCAAGAATACTTAGGGTTATTCGCTGGAAAATACCCCACAAATGAAGACGCATAATGCTTATCGGAACCTCCATTTACCCCATAATTTACCTGAGCAGTACCGGTTTTGCCAGCCATTGGAAAATCTTTAGAATATAATTTGGATCCCGTTCCTTTCTTAACAACGTTTGCCAAAACGGCTTGTACTTTACTTAGAGTTTCGGGTGAACAAATCTTTGGATTCATCACCTCTGTGTCGAATTTTTTGATGGTTTTGTCCCATGCTTTGATCTCAGTCACCAACATTGGCTTTACCATTACCCCGTTGTTAGCAACAGCATTGTAAAAAGCAAGTGTCTGCAATGGTGTAACCGAAACTCCATACCCAAAAGCCATCCAAGGCAATGAAATGTTTGACCATGCTTTGTCACTTGGTTGCGGTATATAGGGTTTTCCTTCTCCTCTAAAAGCCAAACCTAATTTTTTACTTAATCCAAAGGAATTAATATGATTTACAAATTTTGTTGGATTACTTTTATAATTGTCATAAACAGCTTGTACCATAACGGTATTTGACGAAAGCTCAAAACCTCTCGCTAATGATATTTTACCATATCCGCCTTCATGTGAATCTCTAACTTTTCTGCCTGAATACATTACTATTCCTCCGTGACTATCATAAACCGTACTTGTATCTGCAACTTTATCCTCTAAAATTGCCATCAAATCGACTAATTTAAAAGTAGATCCAGGCTCATGAGATTCGGCATAAGCATAATTAGTAGTCTCGTAGTAAGTCCCATCATTGGCTCTTCCTAAATTTGAAATCGCTTTGATCTGACCAGTAGTAGTTTCCATAACCACAACACAACCATGATCCGCTTCATACTCTTCTAATTGTTTTAGCAATGCATGGTGCGCTATATCTTGAATATACACATCAATCGTAGAAATCACATCGTATCCATCTCTCGGCTCTACTTCGTTTACATCACGAATGGGTTTCCATTGTCCTTTAGCGATTTTTTGCTTTAATATTTTCCCATCCTTACCATTTAAATATTCGCGATATGCCCATTCGATCCCTTTACCATCATAATATCCTGTCAATTTTCTTTCATAACCAATGGTTCGTTCTGCTATTTCTCCGATTGGATGTTCGCGAACTGTTTTTTGTTCGACTATAATACCTCCTTTGTAAGCTCCCAAATTAAACAATGGAAACCCTTTAATTTTCATGTATTGAGTATAACTTAAATTTTTTGCAACCAAAAAATACCTGTTTTTGTGTTTTCTAGCTTTTCGCAATTCATTTTGAATAATATAACTTGATTTATTCAACATCAAACCTAATGAGTCTGATAGCATTTTTACATTCTCTTCAAAGGCTTCGGATTTTGGTGCAATAGCATCGAAACGGATGGTATAGTTAGGAATAGAAGTTGCCAAAAGACTTCCATCAGCAGAATAAATATTACCTTTATTGGCAGGTATAACAAAATTTTTGACAGTTCGCTCTTTTGCTAATTCTCTATAATAATCCCCATCAACCCATTGAATATTTGTTAATTTTATCGCAATCGCAATTGCCATCAAAAAGATGAAAAAGGCAACCAAATAGGTTCTATAGGATATATATTTATCTTCTACTGCCATATTCTTTCAATGAAACTCTTCTCTTTATCTTCTTTAACCTCAATTTTCACTGGTGGAACTGTTGATGGAAAAATTTGTCTTTCTTCCATTTTTTTTGAAACTGTAGATTCCATTTTAAGTTTCATCAACTCTGAACGTCTATCTACAAATTCTGATCTTAATTCTTTTACTCTATTTGTCAATTCGACAATTTTAAAAACCTTTTGTTCGTATCGCTGTGTATTTGCAATCATTATTATAGCAAGTAAAATCACAAAAACGATAAAACGCCAATTTTTAACCGCATTATCGTCAATAAGAAATTGTGCTTTTAATATGTTATAAATTCCACCCTTCATTATATCTTTATTTTTTCTCTGCTATTCTCAGTTTAGCACTTCTAGCTCTATTGTTTATTTTTATTTCATCATCATTGGGGACAATCAATTTTCCGACTGAATTAAATGGAACCGAAAAATTTCCATAAAAATCACGTTCTGGCTCTCCTTCAAACATTCCGTTTTTCATAAATCTTTTCACCAAACGATCTTCTAATGAATGATATGAAATAATACTAAGTCTTCCTCCGGGTTTCAGAATTTCAAGTGATTGTTCTAAAAATTCTTTCAAAACGTCCATTTCTTGATTTACTTCGATACGAATAGCTTGATATATTTGTGCCAAAACCTTATTTCGAACTCTTTCTGGCAAATATTTCATCAAAACTTCTTTTAGTTCTTCAGTTGTTTTGATGGGATTCTTGGTTCTAGCTTCGATTATAGTTCGAGATAGTGCTGGAGCATTTTTCAACTCTCCATAATCTAAAAAAACTCTTCTCAAATTAGCATCATCATATTCATTGACAACTCGGTAAGCATTCAAGTCGTTTTTTTGACTCATTCTCATATCCAACTCAGCATCAAATCGAGTAGAAAAACCTCTTTCGGCTACATCAAACTGGTGTGATGAAACTCCCAAATCTCCCAAGATACCGTCAACCGATTTTACACCATGAAAACGCATGAACCTTTTAATGAATCTGAAATTTTCATTTATCAAAGTAAATCTTTCATCTGGCAAAGCATTTGCTAACGCATCTTCATCTTGATCAAATGCAAACAACTTACCGTTTGTCCCCAATCTTCTCAAAATCTCTTTAGAGTGACCTCCGCCACCAAAAGTAACATCTACATAAACCCCACCAGGATTTATATTCAAACCATCCACAGATTCGCGTAGCAATACTGGATTATGATATTCCATCGTCGTCGTCATTTATATTTCCCATTACTTCCTCAGCCAAATCTGCAAAATCAACATCATCTCCATTGATAGATTTTTCATACAGATCCTTATCCCAGATTTCGACAATATTAACCGCAGAAGAAAAAACTACATCTTTATCAATACTAGCAAAAACAACTAAATCCTTAGGAACCAATAACCTGCCCAAAGCATCTATCTCTACCACCTTTACACCTGCTGTAAAACGACGGATAAAGTCATTGTTTTTTTTGACAAAACGGTTAAGTTTGTTGATTTTTTTCATCATCAAATCCCACTCTTCCATCGGATACAATTCAAGACAAGACTGAAATACGGAACGCTTCAAAACAAAACCGTTTTGAAGCGAGGGAGCCAATTGCTTTTTTAAAGGAGCGGGTATTAGCACTCGCCCTTTAGCATCAACTTTGCACTCATATGTTCCTATAATTGCATCCAAGCTAGACTATATTTATTGTATAAAGCAAAATTAAATAAAATTTTACCACATTTTACCACAATATACCACTTTGTTAATAAGTTTAGCCACTCAAGCCCAAAAACGCTTAGTTTATAGACTATCAGAACATTAGCTATTCTTCAGATATTTTGTAAGAAAGCTTTTGTTTTGTTAAAAAGCTACTCTTTTTTAGATTTTGAATCACATTCTTAAAACCCTAAACAAACCATTTATTTATAGTTAAAAAATCAAGAAAAACATTCCTTATAACTATCCTTGGTACGTTCTCGAATAAAAGGTTAAAAAAATGCCCCTAAAATTCTTTTTAATTTTTTTAACCTTATATTTGTGGAAAATTGAAAACCATAACACAAACATGGAAAAATATTACAAAAAAGAAGGCAAATACGGTTATTACGAAGCAGGTGAAGGAATTCCGATTGTCATCTTACATGGTTTAATGGGAGGACTAAGTAATTTTGATGCGGTTGCGAGTTACTTTTCAAATAAAGGATACCGAATTATCATTCCCGATTTACCAATTTACACACAAAACATACTAAAAACGAACGTAAAAAGTTTTGCCATCTATGTAAAAAACTTCATTAACTTTAAAAAATTAGATCGAGTTATCTTATTAGGAAACTCACTTGGAGGACATATTGCATTATACCATACCAAATTATTCCCTGAAAAAGTATCAGGATTGGTCATTACTGGAAGTTCAGGATTATATGAAAGCGCAATGGGAGACAGTTATCCAAAAAGAGGAGATTACGAATACATCAAGAAAAAAGCTGAAGACGTATTTTATGACCCAAAAATTGCTACCCCAGAACTTATAGACGAAGTATATGCAACTGTTAACGATCGTTTAAAATTAATAAAGACCCTAACAATTGCTAAAAGTGCAATTCGACACAACATGGCAAAAGATCTTCCAAAAATGCATGTTCAAACTTGTATTATTTGGGGGAAAAACGACAAAGTAACCCCTCCAGATGTAGCCGAAGAATTTCACAAATTATTACCCAATTCTACTTTATATTGGATAGACAAATGTGGTCATGCAGCAATGATGGAGGTTCCTGATGAATTTAACAATCATCTTGAAAACTGGCTTACACACACACATCTAGCAGAACACTAATCGATTGGGAATTTCACACTCAAGAAAATGAAAATTAACACTGCAGAATTCATTATAAGCAACTCAGATGTCAGCAAATGCCCTAAGGATTTTTTGCCGGAATACGCTTTCATTGGAAGATCCAACGTTGGAAAGTCTTCATTAATCAACATGTTGACCAACCACAAAAAACTAGCCAAGACATCTGCAAGACCTGGAAAAACACAACTTATCAATCACTTCCTAATCAACAACAATTGGTTTCTTGTTGATTTACCAGGTTACGGTTATGCCAAAGTATCCAAGAAAACCAAATCTATTTTTCAGCAATTCATAACGGAATATTTTGAAAAAAGAGAACAATTGGTTTGTGCCTTTGTACTAATTGACATTCGTCATGAAGCTCAAAAAATTGACATTGAATTTATGTCATATATGGGAGAAAGCGAAATTCCTTTCTGCATTATTTTTACAAAAGCTGACAAAATCAGTAAAGTAAAAATCGATTCACACCTTGCAGCATACAAAAAACAAATGTTCGCCAATAATTGGTCAGAGATGCCGCATTATTTTGTTACCTCTTCTACTGAAGAGATTGGAAAGGAAGAATTATTGAATTATATAAACGAAGTCAACCAAGAAGTGTTTAAGAATAATTCGGAGTTTTAAAAAATTAAAATGGTTTAAAGTTTGAAGGTTGCTCTTAAACAACTTTAAACTTTAAACCATTTAAACATTTCTTACTGCTTCAAATCTAATTTTTCTGCAAAATAATCGCAGAAATCCAACATAGTATCTGACATCTTTTCATCATTTGTAGCTCTCTTAAAAGTTTCGGCCATAGACACTAATGTTTGATGAAAGAAAATTTTCATTTCATCAACAGGCATATCTTTGGTCCATAAATCGATTCGCATACTTTCTTTAGCTTTATGATCCCAAATATTTAGCATGAAAGCTTTCGATTCCGAAAGTTCAACTCCACCGTCTCTTGCGGTCCAAAAAAGTTTTTCTGGCACTCTATTTTCGTCTAATTCGACTAAAAATTTTATTTCTGAGGTATTCTCTTTTGACATTATTTCTTTGGTTTATATTTTGATTGTTCAAAAATTACTTTTGCATCGGTTTTTAACAACTGCTCCATTTTTACATTAGAATTATTTTCCATGTACGAACGTACTATTTGCCAACCTATCCACTGTCCTACTCGACCTGGAGAATCATTATCAATTTCTAAAAAGAACTTAGAAAAAGGGGCAGGATCTATAAAGCGCGACACCAACTTTTGTTCGTCACTAAAAAGCATTTCACGCTCTATGTAATACCTCCAAATATAAGATTCATTTTCCTGACACCATAACAGTTGTTCTGGTGTATAACCTATCTTTTCGGCATCAGTATAATTAGGCAACAAAATATCTTTCAAATAAAGTTCTTTCCCAAAATAAATCATTTGCGAAATCAAGTCCTTTTCCATTGGAGGAGCAATTTTTCGTTGTGCTAAACTCGTAACCACATCTGGCATCATTTGTTTTTCTTCAAAATTTTGTCTGATATATTTTGGAAACTGGTAAAATTTATGATCCTTTCCTAAGTACAATTCTAAAGAAATAATCACTAAAGAATCAGCATATATAGCCTTATTTGAATAATCCATATCCGAAATCAAAGTAATCACTTTTGGCGTTTTGGCCTTTGGAAAATAATACTTGATGTGCTGCACCAAATCTTCAACTTCTTTTTGAATACCATCAGAGTTAGAATATTTTTTTTGCACCTCAGAATATACCTCTCTCCAAATTGGCTCTTTCATTTTATTCAACCAAACAGTATCATTTATATTTGGAGAGAAAAAATAAGGATACTGCTTTTTTAATTTATACAACTCATCTGGTGCTGTTTCAAAAAACTGTTTATCAAAACGTTCTACTTTTATTTCCTCTACTGGAATTTCTTCTATAGCCTTTTCAACTTTGCTTTTTTGATCACAAGACCAAAAAAGAAAACAAAAAACTAAAGGCAGGAGATATAATTTCATTTGCAATTATTTAATTAAATTTGTTCCAAAGGAACCTAAAAAAAAATTCTACTTATTTTTTTGCAAATATACATCCCTGCTTTTTAAAACTTAAATTATTATGGCTAAAAAAAGAACTTTACAAATCGAAAAAGTAAATACTCAAATTGTCGAATGGCTAAAAAGCTATGCCCAAAACGCTAAAGTTAACGGATTTGTTATCGGCATATCGGGAGGTGTGGATTCCGCAGTAACCTCAACACTTTGTGCCCAAACAGGACTAAACGTTTTATGTGTAGAAATGCCTATACACCAAGCTCCGAGTCAGGTATCTAGAGGAAAAGAACATATTGAACAATTGAAGAAAAGATTCCCAAACGTCACTAATGTAGTTGCTGATTTAACTTCTGTTTTTGACACTTTCAAAAAAGAAGTTCCCACTACAAATAACGAAGCTACTGTAAATTTATCCTTAGCCAACACACGTTCACGTTTACGTATGACTACTTTGTATTATTTTGCTGGAATTCATGGATTATTAGTAGCTGGAACAGGCAATAAGGTAGAAGATTTTGGTGTTGGTTTTTACACCAAATATGGAGACGGAGGGGTAGATTTGAGTCCGATAGCGGATTTAATGAAATCCGAAGTCTATCAACTGGCAACCTATTTAAATGTTCCCAATTCTATATTAACTGCAGCACCTACCGATGGATTATTTGGAGATGATCGTTCAGACGAAGACCAATTAGGTGCTAGTTATGACGAATTAGAATGGGCAATGGAACTAACTGAATCAGAAATAGATGCAAAAACATTTACTGTCCGTCAAAAGGAAGTTTACGAAATTTATAAAAAACTTAACAAAAACAATCAACATAAGATGAATCCTATACCTGTTTGTACAATAAATTGTTAAAAAAGAAAAATTTGTCCGAAAAATTATACTTATAACCATATATTTTTTTTAAATTTGTTTATTCAAAAACAATCCTAAAACTAAATACCATGATTAAAGTTTGTTTAGCTGATAACTATCCTGTAGTACATTTTGGAATAAAATCGTACTTCAAAGACCATTCTGAAATATCAATCGTTGCGAACGTTGGTAATTTTGCGATGGTAAAAGACATCTTACTTTCAAAAGAAATTGATGTCCTTGTCTTAGATTTGGAACTTGAAGGTCTTTCAAGTATTTTCGAAATCAAATCGGTTTTGAAAAATTTTCCTAAAACAAAAATTATTTTTTACAGTGGGCTTTCTGAACAAATCTATGCTCCAAATGCAATTAAAGCAGGAGTTTCTGGTTTCGTTCACAAAACCGAAAAATTGGAAACCTTAGGGCAATCGATTGTCAAAGTAAACCAAGGAAAAATAATCATGAATGAAGCAGTCATGAAAAACATTGCTTTGATTGCAAAACAAAGTAAAAGTGAACGTTTATACCGAAAACTTTCGAATCGCGAAGTTGAAGTATTACGTTATTTGAGGGATGGTAAGAAAAACCATGAAATTGCTGAAATATTATCACTTAATGAAAAAACAATCAGCACGTACAAATTACGATTACTTACTAAATTAAACGTAACCAATTTAGTAGATTTAGTAAATAAAGCTAAAACTTTAGAAATCGTTTAACTGTATCGCGACATTACTCTTCCTAATTTTTTTGAAAAAGAATTAATTAGCTTATAGTAATCCATCGCCAATGACATAGACTCTGTATTATCTGAACCTGGTTCATTTGATACAGAGTTTTTTATTTCATCAATAATCTTATCAACCAGATACCAACGCATGGTTAAAATAGTTTCTGAAACATATTGACCGATAGTTTCATTCTTAGTTTTAGGAAAAATATTTTGACCTACCCAGTTATGAAGTATCAATCTTTCATCTTCCATCAAAATATCGGTAACTTCCTGAGCAAACTCGGGATCTAAACGCATCAAATATTTTTCGATTTCTACATTTTCATTTTGAAGAAAATACTGAATCAAATCATTAAAGATACCTCGAAATAATGGATTTGCGAGTTCTACCTCATCTTCTTGCAAACTCAAATAAATCCTTTGATACACTTTATATTCTTTGCGCTCGGTAACATTTTCAATTTCACCTGCTTCATTAGTTCTCAAATAAACATCCTCGAACTCCTCACTCTTATTACCATACAATAAAAGCATCTCGATAATTTTGCGTTCCAAACGATACAAAACATCAACTTTTGCCGCTTGTTCTGGATTCTCATTTTTTACAATTTCAAATGCCTTTTGTTCTTGCTTTACTTTTTTCCCGACTTCTTCAATATCTTTTTTGACCAATTGTGCCAAAGTACTAGTCAAAACTTGTTCAGAAATATCCATAATTCTTGAACATTCTTGTATGTAAATTTCACGCTGAATTCGGTCTGGAATTTTAGAAATACTACCAACCATATCTCGAATCAAATCCGCTTTTTTTACAGGATCATTTTTAGCTTCATCCATCAAAAGTGAAGCTTTGAACTGAATGAAATCTTTAGCATTATGCTCTAAATAAGCTATCAAATCATCATAGGAATTTTTTCTAGCAAAACTATCTGGATCTTCTCCATCAGGAAATGTGCATACTTTTACATTCATTCCCTCTTCAAGAATCAAATCAATACCTCGAACTGAAGCGCGAAGTCCAGCAGCATCACCATCAAAGAGCACTGTGATATTTCTTGTCAAACGATTAATCAATCGAATTTGATCTGGAGTAAGAGCCGTACCTGAAGAAGCCACGACATTTTCGACACCTGCTTGGTTAAATTGAATCACATCTGTATATCCTTCAACCAAGAAACAGTTATTGAGTTTAGCGATGGATTGTTTCGCTTGAAAAATACCATAAAGTACTTTACTTTTATGGTAAATATCGCTCTCAGGTGAATTTAAGTATTTGGCCGCTTTTTTATCATTGGTCAAAATTCGTCCTCCAAAACCAAGCACTCTACCCGACATACTTTGAATAGGAAACATTACCCTTCCTTTAAATCTATCAAAAGGGCGGTCTTCCCTAGCAATTGTTAACCCGGTGCTTTCGAGAAACTCCATTTTATATCCTTTTCCTAAAGCTTCTTTGGTAAAAGCATCCCAGATTTCTGGGGAATAACCTAAAGAAAATTTCTTAATAGTTTCGTTGGTAAAACCTCTCTCCTTAAAATAAGAAAGTCCTATGGCTTTTCCTTCTTCCGAATTTAATAAAACGTCATGAAAATATTTATTCGCAAATTCAGAAACCAGATACATACTTTCACGGATATCAGTATTGGCCTTTTCAGCATCCGATTGTTCTGTCTCTTCAATCTCGATATTGTATTTTTTAGCCAAATAACGAATCGCTTCAGGATACGTAAAATGAGAGTGTTCCATCAGGAAGGCCACAGCGTTCCCTCCTTTTCCGGAGCTAAAGTCTTTCCAAATTCCTTTGGCAGGCGACACCATAAATGATGGTGATCGTTCATCCGAGAATGGACTCAAGCCTTTAAAATTACTTCCTGCTCTTTTCAATTGAACAAAATCACCAATTACCTCCTCTACTCGAGCAGTTTCGTAAACTGAATCTATAGTTGCTTGTGAAATCAATTTATTTTAAGTTGCTAAGTTACCAAGGTGCTAAGTTACTATGTTTTTGAATATATAAAACCTATTAAATCTTTGCTTGTGATTTCAAAAAATTACTTCTTCCTTTCTATAACGTAGTTCACCATTAAAACGAGTGCTTCTTTATAGTCGGATTCGGGATAATTATTCAGCAGTTGTAGTGCTTCCTGCTGAAATTCGACCATTTTATTTTCGGCATAAGCCAAACCGTTATTGTTTTTTACAAAAGTGATAACTTCTTTTACTCTTTTTTTGTCCTTATTGTGGTTTTTAATCGAGTTTATGAGCCAGCTTTTTTCTTTTGAAGTGCAGTTATTTAGAACATGAATAAGAGGCAAAGTCATTTTTTGCTCTTTGATATCGATTCCAGTTGGTTTCCCGATGGCTTCTTCTGAATAATCAAATAAATCATCTTTGATTTGAAAAGCCATTCCGATAAGCTCTCCAAACTTTCGCATGTTTTCTACTTGAACCTCATCTTCCGAAACTGATCTTGCACCCAAAGCACAACAAGCGGCGATAAGTGTTGCCGTTTTTTTTCGGATAATATCATAATAAACATCTTCGGTAATATCGAGTCTACGAGCTTTTTCTATTTGAAGCAATTCGCCTTCGCTCATTTCGCGAACAGCAACCGAAATAATTTTCAATAAGTCAAAATCGCCATAATCTATCGAAAGTAACAACCCTTTTGACAACAAATAATCTCCAACTAATACAGCAATTTTGTTTTTCCAAAGTGCATTAATGGAGAAAAAACCGCGACGACGATTACTATCATCTACCACATCATCGTGAACCAAAGTTGCTGTATGAATGAGCTCTATTACACAAGCTCCTCTGTAGGTTCTCTCATTAACAGTCCCTTTGGACACCATTTTGGCCATCAGAAAAACAAACATTGGTCGCATTTGTTTTCCTTTTCGATTGACAATATAATAGGTAATTCGATTTAAAAGAGCCACTTTGGAAGTCATCGATTCATAGAACTTTTTTTCAAAAAGTTCCATTTCGTTTACTATGGGCTGTTTTATCTGAGTGGTAATATTCATCTAGATGCCAAATATACTATTTTAAATAAAAAAACGTTATACAATATGTGTTAAGTGTAACTAAAAATTTAATGTGAATTACATCCAAACACTATTCTCATTTTATTTGACAATGCTATCAATCCTTAGAAACAACAACAGAAAACAAATTATGATTATAACTTTAAAAAATAGACTTTAACAGTAAATTTCTATTACTAAAGTACAAATAATTCTGTTTTAAAAATCTGATTAGTTTCGGAATCATTACAACTGCAATCGTTTTCCTTTACAAATGATTGTATCAAAGAATCCCAATTAACCTTTTATCGTAAACTTTAAACCTAAATTAATTATGAAAACAAAAATTTCTATTATTGCTTCTTTAATTGCAATCAGCTTTTTTTTCAGCTGTGATTCAAACGACAAAAACGACAGTAACTCTACCAACAGCGCAATTACAAATGAACAAATTGCAACTGATTCTAAAATTGATGCTGCTATAGATGATGTCACTAATATTGTTGATGATCAATATACAATGAGGCAAAGCATCACTAGCAAGTCAATTACAAAACCAAAAACAATGTTGCCATCATGTGTAACAGTTGCATGGACTTATGCTGATGGTGTATTTAATGGTTCGATTGATTTTGGAACTGAAGGATGTACTTTAGAAAATGGAAATGTATTAAAAGGGAAAATCACTCTTAGTTTTTCAGGAAATTTTGGCACAACTGAACAGAACATAACTTATACATTTGACAATTTTTATCACAATGGCAAAAATATTCAAGGCACAAAAAGCATAACTAGATCTGTAAAAGCAACTGAATTATTGGAAGAAGCACATCCCGTATATGAATATTCGATAGATATGACCATAACTTTTGAAGACGGATCAATATATACTAGAAAAGGAATAAGAACAAAAGAACAAATTGAAGGTTTTGATACTGGAGAATGGATCGACAACGTATATCTAGTTATTGGAAACGAGACAACAGCAATGCCTAATGGCGACAGTTGGTCTAGTACTATTGAAACACCATTACGTTATGAAATGTCTTGCAAAAAACCGTTCCCTGTATCAGGTACTATTATAAAAGTTAAAAATGATATTGAAACAACTGTAGATTTTGGAACTGGCGAATGTGATAATAGTGCGACTGTTACAACCTCAGAAACAACCGTTACAATAGAATTAAAGAAATAGATTTTAGGCAGTAAAAACAGTAAAAGCATTGAAAAGACAAAATCTTTTCAATGCTTTTTTTATTTCTAAAAATTACGCTTCTTTGTTGGCTAATTGACCGCAGGCAGCATCAATATCTTTCCCTCGGCTTCGTCTCACTTTAACAACAACACCAATAGCTTCAAGTCCTTTGATATATGCATTTATCGACTCTTCAGAAGCTTGTTGAAATTCGCCATCATCAATCGGATTGTATTCTATTAAATTGACTTTACAGGGAACGTATTTGCAAAACTTAATCAACGCATCTACAGAGGCTTTATTATCATTAATCCCTTTCCAAACTACATATTCATAAGATACTTTGCTTTTAGTTTTTCGATACCAATATTCTAGGGCTTCTCTCAAATCTTTTAGAGGAAAGTTTTCGCTAAAAGGCATAATCCTAGAGCGAATCTCATCAATAGCTGAATGCAACGAAACTGCCAATTTGAATTTTACTTCATCATCGGCCATTTTCTTTATCATTTTTGGAATTCCAGAAGTTGACACAGTGATTCTTTTAGGCGACATTCCTAAACCTTCATCAGAAGTAATCATTTCAATGGCTTTCATGACGTTATTATAGTTCATGAGCGGCTCTCCCATTCCCATAAATACAATATTGGATAATGGATGATTGTAATACAAACGACTTTCTTTATCAATAGAAATAACTTGATCATAAATTTCGGCAGGTTCCAGATTACGCATTCTTTTTAATCGTGCTGTAGCACAAAAATTACAATCTAAACTACATCCTACCTGGCTAGAAACACAAGCTGTCGTTCTAGTTTCTGTTGGAATCAAAACACTTTCTACCACCAAACCATCGTGCAAACGGACAGCATTTTTGACAGTTCCGTCTTCACTACGTTGCATGGTATCTACCTTGATATGATTGATAACAAAATTATCTTCTAACATTGAGCGTGTTTGCTTAGAAACATTACTCATATCATCAAAGCTATGTGCTCCTTTACTCCACAACCACTCATATACCTGATTACCCCGAAAAGCTTTATCCCCATTTGAGACAAAAAAATCTCTCAACTGATCTTTAGATAAGGCTCTAATGTCTTTTTTATCGATTTGCATGTTGCAAATTTAATGACAATTTATCGAATAGTCGTTTAGTTAGTCATTTTAATAATCCAAAAAAACGTTTAACTGTAAGTACAAATACTAAGAACTTCTAAAAAAAAGATAACAACAACTACCCAAAATGTTACAACCATCAGCCTTAAAACCTTTCTTGTTATTTTAACCAGCAATAAACTACAATTCGTAAAAAAATATTAAAAAATCACCAAATAATATAACTCAAAACAATACTTTAAATAAGACTTATTTATCCTTAATTAAAACACTTCAAAAAACTACAAAAGCCTATTTCACAAGAGATTTGACAGTGTTATAAATAAACACTATCTGTTTCAAAAAAGAAAGAAAACGATATAGCTGAATAATTCATATAAAATTTTAAAAAAATTACAATTTATATATTTAATACAACATGATTTTTATCATATCCTTATTTTCTATTCAGTTCTACCTTCGTACTATCAAAAAAGATGAAAAGATTAACATAAATTAAACTAAAAAATCTTGTTGTAAAAAATTACCAGTTAATAACTATCAAAACTTTAAAAGGTCATGAAATCAAAAATCAAAGCATTCGTCAACCTAATTATTTTAACACTCTTTTTTTCTGTTACTACTCAGGCTCAAAAAACATACAATTTAGATATAAAAACCAGTTTTTCGGTTTCAGGAACTTCGACTTTGCATGATTGGGTTATGCAATCTACAGCAAAAACAGGAACTGCTAATCTAACTGTTAACAATTCTAAATTAGAACAAATCAACAACATCGATATTACACTTCCTGCCGAGAGCATCAAAAGCGAAAAAAAGAGTATGGATAAAGTAGCGTATGGAACATTAAAAACAGACAAATTTAAAAACATCAGATACGTTTTAAAATCTGCTGAAAAAGTAAATGAAACCACTTGGAATCTAACAGGAACATATACCATAGCAGGGGTTTCGAAAGTATTTAAAACACAAGTAAAAAGTACTGTAGCTTCAAATGGAGTTGTAACCCTTCAAGGATCTAACAAAATAACTTTTACAGAATTTGGAATGAAATCGCCAACAGCTATGCTTGGCACCATAAAAACTGGAGAAGACTTAACTATCAAATTTAATTTAAATTTTAATTAATAATAAATACCTAAACCATGAAAAGAATATACCTTTTAGCTGCTGGTCTGTTATCTTTAACAGCAGCAAATGCCCAAGTAACCTTTGGGGACATGCAAAATCAAATCTCTAGAAACAAAGACGCAATCAATGTATTTGATGTTAAAAAAGATGATGCCGAATTCAAAGGGCTAAGCGTTGACTTAGGAGGAGCATTCAATATGAATTTCCAAGCTATAAATTCATTCAATGATCAACCAACAGATTTTCCTGCTCCTTCAGACATTACTGGATATCGATTAGTAAATCTTGAAAACAATTTTACCCTTCCATCAGCTGATATGACTATAGCGGCTCAATTATTTGACGGTGTACGAGTAAACTTAGACGTTTATTTATCTTCTAGACATCATAATGACAGTTATGTAAAAGGAGGATATTTACAAATTGACAAGTTAGATTTCATCAAAAAAGGATTCTTGTCTGATTTTATGCAATATGCAACTATTAAAATCGGTCAAATGGAAAACAACTATGGTGATGCTCATTTTAGAAGTTCTGACAACGGTAATACCATTAGAAATCCTTTTGTTGGAAACAATATTATGAATGCCTTCACTACTGAAATGGGAGCAGAAGTTTACTACCTAAGAAACGGATGGGTGAGCATGTTAGGGGTTACAAATGGGAATTTAAATCAAAGCAATAACGAAGTAACTTTTGCTGCAGGTCCTGACCACCAAACAGCAGTTAGCCCTTCAATCTTAGCAAAATTAGGGTATGACAAACAAATTAATGACGATTTGAGAGTAAGACTTACTGGTTCTTACTACCACAGTTCTAATTTAGGTAATGGAAATATCTATTCTGCAAACCGTTCAGGATTTGGATATTGGGGTGTAATGACCAATAGTGCCTATACTAATAATGGTGCAACTGTTGCTAGTAACTATAGCACAACTGCTACACCAGAAGGAACATTCAACCCTGGATTCAAAAATTGGGCTACTTCTTATATGATTAACCCTTTTGTAAAATTCAAAGGTTTGGAATTCTTCGGAACTATTGAATTCGCCTCAGGAGGAGACAAAGCAGGATATGATGATAAACGTACTGCTGACCAATATGCTGGAGAAATTGTTTACCGATTTGGTAAAAAAGAACAATTCTATTTAGGTGGAAAATACAATACAGTATCTGGAAAACTATCTAATGCCGATGCCAATAAAGTATCTGTAGATAAATTTGAAACAAGTGCTGGTTGGTTTATGACTAAAAACATTTTGGCAAAATTAAATTATGTAAATCAAAACTATAATGATTACTCTCAATTTGTAGGAACTCCAGCTGATGGAAATGCAAACAACTTCTATGGTGGTAATTTTAATGGTTTAATATTTGAAGCTACCATTTCATTCTAAAAAAATGTATTCAAGAATCTCAATAATAGGTTTAGGTTTAGTACTTCTAATTTTATTTGGAAGTGCTAAACCTATCCTTCCCATAATAGAAAACAACACAATTATTATTGAGAAACTTGAAATCGAGATTCAAGGAAATTCTACTATTGGCAAATACAATTGTTCGAATTCACTTTCTTATCGAGATACAATTTATTTAAATTCAAATATAAAAAACAGTCTAAAATCCGAAATAGCCATGAATAACTTTGATTGTGGTAATAAAATAATGGAAAAGGATCTTAGAACCACAGTAAAGGCAAACAAATTCCCAAAAAGTAGCGTAACCATTACCAATATAAAACCTTTTGGAAACAATTATAAATGCAGTTTGAACTTTAGAATTACAGATAAGGTAATTTCATATCAAAATCTCGTTTTAAAAAACAACAAAGAATCTCTCGAAGGAAGTGTAAATGTAAATTTCTCGAATATTGATCTTGAACCTCCAACTAAAATGGGAGGCATTATAAAAGTAAAAGATGAGTTTGTAATTTATTTCAACCTTTACAAAGGATAATTTCTCTTCTTAATTTCATTATTCAATTCAACTCAAAACGAATCGTATGCAAATGCTTATACGATTCGTTTTTTTTTAATTATAATCGAGACAACTTTTACTACATCGATTTATCAAAAAATGAAAACTTTATCATTCAAAAAATTTACAATAAAATAACTTAAAACACACTAAACCATTAATTATATCGAATATTTTTAACTAAAAACAAAAACACAAACAAATAATCAATGTTTTTGTTAATACACCGAAGAATCTTTAATAAAAATATCAGAACATTTTTTTATTCAAAATTCTTTTACTAAATTTCACTTGAATAATTAAACATCAAACACTTACAAAAATAAAAAATTAATTAAAAAAGCAAACAAGATTACATTTATACTCAAAGAAACAAAGCTTTAAGAGATCGAAATAAAATTTGAACTAAATTCTCAAAAAATAATAGCCTTTTAAAAAAAATAAGACAACTAAGAAAAGAATCATTGCCCAATACGCTTGTATCAATAATTACCACAAACACATTCTTAGCTTACCCACAGAAAAACTATATGAAATAAATTTTAATTCATTTTTAACTAATTCAATTAACAAACTATGAAAACAATTATTCAAAATTTTTTGACAGTACTAGTGATGTTTACCTTAGCGTTTACCTCAAACGCTCAAAAGACTTACACCTTAGACTCCAACCCTAGCTTTTCGGTATCAGGTACTTCCACTATGCATGATTGGACAATGAAATCTACATCTGGAACTGGTTCTGCCAATCTAACTGTAACAAATTCTAAACTCGAAAAAATCACAAGTTTGACTGTTACTCTCAACGCAGAAACCATTAAAAGTGAGAAAAAATCTATGGACAAAGTAGCTTATGAAGCTTTAAAAACAGACAAATTCAAAACCATTAAGTATGTCCTCAAATCAGCAACCAAAATCAACGAAACCACATGGAGCCTAACAGGAAGTTACACAATAGCTGGTGTTACAAAAGAAATAAAAACAGAAGTAAAGACAACAGTTACCAATGGTATTATTTCGATGCAAGGAACTAATAAAATTACTTTTAAAGAGTTTGGAATGAAATCACCAACCGCAATGTTAGGTACCATAAAAACGGGTGAAGATTTGACTATTACGTTTTCAATCAAATTCAAATAGATCCAAACAACAACTAAAACTATAACCCTATGAGAAAATTTCAACTTTTAATAATAGCCTTTTTTTCAATTACGATTGCACAAGCACAAGTATCTTTCGGACACATTCAAAACAGAATACCTAGAGATAAAAATGGAATCAATGTATTTGATGTTGTAAAAGACGATGTAGAATTCCAAGGTCTTAGCATTGATATCGGAGGTGCATTTAATATGGATTTCCAAGCAATAAATTCATTCAATGACCAACCAACAGATTTCCCAGCTCCTTCGCAAATTACAGGATATCGTTTAATGAATACTGAAAACAACTTTGTCCTTCCTGCCGCCGATTTGACCATAGGAGCACAATTATTTGATGGTATAAGAGTAAACCTTGATATTTATTTAGCATCAAGACATCACAATAATACGTATGCAAGAGGTGGATACTTACAAATTGATAAGCTAGACTTCATCCAAAAAGGTTTCTTGTCTGATATAATGCAATATGCTACAATTAAAATTGGACAAATGGAAAACAACTTCGGAGATGCTCATTTTAGAAGTTCAGACAACGGTGCCACACTTAGAAACCCATTCGTTGGTAACAACATTATGAATGCATTTACTACAGAGATGGGTATTGAAGTGTACTATAACAGAAATGGATTAGTGAGTATGATTGGTGCCACAAACGGCAACTTAAATCAAAGCACCAATGAAGTTACATTTACGACTGGTCCAGATACCAATACTGGAGTGAGCCCAACAATATTAGCTAAACTGGGTTACGACAAACAACTTAATAAAGATTTGAGAGTCAGACTTACAGGTTCTCTCTATCATAATGCAAACTTAGGCAACTCAAACCTATATGCTTCTTCTAGATCAGGATTTGGTTTTTGGGGAGTATTGAACAATAGTGCCTATAAAAATAATGGAGTTGACGTTCCTACAAGTTTTAGTTCAACTTCTACACCAGAAGCGACATTCAATCCAAACTTTAAAAATTGGGCTACTTCCTATATGTTCAACCCATTTGTAAAATACAAAGGTCTTGAATTTTTTGGAACAGTAGAAATAGCATCTGGAGGAGACAAAGCTGGTTATGATGACGAACGTACTGCTAACCAATATGCTGGAGACCTTGTTTACAGATTTGGAAAAAAAGAACAATTTTATATTGCTGGAAAATACAATACCGTATCTGGAAAACAATTAAATTCGGATGCTCAAAAAGTTACTGTAGAAAGATTCGAATCAAGCATTGGTTGGTTTATGACTAAAAACATAATTGCCAAATTAGATTACGTTAATCAAAGCTACAAAAACTACACACAATTTATTGGAAACGTACCAACTGGAAACGCAAACAATTTTTATGGAGGTAAATTCAATGGTTTAGTATTTGAAGCTGCAATTTCATTCTAAAGTATGAAAAAAAAGTTTCTTATTACATTAATAGGTTTAGCGCTTTCGTTTTTAGCAGGAAGTGCTAAACCTATTTCACTAAATCCTCCTCAAAACATTATCGTTATTAAGGAAATTAAAATTGAAATACTGGGTAACTCAACAGTTGGAAAATATCGATGCGATTGTCCTCACACTTTTACAGATACAATTGATTTAAATTCCCATACCAAGAATAGTTTAAAATCTGAAATCGCAACTAACAATTTTGATTGCGGCAACAGAGTCATGAATAAAGACTTAAAAACCACGATCAAAGTAACCAAATTTCCTAAAAGTACAGTTTCGATAACCAACATTAAGTCTTCTGGGGTTGACTACAAATGCAATTTGAAATTAACAATAACCGACAAAACTCTTAGCTACAACAACTTGGCATTGAAAAATACTAAAAATTCCTTAGAAGGTACAGTAAGCGTAAAATTTTCGGATTTAGCGCTAGAACCTCCAACCAAAATGGGTGGCGTTATAAAAGTAAAGAACGAATTTGTAATTCACTTCACTTTATACAAGTCATAGTTCACGATTATTACATTCAGCATATCATTTTCCAAATCTAAGCCAGCAAGTCTAAATCCAAAAAACAAAAACCTCTTTTTTGAATATCAAATGAATATCTTTGCACAAAATTCAATATTCATCAAAAATGCATTTCATTTCTCAAGATTTAGAAGATTACATCGAACAACATTCTGAAAAAGAACCTGAATTATTAGCAGCTCTTAACAAAGAAACCTTTCAGAAAATATTATTACCTAGAATGCTAAGCGGTCATTTTCAAGGAAGAGTTCTGAGTATGCTTTCTAAACTGATTCGACCATTAAACATCCTTGAAATTGGAACCTACACTGGCTATTCTGCCTTATGTTTATGCGAAGGAATACAAGAAAACGGGCAATTACACACAATTGACATCAAAGAAGAATTGATTGACTTTCAGCGCAAGCATTTTGACAAATCACCTTGGGGGAAACAAATCACACAACATTTGGGAGAAGCAATTGACATTATCCCAACTTTAGATTTAAAATTTGATTTAGTTTTTATTGATGCCGACAAAGAAAATTACATCAATTATTTTGAAATGATTTTACCAAAAATGAACAAAGGAGGAATCCTTTTATCCGACAATGTTTTATGGAGCGGTAAAGTTCTTGAACCAATACATCCAAATGATATTAGCACCAAGATACTGGTAGAATACAATCTGATGCTCAAAAATGATCCGAGAGTAGAAACTGTTTTGTTACCTATTCGTGATGGACTTACCGTAAGTAGAGTCTTGTGATATACAAATTATGACTTTATAAAGAAATCCCGAATCAACTAAATGTTGTTCGGGATTTTTTCTTTAAAAGTATATTGATATGCTTTATACGTTATAAAACCTAGTATAAAACCACACACATACCCAGTAAAAATATCCAAAGGATAATGCAAACCTAAGTATATTCGGCTATAAGCAAACACTAATGGCCATATAAAAAACAATCCGAAATACTTAATTTTATCTTTAAAAATAAGATATAAAAAAGTAGTTACTGCTAATGAATTGGCTGCATGTCCAGAAAAGAAACTAAAAGAGGTACGTGTTTGAACTGCTCTAATGATTGTGTTGATTTCTGGATTATTACATGGTCTAGGGCGCTGAATTGTGTCCTTAACAAAATTGGTAATTTGATCCGTTACAAAAACCAAAACCCCAATAAACAACAACACATAAAGCGTTTGCTTAAGTCCAATTTTGGTATAAATAACATACAATAAAAACAAAAAAATTGGAGTCCAATATTCCTGTTTGGTAATAATACCCCATAAACCATCGTAAGTTTCGGAACCGAAACTATTAAGGTAAATTAGTAATTGAGTATCAAGAGAAAGTAGTTTTTCGAGCATTATCTATGACGTTTTATAGGACCTGTTAAATCATCTAGGATTGTAGTTCCATCTGGATTTGTGGCTCCACTAGCAACACTTTCTTTAGTCTTGATGACTTCAGAATTGAATGTTTCGGTAATATTATCGAGTGTGTTAGTAGTGTCTCCCAAAAGATTTGATTTGACTTTATTAATTTCTGAATTGATTCCACCTGTTAAATTATCCAATGATGCTTTATCAAAACCATTTTCTTCGGCCCCCTTTTGAATTTCGCTTTTAATATCATTGGTTGCATTTTTAAGCTGCGCCATTGCTTTCCCCATTGTTCTAGCAATTTCAGGTACTTTATCAGATCCGAAAAGCATTAATACAACGAACAGAATAAAAATTAATTCGCCTCCTCCTATTCCAAACATAATTTTTGTGTTTATTATGGGCAAAGATATTAAAAAAAGTTACTAAGCTTCTATGATTCTAAGATTCTAAGTTTTTTTTAACTTCCAAATTTTAGCATCCTTTAGCTTAGTAACTTACTACTTTAGAATATATAATCCTTATTTCTTAATCAAATTTTGATTTCACCTCTACTTTTGGCCATGAATTATTAGTTACATCAATATCTGCGGTTTCCAATTTAGGATCAACTTGAATTTGTTTTATAGCCTTTGAAGTAGCAAATACTTTTTTTGCCGTTTCATTCCCTCTTCTCCAAATTTGAGCTGGATATTTATAATCATCAATCGTACCGTCTTCATAAGTGATCTGAACAATGATAGGCATTGGCATTCCTCCTGGTTTATTAAATTCTACTTCGTAAAAATATTTAGGGTTTTTTAAATTTGCTTTTTCTTCAGGAGATAGGTTTTGACTAACATAATCGGCAAGTAATTTTACTTCCTCTAGTTTTAGTCCTTTTTGATCAGCTGGATTCAACTCTTTATTTTCACCATCAACTAGATAAACAAAAGGACCTGTTTCAAATCCAAAACGTCCTTTTCTTATTTTAGCATTTTTCAAAGCTGCAGTAGGCGTTTCGGTTACAAAATATTGTTTCACATTATTAATACCAATATCCACAAAGTCTGTAGTATAAAACCATCCTCTAAAAAACCAATCCAAATCTACTGCCGAAGCATCTTCCATTGTTCTAAAAAAATCTTCTGGAGTTGGGTGTTTAAACTTCCATCTGTTAGCATAAATCTTAAAAGCATAATCGAACAACTCACGCCCCATAATAGTCTCCCTTAAAATATTTAATCCTGTAGCAGGCTTTCCGTATGCATTGTTTCCAAATTGAATGATATTTTCAGAATTAGACATAATAGGCTCTAACATTTTTTGATCCCCACTCATGTAAGGAATAATATTCTTGGCTGGGCCACGTCTAGAAGGAAAATTAGTCCCCAATTCTTGCTCCGCCATATATTCCATAAAAGAATTCAACCCTTCGTCCATCCAAGTCCATTGGCGCTCATCAGAATTTACAATCATTGGAAAGAAATTATGTCCCACTTCGTGAATAATTACGCCTATCATTCCGTTTTTTATTTGAGTAGTTGTTACTCCATTTTCATCAGGACGACCGTAGTTCCAGCAAATCATTGGGTATTCCATCCCTTGATCTTCTGCAGAAACCGATACCGCTTTTGGATACGGATAATCAAAAGTATGAGAAGAATAACTTTTTAGAGTATGAGCAACGGTTCTTGTTGAAGTTTCGCCCCAAAGCGGATTGGCTTCTTTTGGATACACCGACTCTGCCATAACCACTTTACTCTCTAATTGTACAGCCATTGCATCATAAATAAATTTACGAGAAGAAGCTATCCCAAAATCCCTAACATTTTTAGCACTGAATTTCCATGTTTTTTTCTTATCCGAAAAACCTTTTTCTGCTGCTTCTGCTTCTGCTTGAGTCACAATCACCACCGGATTGTCAAAAGATTTTTGAGCTTTTTCGTATCTTTTTACTTGTTCTGACGTAAACACTTCACTTCTATTAACCAACTCTCCAGTTGCATCTACAATATGATCGGCTGGCACAGTGATATTTACATCGAAGTTCCCAAAAGGCAGAGCAAATTCGCCTCCTCCCCAAAATTGCATATTTTGCCAACCTTCGACATCATTATAAACCGCCATTCTAGGATAAAATTGTGCTATTACATAGAGCCTGTTTCCGTCCTTTGGAAAAAATTCGTATCCTGAACGACTATTACTGGTTTCTTTTTGATAATTATTGATATTGTACCACCATTTTGTCGAAAATGTAATTTTATCACCTGGCTTCATAGGAGTCGCCAAATTGATACGCATCATGGTCTGATTAATCGTATAAGACATCGGATTTCCTTTGGCATCTTTTACATATTCTATATTAAAACCGCGTTCTAAAGCAGGTCTTAAATATTCATTTGAAAATTTCTCTGGAGTTAAAACTGATTCGATTTTGTCGCTTTCAGCCAATGGTGTTTGAGAATTTTTAGCCCCTTGATTTTGATCTAATTGTAGCCATAGATACTCTAAAACATCAGGAGAATTATTATAATAAGTAATGGTTTCAGAACCACTTAACTTAGCATTCTTATCGTCTAGTTCTATATCAATTTTATAATCTGCCTGTTGCTGGTAATAAGCAGGACCAGGCGCACCAGCTGCCGTACGAAACATATTGGGCGTAGCCAATAAATCATACATTTGACTAAATTTATTAGTATCAGTTTTACCAGCTTGTTTAACTGCAGGCGTTTCTGTTTTTTCTTGTGCCCATAAAAATGTTGGAAGAACAGCGAATAATAAAAATTTTCTCATATAATAAAACGGAATTGTTTTTCAGCGGTGAAAATAGGAATTTATAACAAATCCGCATTTACTTATCAATAATTTAACATTTGCTTAGTGGAACTTTCTGTAAAAAGAATACTTTTTTTAGAATCTAATGCCAAAACATGCACAATGTTTTGTTGTTCTGCAAAACATTCGGTCAAAACCGAATTGTAAATTTCGATTGTTTTAATTTTTGAAATATCTGTAATTTTAAAATAGCAAACTAACACATCACCATCCATTTCTTTGCTAATAAAAATCATGGGTTTAGCTTGTCCATTGACTTGAAGTGTAAATTTTTGAGACAAATATTTCTTAAGCAGTTCGACCGACTCACTCGATTCTTTTTCGGTACCTAAAAAAGTTTTTTTATTGTATTTTTTTTCTATCGCTTTATCCAAATCATCTGCAAAAATTCGAGTTGTAATTTGAAGCATTTTCTTTTCGGAAGCATAATTTATTTGATAAATAGCCATATAAAACTTATGCACCATGAAGCTAGTAAATAAACCAAAGGAAAAAATTGAAAATAGAAGAATTACTTTTTTTCTCATTTCTCTATGGTCGTAATATTTTTAAAAACATCATATTTATTTATCAAGAAATCCATTATTTCAATTTTTTGTTTCGTATCTACAAAATTTCTTGATTTGGGATCATTTTCACAATACATCAAAAAAAGAGCTATTTTATCATCTTCCATTTTCAAGGTATCTGTAAAAAAAGAATAACTCACGCTATGCATAGCCACATCAGTAAAACTGGTTTCGGTTACAAAATCTTCCTTACCAGGATTATCTTTGAACAAACTTTTAAATACTTTGTTATAAACTCGTATTACATCCATCGCATTGGGATTTCCTGTCCCAGTAGGCATCATCAATACATTGTTAGGTGTTGATTGAGCATCATCATAAAACTGGGTATCTACGATAGACTGAGTATTGCCAAATTGCGGAACATGCTTTGCATAAACAATAACAGACATCAGCTCATTGGCTACAGACTTAAGTTTGATTGAATAATAGGGAGATGAAAAATCAGATTCTTTAAGTACAATTTTTTCACTCTTAAATCCTAAACTCGTTACTAATAAAGTATCGTTTACCTTAGCCAAAATACTGAAATTCCCTCTACCATCTACAACATCTCCAGATTGTGAATTTATATTAAAAACCAAACCACTTTCGAGCTGACCAGATTCATTTAGCAACTTTCCATGCAATGCTTTGCGTGTTAACATTTGACCAAAGCAAAACTGACTACAGAACAGTAAAATAAATATTTTTAATAGCGTTTTCATTTACAATTACTTAAAAGATTATTAGACTTATGAGAATTTATACTCAAAACTACACTTTAATAATTAATAAATTTACAATTTTATTAGCAACTTAAGCCGTATAAACGCTGTAATTTTAAATGATTAACAACTAAATTAAAAAATCATCTATTTTAGTTAGTTAATTTTCAATTCTATTCTTATTGTAAACCAATGCTAAGTTCGTCATCAAAAACATACACATCTCCTTGTTTTGGAGATTCATATATTTTACAAACTCGGAATTTTCGACACAATAATATTGAAATCCTTTTATCAATTCGACAGGTATTTTCAAAGTTTTTGTATAGAATACATCCTTGAACGAATATTCCATCTTTTTTAATATTATTTCTTTTTTTTCGAGTTCTACATTCTCCTTTAGAATACTCTTCTGCCCAGAAAGAGTGCTAATTACCCCCATAAATCCGCCAGAATTAGAATATAACCTTCGCTCTTGAGGTGTAAATTTCTTTATCGCTTTTGGAATAATTCCTAAAGAAACAGCATTGATACCTGAATCTTTATTGACAACCACCTCATCCAACTCAACGCTATTAAAAATCATATAAACCTCTAATGTTCCAGCTGCGTATTCGTGTTTATAAATAAACTTTTTCAAATACTTATAATCGATTCCCGAAAAATTAAGAATATCACCTTGTTTGGCTTGAATAGAAAAACACCCCTCTTTATCAGTTACGGCCATCATTTTATTCATACAATTGATTACACTAATACCTTCAAGCTTTGTAGAGTCAGAAAAAACAGTCCCCTTTATAATTTTTTCAGGATTTGTTTGAGCCATCAAGAATTGATATTGACTAAAAAAAACAAACATAATTATTAAATTATTCTTCATCATTTTTTTATATTTTCATTAAATCTTGATGCTAATCCAACAATCAAAAACATACTCATTGTTTTATTTTTATCATTTAAAGACCTTGCAAAATCTAGATCTTCGACACAATAATATTGAAACCCTCTTATCATATCCTCGGGAATTTTCAGTTTTTCGATATAATATTTATCCTCAAATAAATGTTCTAATTTTTGCATTAAAAATTCTTTCTTTTCGACTGCTAATTCTTTCTTTAACATTTTGGTTCTCCCATTTATAGCATTCAAAATCGGATCTACCGCCAAAGCTCCTCCTAAAAGCCCCAACAAATGAATCGGCTTAAAATCACCAGCAGTTTGCAATCTTCTCTCGGCAGTTGTCAATGAAACTTGATCTTTTGGAATTATTCCTAAATTTTTAGCTGTTATAGTAGAGTACTGGTTCACAATTACCTCTTTCAATTCGATGTTTTTAGGAGTTAAATCAGCAACAATACGTGCAACTTCAAAATCTTTCTTATTGATGATTTTGCGCAACGTTTCATAATTGATTGCTGAAAAGCTAAGAATATCACCTTCATTGACCAAAATAGAAAAATTCCCTTGTTGATCTGAAACCACCATTATTTTACTAGAAGTATTGGTAATAGTTACACCTTCAATAGAAGATAAATTACCAGAAGTTACTTGACCACTTATCAATTTAACGTCGCCCGACTGTGCGATTACCAACTGAACCATAAAAAAGGAAACAAAGAAAATAGTAAAATTACATCCCATAAGCAATCAATCTATTATCACAAGAAAGCATCCAAAGACAATCCCTTCAACAGATTGTAAAAATATCTCAAAGCCATCCTAATTTATTACTAAGGCATTTGTAAAAGTTTGTTAATTAAAGGGTAATCATTTCATACCTTTACCTAAAATATTGAACACATGAAAAATTGCATTATTGCCAGTACTTCAACCCTATACAATGGGAGCTATTTAGAATATTTGTTACCTGAATTACAGATCCTTTTCAAGAATTGCAAGACTGTTATATTCCTACCATTTGCAAGACCAAGCGGAATCAGTCATGATGAATACACCTCAAAAGTTACCGAAGCTTTTAACAAAATAAACATTGAAATAAAAGGAATTCACACCTTTGAAAACCAAAAAGAAGCCCTTCAAAACGCAGAAGGAATTTTTACTGGAGGAGGCAATACCTTTTTATTGGTTTCTCAATTATATAAAAATGACTTAATGAATACTCTTGCCAATACAGTAAAAAAAGGTGTTCCTTATTTGGGCACAAGCGCAGGGAGTAATATTTGTGGCCTAACGATGCAAACAACCAATGATATGCCAATAGTATATCCTCCAAGTTTTCAAACCTTAGGGATTATTCCCTTCAATTTAAATCCGCATTATCTGAATGCTGACGACCAATCCAAACATATGGGAGAAACGAGAGAAACAAGGATAAAAGAATTTCACGCATTCAATTCCTTACCTGTATTAGGACTTAGAGAAGGAAGTTGGCTGGAAGTAAAAGGAAATAGCATAACCCTCAAAGGAGAACTGTCCGCCCGTCTTTTCAGACAAAATTACACACCAGAAGAACTAAAACCCGGAAGTGATTTAAGCAACTTAAAATAAGCACACAAAACGGATAAACTATAAAACAACCCCCTACATTACTTACACGCAATCAACTAATTAACAATTATTTTAAAAAAAAAAAAAAAAAAAATCAGTTTTACAAATCATTTGTTTTTTTTACTTAAATTAGTAAGTATTTATTACTATCATTAGTAATATTATAAAACTAATAACAAACTTAATTCCTAAAATTTAAGTAAACTTTAAACAATGAAAGCAATGAAAAAATTACTGCTAAAAAAAGCCCCACTACTGATTTTAGCATGCTTTTTGACGAATATCTCTCAGAAAGCATATTCACAAGCCGACCCTCGGGAAGATGTAAAAAAGAATTTCAAAGGTGTCATCGAACTTGACATCAGAAATTCAAAATCAGACTGGAGTGCCTACACTAGAAAATCAGCTCCAGATGGGGCGCCCAACGTATTGTTTATCTTATATGACGATACAGGACAGGCTGCTTGGTCACCTTATGGAGGAGCCATTAATATGCCAACGCTGCAAAAATTAGCAGACAATGGCCTGACCTATACCCAATGGCACACAACCGCACTTTGTTCTCCAACTCGTTCTACCTTATTAACGGGTCGTAACCACCACTTAAATGGTATGGCATCCATCACCGAAACTGCAGATGGTTTTCCTGGTGCTAACGGACAAATTCCTGCGCAATGTGCAACTATTGGTCAAGTATTGCAACAAGCGGGATGGAGTACTTTCTGGATTGGAAAAAATCATAATGTTCCAGAACAAGATGTTTCTTCTGGAGGATCTAAAGCACAATGGCCTACTCAAATGGGATTTGACCGCTATTACGGATTCTTAGGTGGTGAAACCAACCAATGGTATCCAGATTTAGTAGAGGACAATCATTTTATTGAAGCACCATACAGCCCAGAAGAAGGGTATCACTTATCCAAAGACTTAGCCGATAAAGCTATTGAATACATCAAAGATCAAAAAGCAACCAACCCTTCTAAACCTTGGTATATGTGGTATTGTCCAGGAGCAAACCACGCACCACACCATGCACCAGAGGATTACATTGCCAAATACAAAGGAAAATTTGATGCCGGTTACGATGCGTACCGCGAATGGGTTTTACCTCGTATGATTGCTAAAGGCATTTTACCAGCTGGAACAAAAAATACAAATTTTAACTTCTTACCTCCAAACATATCTAATCCAGATGATTATGTAAAACCTTGGAACAAACTAAGTGCTGATGAGAAAAAATTATTCTGCAAACTCGCGGAAGTATATGCTGCTTTCTCTGAATATACTGATGCTCAAGTAGGTCGCGTAATTGACTATTTAGAAAAAACAGGTCAGTTAGAAAACACAGTGGTAATGTATGCTGCTGATAATGGTGCTTCGGGAGAAGGTTCTCCTACTGGATCGGTAAACGAAAACAAATTCTTTAACGGTTACCCAGATGAGTTATCTGAAAACCTACAGTACATTGACAAATTAGGAGGTCCTGACACCTATGAGCACTACCCAACTGGATGGGCTGCTGCTTTCTCTGCTCCTTACAAAATGTTCAAACGTTACAGTAATTATGCAGGAGGTACTTGTGATCCATTAATCATCTCTTGGCCTAAAGGAATTAAAGCACGTGGAGAAGTTCGTAACCAATACCATCACTCTACCGATATTGTGCCTACTATTTTAGATATTTGCGGAATTGAAATGCCTAAAGTCGTTAATGGTATCGAACAATATCCACTATCAGGTGTTTCTATGAAATACTCATTTGATGCCAAACCAGATGGACCAACTCAAAAACACGTTCAATACTATACCATGTTAGGTACCAGAGCGATTTGGAAAGACGGTTGGAAAGCAGTAGCTGTACACGCTCCATTAACAGGAACTGGCAAATTTGACAAAGACGTTTGGGAACTTTACAATACGGATGTGGACAGAGCTGAAGCTAATAATTTGGCTAAAAAGAATCCTGAAAAATTAAAAGAATTAGTTGACGTTTGGTTTGCAGAGGCTGATAAAAACTTAGTATTACCATTAGATGATCGTTCTGCAATGGAAATCATTGGTGCTGAACGTCCTTCTCAAGAAAAACCTAAAACACGATATATTTACTACCCTGGAACGGCAGCGGTACCAGAAGGTGTAGCGGTAAATGTTCGTGGACGTTCATACAAAATTGTGGGTGATGTAGATATTAAATCAGGAGCTTCCGGAGTAATTTTTGCACACGGATCTCGATTTGGAGGGCACTCTTTATTCATCAAAGACAACAAATTGTACTACGTATATAACTTCTTAGGAATCAAACCAGAGCAAACTTTTGTTTCCTCTTCTACACTTACAGAAGGAAAACATGCTTTAGGTTTTGAATTTATTAGAGAAAAAACAGGGGAACACGGAGAACAAATAGGAACTGGCCATTTGTATATCGATGGTAAAGAAGTGGCTAGCGGCCCTATGAAAACCCAACCAGGCAAATTCACACTTTCAGGAGATGGTCTTTGCGTAGGTTTTGATAGTGGAGATGCTGTTAGTAGTCAATATACAACTCCTGGAACATTCAAAGGTGGAGAGATCTTAGGTGTTGGAGTGGACATTAGCGAACAAAGCTATGAAGACTTAAATAAAGAGGCTCAAAGAATAATGAAAAGCCAATAAATCTTATCTAAACCACAAAAGAGGCATTATAAATTTTATAGTGCCTCTTTTTTTTATTTACTTTTTTGTATAAAAAAACCTCAAACAATGTTTGAGGTTTTATGAGCGGAAGACGAGGCTCGAACTCGCGACAACCAGCTTGGAAGGCTGGAGCTCTACCAACTGAGCTACTTCCGCATTAATAATTAAGATAACCTTTAAATCAAAATTTTGATTTTAGAGCGAAAGACGAGGCTCGAACTCGCGACAACCAGCTTGGAAGGCTGGAGCTCTACCAACTGAGCTACTTTCGCATTACTGTGGCGCAAAGATAAATAATAAAAACAGTTAATTGCAAATTTTTTTTCAAAAAAATATTTCCTTTTTTTTTCCCAAACTCACAACCAATTTAATATTAAAACGTTATACTTTTAAATGATTTCATGTTTTATTTTATCACAGCGTTTTTACATTACAAATTGACTCAAAAAGCGATGAATAATCAATTATAAAGAATAGTTCGGACGTAATTTCATTTCAATTAAAAAAACCAAAAAAAAATTAGTAAGAATTATACCGTAATTAAAATATTAGTAACATCTTTGCAAACCCAAATCGAAATCATTTTAAAAAATCGAATGAAATTCTAATTAGAATTCAAATTGAAGCAATAAAAGATTGAGATGAAAAAGTATTATTTAAATATTATTATCCTTATCATACTATTTGGTTGTAAAAAAGAAACCATAGTAAACACTAACAATGGGGAAATTGAAACTATTAAGATCAACAAAGCAATAATACGTCTTTACAAAAACAAATCATTCATTGATTTTTATAATTTCAAAAACAATCAAACGGTTTGGAAATCTAAAAAAAACAGAGACACAATTTTAGAAACCATTCGTAATTGTGACATTGAAGGACTAAATCCTGACGATTACAACATTCAAAGATTACTCAAATTAGAGAGGAAAATAGATGATCTTGACGAAAAAGAGCTCATCCATTATGATTTGGCACTCACGTACAACTTTCAAAAATACCTAGCCCACCTTCATAATGGAAAATTGAATCCAAAAAAACTCTATCATAATTGGGATTTAAAAATTAAAAAACTAGATACTAAAACTGTTTTAATAAATGCTTTAGAAAACAATTCATTATCAAATGAAATAAAGAACTGCCAGCCAAAAGCATTAACGTATCAAAAATTAATTAAAGCATTGTCTATTATCAATCAATTGCCAAATGACAAAACTGATTCAATTAACAGCAGTGAAAAAATTGAGCCTTTTACCAGCAATCCTTCTATTATCACATTAAAACAAAAACTAATGTATTGGGGAGATTTAAATAAAACAGACAGTATTAGCCCATATTTCAATAAAAAAACAATTGATGCTGTCAAAAAATTTCAGGTTCGTCATGGGATAAAACCTGATGGAGTTATTAACAAAAACACAATCACAGCTTTAAACCTTACCAAAGAAGAAAGAAAACACCAAATTATTGCAAATTTGGAGCGCTGGAGATGGTTTTCTAGACCTTTTGCTCAAAACTATGTCTTAATCAATATTCCAGATTTCAACTTAAATGTTGTTGAAAATCAAAGCAAGGTCATGACCAAAAAAATAATAACAGGAAAGGCCGATAGAAAAACACCAGTCCTTACTTCTATATTACAAACCATTGTTTTTAACCCTACATGGACAGTACCTCCAACAATTTTAAAGGAAGACCTATTACCCGAATTTATTAAAAACAGAAATTCGTTAAAAAACAAAAACATTGCCATCTACGATTATAAAAACAGAAAAGTTGATCCTCTAAAATGGAACGAAAAAAGACCCAATGGTTATCGATATGTTCAAGAACCTGGCTATTACAATTCATTGGGAGTTGTCAAAATCAACTTTCCAAATCACCATAGCGTTTATTTGCACGACACCAATCACAGAAACTTGTTTGACAGAAACGATCGCTCTTTGAGTTCTGGATGTGTTAGAATACAAACCCCTTTAGAATTAGTTGAATTATTATTAGACAACCCAAAACAATTTTCGAAAGCAAAAATCGACTCAATTATTGCTACCAAAAAAACATTATTTATAGGCATAAAAAAACGCTATGCAATTTACCTTTGGTATTGGACAGCGTGGAGTGAAAATAATAAATTAATATTTAGAAACGACATCTATAACCTAGATGCTGGTTTATACAATCAGTTACGAAACTAGCTTATCATCTTGTTTAACAGTGGAAGGATGATAAATAAACAGACAAGACTTTCCTTTTATCATCGAAATTATACTAGCAACACATTCTACAGGAACTGCAGGACAACCAAGGCTTCTGCCAATTCTTCCATAATTTTTAATATAGGACTCAGACACATACTTAGCACCATGAAGTACAACAGCTCTGTTACGGGCATTATCATTAACATCTTTTTCTAAACCATCTAATCTAAGTGAAAGTCCATGAGTTCCTTTATAAGACTCTCCTGTCGCATAAAAACCTAAACTGCTTTTGAAGGATTCAGGGGCATTTGAAAAATTTGTCGCAAATACATCGCCTGTATTTATACCATGCGCTACATAGGTTTGAAACAAAACTTTATTATTAGATAAATCGACAATCCAAAGTCTTTTGAGACTTGAAGCCAAACTAAAATCGATTAAAGTTATTACATCTTGTTTAAAGATTCCTTTATCTTTTAACGAATAAAATCCTTTTACACCTTCAACGAAACACTCATGGCTAGGTAATTCGTAGTTGTTTGCAAACAACTCTTTATAGGCTTTTTCAATTTTGTCATCAACAACCGTGTTTTCATCAACGACTGTTTCTTTTTTTACAATTTTCTTTTCTACACCTACTTTTGAAACACTAGTAAAATTTGCAGTAAATGCAAATAAAACAAATACAACTCCCATTGCAAGAATTGACTTGTAAAACACTGTATATCTACCCATTACCTAAATATTTATTTGCGCCAAATATACAAAGAATATCAACCCATAAAGAAAAAAAATGCACTTTGTCGGTAAATTTTAACATTTCATCGGTGTTTTCGGTTTTGACAATTCCTAAAATTCAAACTAAAACAAGAAAGTTAATAACCAAAAAAAGACATTGTATCTAACTCTCAAGACTCTGTATATCTAAAACAGTGCAAATCGCAACCTGATTTTTACAACACAATTTTGATGATTTGTTGCACTTTATTATTTTCCTATTTAATCGTAGTTTTAAGCAACATCTTTTTTTAGAAAATTTTATCTTTGACAAAAATTTCACATCATGAATAAGAAAGTAATTTTAATGATTTTAGATGGTTGGGGGAAATCACCTGACCCTAAAGTTTCTGCAATTGACAATGCAAATGTTCCATTTATAAATAGCCTTTATACAAAATATCCAAATGCACAACTTCGTACAGATGGATTAAATGTTGGACTTCCTGATGGACAAATGGGTAATAGTGAAGTAGGACACATGAATCTGGGAGCAGGAAGAATTGTTTACCAAGATTTGGCCAAAATAAATCTTGCTGTTGAACATAAAACCTTAGCCAAAGAACAAGTACTTATTGATGCTTTTGAATACGCAAAACGAAACAACAAAAAAGTACATTTTTTAGGATTACTTTCAGACGGTGGAGTTCATTCGCACACCTCCCATTTGCGTGGATTAATTGATGCCACACAATCGTATGGATTGGAAAATGTATTTGTACATGCCTTTACAGATGGTCGTGATGTAGATCCAAAGTCAGGTGAAAAATACGTACAAGATTTACAAGATTACATTTCAAAAACTACTGTAAAATTAGCTTCTATCACAGGTCGTTATTATGCAATGGATAGAGATAAACGCTGGGAAAGAGTAAAATTAGCCTACGATGCGGTGGTAAACGGAGAGGGAACACACTCTACCGATGCTGTAGCTAGTATTAAAGAGAGCTATCAAAAAGAAGTGACTGATGAGTTCATCAGCCCGATAATAATGGTTAATGACAAAAATCAACCTCTAGCAACTATTCAAGAAGATGATGTTGTTATCTTTTTCAACTTTAGAACTGACAGAGGTCGTGAATTGACTGAAGCGCTTTCGCAAAAAGATTTCCATGAGCAAAACATGCATAAATTGAAATTGTACTATGTGACGCTTACTAATTATGATGAAACTTATGAAAATGTAAAAGTAGTGTACAACAAAGACAACATCACTGAAACATTAGGGGAAGTTTTAGAGAGAGCTGGAAAAAAACAAATCCGTATTGCCGAAACTGAGAAATATCCACACGTAACCTTTTTCTTTTCAGGTGGTAGAGAAACACCATTTGAAGGCGAAAGCAGAATCTTGAGAAATTCCCCAAAAGTAGCTACTTACGATTTACAACCAGAAATGAGTGCTTACGAATTGAAAGATGCTTTGGTTCCTGAATTAAACAACGGGGAAGTTGATTTCGTTTGTTTAAACTTTGCCAACGGAGATATGGTTGGTCACACAGGTGTTATGGAGGCTGCAATAAAAGCTTGTGAAGCTGTTGATGTTTGCGTAAAAGAAGTGGTTGAAGCTGCTCTTGCCAACGATTACACTACCATCATCATTGCGGATCACGGTAACTGCGAAACAATGATTAATCCTGATGGCTCACCAAACACAGCTCACACTACTAATCCGGTGCCAATTATTTTGGTAGATAAAGAATTGAAAAACATTAACAATGGTGTTTTAGGAGATATTGCTCCAACAATTCTTGCCTTAATGGGAGTTGAACAACCAGCAGCAATGACCAGTCATTCTTTATTATAAGAAACTTTTTCTATACAAAACTAAGGCTATCCAATTACAGATAGCCTTTTTTTATTTTAATCCTTTTCTGAAATTATCGAATAAATTGTGCCAATATACATTCAAAAGCATAAATCAAAAGTCCAACCAAACCTCCCACCAACGTTCCGTTTATCCTAATAAACTGCAAGTCTCCCCCTATTTCAAGTTCTAGTTTTTGAGAAACCTCATCGGTATCCCAGCTTTTTACGGTTGACGAAATTAAATCGCCAATCATCTTTTTATTATTAATCAATACAGACAAAACATCATTCTTAACAAAATCATTAACTTTTGTCATCATAACCTCATCATCTTGAATTCCCTTACCAAAACTTTGAATCATATTAGAAATACTATTTCTAATAGAAGATCCCTCTTGTAGGGCCAAATCATTTTCGATGGCTGTTTTTATTTCCAACCAAATCCCTGCAATATAATCCTGAACTTCATTTTTTTGGGCAAATCCCACCACCAAATCATTCACTTTTTGCTGCATCTCTGGAGATTCTCCCAACTCAGAAATAAAGCCCATTACATAATCGTTAATTTTTAATCGAATACTACTATCTTTCATACTGGCTTGAACCAAGAAATCATACAAGCCGTTAAAAACACCTTCCGTTATTTTTTTATCAGCCAATCCAAAAGAAAGAAACGGTGTAGATTTTTTTACTTTTTCTTCTATCAAATGTTTATTATTTTCCAATTCTACAATCAGCGTTTTAAGAACATTGGTAACCAACATTTCCTGTTTTTCGCTTTTTGCCAAAGATTCCAAACCCAAAGCAATCCATTCGGCAAAATTCACTTTACTTAATTTAGCCTTAAACTGTTTTTGAATAAAATTTTTCACCTGTTCATCGTCAATAGTTTTTAAAACTCGAGGAATCACATTAGCCACAATCAAATCAGCTACAAGGACAGCATTTTTTTCATCAATTAACCAATCCGAAGATTTCTGAGCAACATTGAATTGTTCTATTTTTACCTCTAATTTTTCGCGAGTTAAAAATTCATCCGAAACAAAACTTCCCAAATTCTCCCCTATCTTATCTTTATTACTCGGAATCAAAGCAGTATGGGGAATTGGGATTCCTAATGGATGTTTGAACAAAGCAACAACTGCAAACCAATCGGCTATACCACCAACCATCGCAGCTTCGCTCATTGCTTTCAACCACCCAATTTTATAATGATTGGCTACAAAAAAACAAACTATAGCCAAAATTAAAATGCCTAGAGCAAGACTTTTCATTTTAGCCAAACTTCTTTTTTTGACTGTAGTATCGGTAGAAATATTCATTGTGTTTTTCTAGCTAATTTACCAATTTCTTTTAAGAATTATCAGTAATTACACGCAGAATGTCTCTTAAACAACTCCAACATTAAAATAACATTAGAAAACATTCTCATTTTGCATAATTTAATGTTAAAACTAAAATACTAAAAGTAATACTATTAACTTTGTTACAGAAACGCACTAAAAATGAGCATTTTGACAGAAAAATCAAAAATAAAAACAAACCAAAAGTTGTATCTAAAAGATCCTGAAACTTCAGAATTGGGTAAAAAAATAATCCAAAACAGTATCTTATTAATTGACGAAATCGGATTAGAGCATTTTACTTTTAAAAAACTTGGAGAACGAATACAATCCAACGAAAGTTCTATTTACAGGTATTTTGAAAACAAACACAAATTGGTAATTTATTTATCAACTTGGTATTGGTCATGGATAGAAAACAAACTCATTCAGGCAACAGATTCTATTGAAAATCCAACCGAAAAATTAAAAAGAGCTTTGATAGTTGTTACCGAAAAAATTATTGATGATGATAGCACAAAACACATTAACGAATCAATCTTAAACAAAATAATCATATTCGAATTCAACAAAGCGCTATACACCAAAGATGTAGATGAGGATAACAAATACGGTTATTTTTTGGTTTATAAAAGCATCATTAACCTTTTGGCTAGTTTCATTCTGGAAGTAAATCCCGAATATTCTTATTCCAAAAGTTTAGCATCAACAATAGTAGAAGGTAGTTTGCATCAACATTTTTTGAATGACCATTTAAAAACAATAACGGATTGCAATGAAACCAAAACTGTAACCTCTTTCTATAATGATTTAGTTACCCGAATTCTAAAAAAATAATTTCATATATGACACCATTACAACGTTTTTATAATTTGCTCCAATTGGATAAAAAAGATGTTATTCAAATATTTTTTTATGCCATTTTTGCTGGATTCATTAGTCTATCTTTGCCTTTGGGAATCCAAGCGATAATCAACTTTATTCAATCTGGGCATGCCAGCGTTTCTTGGATTGTATTGATAATTATTGTTCTTATTGGAGTGGCTTTGGTTGGATTATTATCGTTAATGCAATTACGAATTACCGAAAATTTACAACAAAAAATATTTGTTCGTTCCTCGTTTGAATTTGCAACTAGATTACCCAAAATTAGATTTGAAGAGCTATACAACTCCTATCCTCCAGAAATTGCCAATCGTTTTTTTGACACTTTAACCATTCAAAAAGGGACTTCAAAATTGTTAATCGATTTTTCGGCTGCCATACTACAAATCGCATTCGGAATTATACTCTTATCCTTATACCATCCTTTTTTTATCGTATTCGGTATTTTGTTATTCTTCTTGTTATATTTCATATTCAAATTCTCATACAAAACTGGAATCGAAACCAGTTTGAAAGAATCCAAATTCAAATACAAAGTAGCGGGTTGGCTACAAGAAGTTGCTCGAAACAATTCAAGTTTCCGAAGTGAATTGAACTACAGTTATGCGTTGAAAAAGAACGACAAAATTGTTACGGGCTATTTAGACTACAGAGAAAAACATTTTAATGTCATCAAGAAACAATTTATCCAATTGATTGGTTTCAAAATTTTGATTACGGCAACTTTGCTTTCAGTTGGTGGCTATTTGGTTCTTTCACAAGAAATGAATATTGGTCAATTTGTGGCAGCCGAAATCATTATTCTATTGGTCATCACCTCTGTCGAAAAAATCATTTTGGGTCTAGAAACATTTTATGATGTACTGACTGCTACTGAGAAAATCGGACAAGTTTCGGATATGAGTTTAGAAGAAGAAACTACAGATCCGTACGATAATTGCTATACCAATATAAGTATAGAAACTGATAATTTAATGTTTAGGTTTCCTGAATCCAAACAAAAAACCTTGAGTATGATCAATCTAAAAATCGAACAAGGAGAACACATCTTTTTGGACGGAAAAAATGGTTCTGGAAAAACCACGTTGATCCGAATTCTTTCAGGTTTATTGCAACAAACCGCAGGTTCATTTTATATAAACGATGACAGTTTCAAAAAAATAAATTTAAAACAATACCGCTCACAAATTGGGTGTATTATTAATGGAGAAACACCGTTTGAAGGATCTATACGAGATAACATAACTTTTAACAACCCAAACATCGATTCGGATAATTTAAAATGGGCAATTAACGGATTACAAATGAGCCGTTTTATCAAATCATTACCAAATGGATTAGAAACGTCTATTTATCCAGAAGCCAAACAAATTTCTTCATCAAATGTCAAAAAAATACTATTGGCTCGCAGTATTATTCACAAACCAAAAATTCTTTTTTACGAAGACCCTACCGATACTATGGACGAAAATGTGGCCAACGAAATTATTGATTTTTTAACCTCTAAAGAGCATCGTTGGACTATTGTTGTTTCGTCTAAAAATCCTTATTGGAAAACAAAATGCAATCGTGTCATAACGATGGAAGATGGTAAAATAATATCAGACTCAAAAAATTAAGAAAGATGCTAAATATTTCAAATAATAATAAACCCAAACAATCTTTAGATCAGTTTCAAACGATTCGATCCCTAGAGAATAAAACGCATTACACGATTTTAAATAAAATCATCGTGGGCACTTCGATACTTACCATAGCGATTTTGTTTTTGCCTTGGACCCAAAACATATCGGGTTCTGGAGCTGTAACAACTTTAAAACCTAACCAAAGACCTCAGTCTATTCAGAGTGTAATTTCGGGTAGAATAGAAAAATGGTATGTACAAGAGGGAGATTTTGTTCAAAAAGGCGATACTATTTTATACATATCCGAGATCAAAGAAGATTATATGGATCCGAATTTGGTTGAAAACACCAAAAACCAAGTAGAGGCCAAGAAAAGTGCTGTCGAATCCTATGAATCCAAAGTGGTTAGTTTAAACAATCAATTACAAGCTATTGAAGCCGAGAAAAAACTGAAATTAGAGCAAGCTCAAAACAAAATCAGACAAGCCCGACTAAAAATAAAAAGCGATAGCATTGATTTGGTTGCAGCAAACACACAATTAAAAATCGCCAATACACAATTTAACCGTTCCATTCAACTCAATAAAGAAGGCTTGAAACCCCTAACAGATGTTGAAGAAAAAAAATTAAAACTCCAAGAAGTTGAAGCTAAAATCATCAATCAAGAAAATAAATTATTGAGTAGCAAAAATGACTTAATCAATGCCAAAGTCGAAATTAGCCGTATAAATGCTGAATACTCCGAGAAAGTATCAAAATCACAAAGTGATAAATTCACTGCGCTTAGTAGCCAATACGATGCAAAAGCACAAGTTAACAAACTAGAAAATCAACATGCCAACTACAGTATTCGTAATCACATGTACTATATCAAGGCAGCACAAAGCGGTTACATCAATAGAGCATTACAATCCGGAATTGGCGAAACCATCAAGGAAGGAACTGCAATTGCAACCATAATGCCAGCTTCATATGAAATAGCTGTTGAAACGTATGTAGATCCAATAGATTTACCCTTAATACATAAAGGAGAAAAAATTCGTGTGTGGTTTGATGGATGGCCAACTATTGTATTCTCAGGATGGCCTGATATCTCCTACGGAACTTTTGGCGGAACCATTGTTGCTATCGAAAATTTCATTAGTCCAAACGGAAAATACAGAGTTCTAATTGCTCCCGACAAAGACGAAGCAAAATGGCCTAAAGAACTGAGCATTGGTTCTGGTGCTCAAACATTGGCCTTATTAGACAATGTGCCAATTTGGTTCGAAATCTGGAGGGTTTTAAACGGATTCCCACCAAATTACTATAAACAAGAAACAAAAACATCAAAAGATAAAAAATGATAAAAAAGCTTCTATACCTAATTTTGTTTGCTACAATAGGAGTAAATGGGCAACAAACGATTTCAAAAGAACTGAGCTATAATGAGTTCTTAGGATTTGTAAAAAAGTTTCACCCACTGGTAAAAAACGCCCAATTAGAACTCAACAAAGCTCAAGCAGATTTGATGATGGCGCGTGGTGCTTTTGACCCAAAAATTGAATTAGATTATGCCGAAAAACAATTTAAAGGGAAAGAATATTATTCGCTGTTGAATAGCAGTTTCAAAATTCCAACTTGGTATGGTATTGAGGTAAAAGCTGGGTTCGAAAACAATGACGGTTACTACCTCAACCCAGAACACACTACTCCAACAGATGGTTTAACATCTTTAGGAATCAGCATTCCTGTTGGGCAAGGTTTATGGATCAATAAAAGAATGGCCGATTTGCGCAAAGCAAAAATGCAAATCGAACAAACTAAATCCGAAGTCCAACTCGAAGCAGCTGCTATACTTTATGATGCTTCGGTGGCTTATTTTAATTGGAAAAAAAATTACGACGAAGTCCAACTGTATAAAAACTACACCAAAAATGCGCAATCAAGATACGAAGGAATTTTGTCTCTAATCAAAAATGGAGACAAACCCGCAATTGATAGTATTGAAGCTGGAATCAATGTAAAAAATCGCCTATTAAGTTTAGAAGATTCAAACCTGAAATTGGTCAAAGCAAAACTAGAACTATCCAATTATTTATGGCTTGACAATGCTATTCCTATGGAAATTTCGGATGAATTGATACCTGAAACCAATTTAGAAAACACCATTCAAATTACATTACAAACTAATAATCTTACTGATTCTAATTTTGATTTAGAAAATCACCCCAAAATAAATGCACTTCAAAACAAAATCGACATTCTGGATGTTGAACGAAAATTAAGTGCAAACGAATTATTGCCAAAAATCAATTTGGGGTATTCTTATTTAACCGAATCAAATTATTTAAATCAGTTTAACAATGATGATTACAAAATTGGTGTTGACTTTTCGTTTCCCATTTTTTTAAGAAAAGAAAGAGGCAAACTAAAGCTAACCAAATTTAAAATTCAAGAATCACAATATACTTTGGGGTTAGAAAAAGTACAGATTAGTAATAAAATAACAGCGCAAAAAACAGAAATTACTTCTCTTCAAAAACAACTTCAACTGGTAAAAGCGTTATCAAAAGACAACAAAACCATGTTGGAATCAGAAGAACGTTTATTCTCTTTTGGCGAAAGTTCTTTGTTTTTAATTAATACTAGAGAAAATAATTCGGTTAGTGCAAAATTGGCAGAAATCAGTTTAGAAAACAGATATTTTATTTCGAATTCACTTCTTTTTAAAATTATTGCAAATCCAAATTAAATAATTTTAAAAGTGTATTTTTGCACTCTGAAAATTCGAAAACATGATTATTCAAAAAACCCGCGAGGAAATAGAATTAATGCGCGAAAGTGCCTTAATCGTATCAAAAACATTAGGAATGATTGCTTCTGAAATAAAAGAAGGAGTCACTACATTATATCTAGACAAAAGAGCCGAAGAATTCATTAGAGACCACGGCGCTGTACCAAGTTTCTTAGGACTTTATGGATTCCCAAATTCACTTTGCATGAGTCCAAATTCTCAGGTAGTACACGGAATTCCAAACAACAAACCTCTGGAAAGTGGTGATGTCATTTCGGTTGACTGTGGGGCTTTCAAAAATGGTTTTCACGGAGATCATGCCTATTCTTTTGAAATTGGCGAAGTCGCTCCAGAAACCAAAAAATTACTTCAGGTTACCAAAGAATCTTTATACGTTGGAATCCGCGAATTGCGTGCTGGAAACCGAGTAGAAGACGTTGGGAATGCTATCCAAAAATACACAGAAGCACACGGTTATGGTGTTGTTCGTGAACTAGTTGGTCACGGTGTTGGTCAAAAAATGCACGAAGACCCAGAAATGCCAAACTATGGTAAAAAAGGTCGTGGTAAACTTTTAATCGAAGGAATGGTAGTTGCTATTGAGCCGATGATAAATATGGGAACTCGCAACATCAAACAACATAAAGACGGCTGGACAATTACTACCGCCGATGGAAAACCATCTGCTCATTTCGAACACGACGTTGCCATCATCGATGGAAAACCAGAGATTCTTTCGACTTTCTACTATATCTATAAAGAGTTAGGAATCGTGAGTAACGAAGAGGATGAATTTAGGAAAGTGCCGTTGGTGGTTTAAACACTAATTTCACGAATTAGCACGAATTCTGAATCTATTAAAATTTCACTAACTACAAAAAATGCACGATTTATATTTAAAAGAAGAGACTTATACAATTATTGGACTTTGTATGGAGGTTCACAAAATCCTTGGAAAAGGCCATAGTGAGAAAGTTTATGGAGATGCCTTAGAATATGAATTTAAGAAAAACCATATTCCCTATTCAAGAGAGTCTAAATTCAACATCGAATATAAAGAGATTATTTTACCAACTTATTATTTTGCTGATTTTGTAATTTTTGATGAAATTATTTTAGAAATAAAAGCAATTCAAGAACTTTCAAGTAGTGAAATTAAACAAACATTAAACTATCTTGCCGCATCGCAAAACAAGCTAGGATTACTTGTCAATTTTGGGGAAGACAGCCTAAAATACAAAAGAATAATTCTTTAATCATATCATAATTCGTGAAATTCTTTTTTTTACACACTCTTCATTCGTGTAAATTAGTGAAATTCGTGTTTAAATTTTTATCAAATGAAATCTGTGTTTAAACTAGTACTCAATACAATCCCTCGTCCTTTATTAATTCGTTTGAGTTATGTGGCGCGACCCATTATCGCATTTTCATTAAAAGGAGATAAATTCACAGATCCTATCGACGGAAAAAGTTTCAAATCGATGTTGCCGTATGGCTACGAAACACAACGCAACAACGTGCTTTCGCCAAGTACGCTTTCGTTAGAGAGACACCGTTTGCTTTGGCTGTACTTAAACGAACAAACCGATTTTTTTACGGCACCAAAAAAGGTATTGCATTTTGCGCCAGAGCAGGCTTTTTACAAATTGTTTCGCAAGCAAAAAAATCTGGATTACACCACGACTGATTTGCTTTCCCCTTTGGCAGATGTAAAAGCAGACATCTGTAATTTACCTTTCGAGGACGATCAATACGACGTAATCCTTTGCAATCACGTATTAGAACACATTCCAGATGATACCAAAGCAATGCAGGAATTGTACCGCGTTTTGAAACCGGGCGGAATGGCAATTCTTCAGATTCCACAGGATTTAAAAAGAGAAGTCACTTTTGCAGATGACACGATTACCGACCAAAAAGAACGCGCCAAAATATTCGGGCAATACGACCATGTTCGTATTTACGGTCGTGATTATTTTGACAAACTAAGAAGTATCGGTTTTACAGTTGTCGAAGAAGATTACACCAACAAAATCGCTCCCGAATTGGTAGAAAAATATTGTTTGGCAAAAGGCGAAATCATTCCCGTTTGTTTTAAATAAACAGTTCAAAAATAAACACGAATTTCACTAATTAGCACTAATTCATTCGTGCTAATTAGTGAAATTCGTGTTTTAAAATCCCCTAACCATTAAACCTACTTTTGCTTTTGGAAACTAAAAACTCCTTTCAGTTCTGCTTTGACATCAGCTTAGAAAAAAAACTAAACACCTATATTCCGACAGCTTATATTGTCGAACATTCTGAAGCTATAACCTATTTAGACAAGAAAGCGAGTAATGAGGTACTTGAAAGTTTTGGTATCGCTGTTGAAAATTTAGACACAAACACCAAAAAGATTTTATCCGTTTGTGAAGTGCTCAAACCTGAAGCCATTTTTAAGAAATTCAGAAAAAACAGTAAATCTGCCAAAACAATTGAAGATTTATTTAAAGACAGCAAATTAGAATTTGGAATTCGGCAATTCATTAAAACGAATTTAGAACAATTTTATACTTTAATCACACAAGAAGATTTTCCACTTTCGTTGAATTTAGGAAAAGAAAAAGATTTCCGTATTAGTAGAATTTCTACTAAAAATTTACCATTAGAAACTAGTCTTCAATTTGACAAGCACGAAAACGGAATTACGTACACCTTACTTTTAAAAGACGAAACAACCGTATTTCATCCCTCAAATACTGCCATCACATTACTTTTAGATGAGCCAGGATGGCTAGTAGCATACCATAAATTGTATCAATTAAAAGACATTAACACCAAAAAAATCACTCCTTTTTTGACCAAAAAATCGGTTGAGATTCCATCAAAATTGATTCCAGATTTTTTTGAAAAGTTCATTAAGGATATTGCCAAAAAGTCAACAATTTCGGCAACTGGTTTTGAAATCGAAAATCGAAACACAATCGTTTCCTGTTCGATTCAGCCGGTTTTGGATTTTTTCAAAAACTGTTATTATCTCAATTTTCGATTTGATTATAACGGTTATGCATTTGATTCAATTTCAACAAAAAAAACACATTCTGCGATTGATTTGAATGATTTGAACAACATCAAACTTACCCAATACAAACGCAGTGAAGCCGAATCCTCATTTGCTGATAAGCTAATAGAATTAGGTTTATCTAAAACAGAAAATGGTTTTTTTGGGCTTTCGCCAAAGAATGAAAAACAAGATCCATACAGCAATATTCAATGGATAATTGAAAATCAGGAAGTTTTAAACTCTTTAGGTTTTTCGACAAATGAATTACAAATTGACAGTAAAAAAATCAACACTCAAAAACCAACTATTCAATTTTCAAATGAACTAAAGAATGATTGGTTTGATATTAAAATGACAGTAGTTTGCGATTCATTTGAATTTAACTTTAGTGAAATTGTTGCCAACATCAAAAACAGAAATCGGTTGTTTTTGTTACCCGATGGAAGTTATTTTTTAATTCCATTAGAATGGATGACATTATACGGTCCGTTGGTAAAATTGGCTAAAGTAGAAAATAGAAATCTGATGTTGCTCAAAAGCAATTTTGCTGTTTTGGAGAACATATCCGAATTCAAAAGCACAAATACCACAGCAACCACACTAGAATATCAGCCATCGCCATTGGTAAAAGCAACATTACGCCCTTATCAAATTCAGGGAGTCCAGTGGCTTTTAGAACATTTTAACAACGGATTAGGCGCCTGCTTAGCCGACGATATGGGATTGGGAAAAACATTGCAAACGTTGACAACTTTGGTTGCGGTACAAGAGCAATTGGATTTTGAAAGAGTCGAAAACGTTCAGTTGGATTTGTTCGGCAACGAAATTCCAATGCCAAAAGAATATTTCAAAGCGCTAATTGTACTTCCCTCGTCATTGGTTTTCAATTGGTATAACGAAGCTCGAAAATTCACACCGCATTTTCGCCGAGTGCAATACATTGGCAACGACCGAAAACTGATTGCCAAAAAACTAGAAAAATACGATTTGGTTTTCACGAGTTATGCAGTCATCTCGAGAGACATTTCGATTTTGGAAAAATACAATTTCAGGTATTTGATTTTAGACGAAAGCCAATACATCAAAAACAAAAACTCTAAAATTTTCAAAGCAATTAATCAAATCAAAGCGAGTTATAAAATATCGTTAAGCGGTACTCCCATAGAGAATTCGCTAGATGATTTGTGGTCGCAGATGCAATTTATCAATCCAAATATTTTGGGAAGCCATTCTTTTTTTACCGAAAATTATAAAGTCCCGATTGAGAAAAAACAAGATGAAAATGCTTTATCCGAATTAAAAAATCTGATAGCTCCTTTTATTTTAAGACGAACCAAAGAACAGGTTCTAAAAGACCTGCCCGAGCTTTCCGAGCAGATTTTTTATTGCGAAATGGAACCCGAACAAGAGAAATTGTACGAAGAGGAAAAATCCAAAGCCCGCAATTCACTCTTGAAAACCGATGGAAATGCTGTTGATAAAATCAGTATTATCAATACCCTAATGCGTTTGCGACAGTTGAGCAACCACCCAAAAATGGTGGATTCAAAATCAGAAATGGATTCTGGAAAATATATTGCGGTAACTCAATATTTGGAGACTTTGGTACAATCCAACCAAAAGACGATTGTTTTCAGTTCGTTCGTTTCTAACTTGAATTTTTACAAAAACTGGTGCGCGGCAAACAAAATCGATTTTTGTGAACTTACTGGCGAAACAGACTTGAAAGAGCGAGAATACCAAGTGAATCGTTTCCAGAATCAGGAAAAACCTTTGTTGTTTTTTATCTCGTTGAAAGCTGGTGGGGTCGGTCTCAATATTACCAAAGCTTCGTATGTGCTCTTCCTAGATCCTTGGTGGAATCCTTTTGCCGAAAAACAGGGAATTGGCCGTGCGCATAGAATTGGACAAATGAACAAAGTTAACGTGATTCGATTTATCACTAAAAATACGGTCGAAGAAAAAATCATTCGATTACAAGAAAGCAAAAAACTATTATCGGATTCGCTTTTAGATGAAAATTTCATTGGCGATGAAATTGAGGAGAATTTGGAATTTATATTAGAATAGTTTTAGATCTAACAGGTTTTAAAAACCTGTTAGGTCTTCTATAATTTGTATATTTACCCCACATCAACGAGAATCTATAATGAAATCAATAGCTATATTACTTCTTTCTTTATTTTGCCTTTCCATTTCAGCACAAATCCAAACCGAAGTAGCTCCGCCATATAACATCAAAACAGCTTCTTTCACTCAAAACAGTAGTAATATTGTCCCTGTTTTCAAATTAGGCGATACATTCAATTTCGAATTTGACGATTTATTTGGCAACGAAGCCGACTATTATTACGAAATCACCCATTGCGATTACAACTGGGTTCCTACCGACATTCCTAAAAGTGAATATTTATCTGGTTTTGATGGGCAGAAAATTCAGACACTAGAAAACTCATTCAACACTTTACAAATTTTTACACACTATCAATTAACACTTCCTAATAATTTTACCACAATAAAACTTAGTGGTAATTACGTATTAACGATCTTAAATTCGGACAAAGAAATTGTCATGAAACGCTATTTTATTTTGTACGAAGAACAAGTCTCTGTAAGTTTAAAAATAAAAAGACCCCGAACTGTAAAAAACATTTATACGAAACACAATTTAGATTTTGAAATCAATGCCGATCAACTTTTGCTTCAAAATCCAACTCAAAATCTAAAAGTGGTTTTATTGCAAAACAGTAATTTTAATACCGCCATCAAAAACATTGTTCCGCAATACAACCTTGGGAATGTCTATGTTTACAAGTACGATCAACAAACGCAATTTTGGGCAGGAAATGAGTTTTTAAATTTTGATTCAAAAGACATCAAAAGCCCCAATAATTATGTGAGTTTTGTTAATTCAGACAATGGTATTTACAACACCCATTTATTTAGAAATGAAGCCAAAACCAGTTTTCCATACTCTACTTATCAGGATCTTAATGGAAACTTTAGTGTAAGACAGCTTAATGCCGAAAACAACATTACTGAATCTGATTATTCTTGGGTCTATTTTACGTTGTCTGCTCCTTTAATCAGTCCAAGTTCGTCTATTTATGTGGTTGGAATGTTCAACAACTACAGCATGACTCCAGAAAACAAAATGGATTTTAATACCAAAACAGGGCAATACGAGAAAGCCATTTTGATCAAACAAGGATTTACAAATTATCAATATCTAACTGTAAATAGTAAAGGAATCATTGATCTTGAGAATGCTCCAGACGGAAATTTTTATCAAACCGAGAATGACTATACGGTTTTGGTATATTACAAAAATTCTATTGATCGGTATGAAAAAGTCATCGGAAAAGGAACAGCCAATTCATTAAATATTACAAATTAGAAAACTTTGGTTATTTTAACATAAATGATTCATTTTTTTCGTAGATTTGCTTTCAAATAGCACTTAATTAGCACATTATCATGGTTACTCAAATAACTAGAGGCATTAAAATTTCAGTTTTGACTAGTTTTGAAGGCACGTACTTCAAAAACTACAAAATCCATTTTGCTTTTAGTTACGAAATTACCATCGAAAACCACAGTAAAGATTCAGTACAACTGACTTCACGTCATTGGGAAATCTACGATTCCTTAAACGATTTAGAATTTGTAGATGGAGAAGGCGTTATTGGGAAAAAACCCGTTTTAAAACCAGGAGAACGACACACATATAGCTCAGGTTGTTTATTATCATCCCCTTACGGTGCGATGAAAGGATATTTCAACATGATAAACTTCACCACTACAAAATCATTCAGAGTAATTGTTCCTACTTTTAGAATGTGTGCTCCCTTTGCTCTTAATTAAAATTGACTTTTATTATGACATTTTTAGCATAATTTAAATCATTCCTTTGTACTTTTGCATCAAATTATATAATTGCTTACTAATTAATTATACAAAGTTATGTTAAAAGGATTTTTTAATGTGCCCAAAGCGGTTAATGAACCTGTAAAAGGATACACACCAAATTCACCCGAAAAAGCAGCTGTTTTATCAGCTTACAAAGCAATGTGGGACTCTAAAATTGATGTTCCGTTATACATTGGTAGTGAAGAAATCAAAACAGGAAACACCAAAAACATTACAGCTCCACACGATCACAAACACATCGTTGGATCATATCATTTAGCTGAAAAATCACATATAGAAAAAGCCATTGCCAATGCTTTAGAATCAAGAACTGCATGGGCTAATATGGCTTGGGAACAAAGAGCAGCTATTTTTCTTAAAGCAGCTGAATTGATTGCAGGGCCTTATAGAGCAAAGATAAATGCAGCGACTATGATTGGTCAATCTAAAAATATTCACCAAGCTGAGATTGATTCCGCTTGTGAGTTAATTGACTTCTTGCGTTTCAATGTAGAATTTATGACTCAAATTTATGCAGACCAACCAAAATCTGCATCAGATATGTGGAACCGTTTAGAATACAGACCTCTTGAAGGTTTCATTTATGCCGTTACGCCATTTAACTTTACAGCTATTGCTGCCAACTTACCTGCAAGTGCAGCCATGATGGGTAACGTTGTGGTTTGGAAACCAAGTGATAGCCAAGTATTCTCTGCAAAAGTAATTATTGATGTTTTCAAAGAAGCTGGAGTTCCTGACGGAGTTATCAATGTGGTTTTTGGAGATGCTTTAATGATTACCGATACAGTTTTGGCAAGTCCTGATTTTGCTGGAGTACACTTTACTGGATCTACTCATGTGTTTAAAGACATTTGGGCAAAAATTGGAACCAATATTCACAAATACAAAACATATCCAAGAATTGTTGGAGAAACTGGAGGTAAAGATTTTATCATTGCACATCCAAGCGCAAATGCAAAACAAGTTGCCACAGGTATTGTTCGTGGGGCATTTGAATTCCAAGGACAAAAATGTTCTGCCGCTTCTAGAGCTTATATCCCAGAAAGTTTATGGCCTGCTGTTAAAGAACAATTAATTACTGATGTAAAATCAATGAAAATGGGATCTCCAGAAGATTTTGGAAATTTTATTACTGCCGTAATTCACGAAGGTTCTTTCGATAAATTGGCTAGTTATATTGATCAAGCAAAGAAAGATGCAAATACCGAAATTATCGTTGGTGGAAACTACGACAAATCAGTTGGGTATTTTATAGAACCAACTGTTATCGTAACTACAGATCCAAAATACACTACAATGGAAACCGAATTATTTGGACCAGTAATTACTATTTACGTTTACGAAGATGCTAAATGGGCCGAAACTCTGAAACTAGTTGATACTACTTCCGAGTATGCATTGACTGGAGCAGTTTTCAGCCAAGACCGTTACGCTATCGAAGAAGCAACAGTTGCTTTACAAAACGCTGCCGGAAACTTCTACATTAATGATAAACCAACAGGAGCAATCGTAGGAATGCAACCTTTTGGTGGAGCAAGAGCTTCTGGAACAAACGACAAAGCAGGTTCTGCATTGAACTTATTGCGTTGGGTTTCACCAAGAACAATCAAAGAAACTTTTGTAACTCCAGTAGATTACAGATACCCATTTTTAGGAGAATAGTCTTAAAGGGCTTTGTTAATATAATAAGCCGAATCTTTTCAGAAAGATTCGGCTTTTACTTATTTTTAGTTTATGTAAAACCTTGTTTGTGAGATAGTTTTTGATGATGATTTTTCGTCAGTTCGAGTAGTTTTCGATAGAAAATTGTATCAAGAACAGAAAAACTATCATTAAAAAAGGTTCTCAATACAGGGCACTTCGAGTACGGAACGCATCGAGAAGTTTTGTTCTGTTTCTCTCCACAAAAAATACTCGAACTGACACTTTTTAAAAATTACACCCAACGGATTTACTTAAATATTAAAACTTATTTTCTACTTCTGCCGCTTGTAACATAAGATAATGCAAATCGGTATTTTTTACAAAAGGCTTTAAAAGCTCACTTCCTGGACCATACATTGCCAATTCGACATAATCAGCAGAATGATCCATACTAATCCAACCAACGGAATTTACTTTCCCCTGCATTTCTGCAAATGCTTTAAAAGGCAATTTTTTGTAATTGTACAAACCTTCATCTTTATACAGTCCGTCGTAATAGCCCAAGACGGTTTTGGCTTCCTGATCTGAAACAGCATGACCATTTGCTTTTTCGATAATTTCCTTTACCTCAGTAATAGAAGTATCCTTTTTTATCTGATTCAGGATCCATTCGTTCGTCTGTGTATATTTCTGGATGCTATCAAAATTGTCATTAGCATTTTTTCCATAGATGATACCGGGATTGGCATTACCGTGATCGGTGGTAATAATTACTAACGTTTCTGTGTCTTTTTCTGCAAAATCAATAGCCACTTTTATTGCTTCATCAAATTCAATCTGATCATTTATCAAACCAGCAATATCATTACCATGAGCTGCCCAATCTACCTTACCACTTTCAATCTGCAAAACAAAACCATTTTTATGATTTTTCATTCTGTCGATTGCTTTCTGAGCCATTTCTGCCAAACTTGGAACGGACATTTTTAAATTTTCATTGTTATTTCGGTCCACATAATACGGAAGTCCATCATCTGCAAATACCCCTAAAATAGGTTTTGAATTTGATGCCCCGTCCATTTCGGATTTTGTTTTTACAACTTGGTATCCTTTTGAAGTGTAAGCAGCAAATATATCTTTCTTATCCTTTCTTAATTCCGGACTAAAATAATTAGCGCCTCCTCCCATCATAATATCAAAACCCAATTCTAAATATTGTTCAGCAATAGTTTCCTGAGCATTTCGGCTTTTACTGTTAACACAAAAACCCGCTGGTGTTGCATGCGTGATTGGAACAGTCGTTACACATCCCGCCATTTTTCCTGATTGCTTAAATTTTTGCCAAATTGGTAAATGTGGTTCTCCTTGTGGACTAAAATTGAGAGTCCCATTATTAACACGAAAACCACCTCCCCAAGAAGAACTCGCTGCCGAAGAATCAGTTACAATAGAACTAGCAGAAGCTGTATCCATCAAAGCTCTAGTAACCTTACCTTCCTTATATAACTGCATCCAATTGGAAGTCTTTCCGTTTTTTCTATTCAGAAACAAGTCGGTCATATTAAGTGTTCCAGTACTCATTCCGTCGCTAACCAAAAAAATAATGTTTTTTGCTTTTTTGTTTTTATTTGCTGCCTTTAAATCCAAAACATTTGCAGCTCCTTCAAACGGATTTACAATTGCAGCTCCAATTGTAAACAACGAGCCGTTTTTAAAAAACTTCCTTCTATTCATCCTAACTTTATTTAAGTATTTTCAAATATAAAAAAATTAGACTCACTATTGATTATCACAATATTATACTTACATCCTAAGCGTACAAAAATTTAAAAAGGCAAACTGTTAAAAAACATAATTTGAAATTGAGTTCGACTAGAATTGTTCAAAATTTGCGACATTACACCAACTTCCATTTTTAGACTTTTATTAAAACAATATCCTATTCCTCCATAAATACGATCCCGATCAAAAAAATTAGGTTCAGCCTCAGTATTGATAAAAATTTCATTGTAAGCTGAAGCGTAAATGGCATTTTTATCCATTTCCTTTTTATTAATTGGAACATTTAGTGAAAGAAAATATCGCAAACGCATTTTGAAATCCTCTTCTATGAATCGTTGTTCAAAACGATATCGATGTTGAATATTTACTCTTCCAAAATTTTGTTTTGTAATAAATTGTTGAAATATTCGATGTTCATTTACACTTAATTTATCATCAGTCAACGGAACATAAGGCTCCGAATTGATATAAGCATATCCTAACAAGATGTTGTTATTATTCTCAGACAAATTATATCCAATTCCAGTTCTCAATAATAATTGTTCAAGATCACCAGCAAAGTTGTAATTTCGGTATTGCACCTCATTATGCCAATTCCAACGGCTATTTATTTTTTGGTTACCAAAATACAAAAACCAATTTCCAACTTCTGAATCTTGCGCATGGCTATTAAAAGACACAATAAGTGTCAACAAAACACAAAATGATTGTATTCTATTCATTATAATATTATTTATTAGGGTTTAAAATCAGGCTTTTTATTGTTTTTACACTACAAACTTTAAGGGTAAATGCACCACTTTTTTGGTTTCAAAAAATTCGTTATCAAAAAAATCAGCGATATTATATAAGGTAGCTTTAGGAAAATCTTTTAATTCTTCGGTCAAATCTCCTCCTTTCAAATAGAGAATTCCGTTCTTTAACTCGTGCTTGTGTTGTTTTTTTATTTTAGTCTTGATCCACGATACAAAATCTGGCATATTGGTAACGGCACGACTCACAATAAAATCGAAATCTCCCTTTACATTTTCGGCACGAATTTGTTCTGCTTTTACATTTTTTAACTCCAAAGCTTCGGCAACAGCTTTGACTACTTTTATTTTTTTAGCAATAACATCGATTAGATAAAAACGGGTTTCCGGAAAAAGTATAGCCAGCGGAATACCAGGAAATCCGCCACCAGTACCAACATCCAGCACATAGCTTCCAGGTTCGAACTTATTGACTTTGGCAATAGCTAAAGAATGTAAAATGTGTTTTGTATATAATGAATCAATATCTTTTCTAGAAATCACATTGATTTTTTCGTTCCAATCGTGGTATAAAAAGTCTAATTTTTGAAACTGTTCGATTTGAGTAGGAGTCAAATCTGGAAAATATTTCAATATCTCATTCATTGGTCTAATTTTTTAACAAAAGTACTACTTTACGATTGAAATATTTAACTCATTTTTGCAAATTGAGAATTTATAATAATTACCTTTGACAACTATTTAAAATTAATATGAATAACACCGCTCCCACATTTGCCAAGCAAGACAATTTAAAATTTTTCAGGACACTTAATTCTCGAGTAAACAGTTATTTCAAAGAAAACAACATCGAGAAAACGGGTAATTGGAAAATTCATTTAAAGACGGTGATTTTATTCACGGTATTTCTTGTGCCTTATTTTTTAATATTAACATTAGACATGTCTTTTTGGATACATTTACTTTTAACAATTGTTATGGGATTTGGCATGGCAGGAATTGGCATGAATGTTATGCACGATGCCAATCATGGTTCCTATTCTAAAAAAACTTGGGTCAACAAAATCATGGGCGGAACCATATATGTATTAGCTGGAAACGTTCATAACTGGCAAGTACAACACAACGTTTTACACCATACCTACACCAACATTATTGGACATGACGAAGATCTTGAAGCTGGTCGAATCATGCGTTTTTCTAAAGAAGCTCAGTGGCATAAATACCACAAATTCCAACAATACTATGCAGTGTTTCTATATGGTTTGCTAACATTCAATTGGGCTCTCACTACCGATTTTAAACAAATGAGCCGTTACTTAAAACGAAAATTATATTATGGTGAACCTAAAAGTCCAAAAGTACTTTGGACTACATTGATCATTACAAAAATTATCTATTTGATGATCTGGATGGTTTTGCCAATGCTTATTGGAATCACATGGTGGAAAGTTTTGGTTGGTTTTTTTGTTATGCATTATACCGCTGGATTGATCCTAAGTATTGTATTTCAATTGGCACATGTTGTGGATGAAGCTGCCAATCCGCAACCAAGTGAAACAGGCGAAATGGAAAACACTTGGGCAATTCACCAGTTATTTACCACCGTTAATTTTGCTCCAAAAAACAAAATCATCAATTGGTACACCGGAGGATTAAATCATCAAATCGAGCATCATATTTTCCCTCATATTAGTCACGTACATTATGGAAAAATTGCAAAAATTGTAAAACAAACAGCCCAAGAATGTCAGTTGCCGTATTATGAATACAAAACGATGACTGCTGCTGTAATTGCACATTTCAAACATTTAAGAACGCTGGGATTAAAACCAGCTTTATAATAATTTAACTAAAAACTAAAAAATTACAATTTAATGAGTAATCCACTTTCAGACAGAATTAACAATCTAGCTACATCGCAAACATTAGCAATGGCAGCTTTGGCACGTGAATTAAAAGCGCAAGGAAAAGACATTATCAGCTTAAGTTTAGGAGAACCAGACTTTAACACACCTGATTTCATCAAAGAAGCAGCCAAAAAAGCAATCGATGAAAACTACAGTACTTATTCACCAGTTGATGGATACCAAGATTTAAAAGAAGCTATCTGCAGAAAATTCAAAAGAGACAACGGATTGGAATACAAACCGTCTCAAATTGTAGTATCTACAGGAGCAAAACAATCATTATACAACATTGCTCAAGTAATGTTAAACGATGGTGACGAGGTTATTTTACCAGCACCATACTGGGTTTCTTATTTCGAAATTGTAAAATTATCAGGAGGTGTGCCAGTAGAAGTTCCAACTTCTGTAGATACTGATTTCAAAATCACTCCTGAGCAATTAGAAGCTGCTATCACACCCAAAACCAAAATGATGTGGTTCTCTTCTCCATGTAATCCTTCTGGATCAGTTTACAGCAGAGAAGAATTAACAGCTTTGGCTAAAGTTTTAGAAAAACATCCAAATATTTACGTAGTTGCTGACGAAATCTATGAGCACATCAATTTCTCAGGAACTTTCTGCAGTATCGGTTCTATCCCAGGAATGTTAGACAAAACGATAACTGTAAACGGAGTGGCAAAAGCATTTGCTATGACAGGATATAGAATTGGTTATATCGGAGCACCCGAATTTATCGCTAAAGCCTGTACAAAAATTCAAGGACAAGTAACCTCTGGAGCTAACTCAGTTGCACAAAGAGCTACGATTACTGCTGTAGATGCTGATCCAAGCGTATTAAACGATATGGTAAAAGCTTTCCACGGTCGTAGAGACTTGGTAGTTGGATTATTGAAAGAAATTCCAGGTGTAAAAATTAACGTTCCTGAAGGAGCTTTCTACGTATTCCCAGACGTTTCATCTTTCTTTGGAAAAACATTAAGAGGAAAAGAAATTAAAGATGCAAACGATGTTTCTATGTATTTATTAGCAGAAGCAAATGTTGCTACCGTAACAGGAGACGCTTTTGGTAACCCGAACTGTATCCGTTTCTCTTACGCAACCAGCGAAGCTTTATTAACAGAGGCATTACGCAGAATCAAAGAAGCTTTGACGGCATAAACATATTCTAAGTTTTAGTAAAACGGTTTAAGGTTCAAAGTTTCATCACTTTTTACTTTAAGCTGTTTTTTTTATGTGTTCATTTTGGGCGTACCCCTTCGGGTCGGGCTATCCTCTCTATCTTTTGTGGTGAACCCCACCACAAAAGGATGCCGTTTCTATCCCTCACGCAAAACAAGAAACAAAAAACTTTTATTTTCAAAAGAACTAAAATTTAATTACCTTCAGCTTTAGCTGGACGTTAAAATTAAGCTCTCTAAAAAGGCTTTAGCCAAACTACACATTTGGCTAAAGCCCATTCCTAATCAATTTAAATTCCTCCAGCTAAAGCTGGAGCCTTAAATCTAAAAATAAACAAAATATAAATTTCAAAATTCCCATTCTACAATATTGTAAAATCTCGGTTCCTCAACTACTATCAATCACATTACGTTAACAATTTCAAAAAAATCCCTTCATCGTTAGTAAACTCAAATAATTTATCAGACCTTTGCACACTTTTTTTTGCGGGAATACCGCAAAAGTCTAACGTTTTAGAAATGAAGAAGAAAATAGAAATATTAGCACCTGCTAGAGATTTAATTGGCGGAATGGCAGCCATCAATAGTGGTGCCGATGCGGTTTATATTGGCGCTCCTCAATTTGGAGCCCGCTCTAATGCACACAATTCGATCGAAGATGTAGCGGCTTTGGTAAAATATGCGCATTTATTCAATGCTCAGGTTTTTGTGGTTATCAACACTATTTTGTACGATAACGAACTAGAAACCTGCCGATTGATGATTTGGGATTTGTACAAAATTGGGGTTGATGCCTTGATTATTCAAGACATGGCGATTATGGAAATGGACTTACCTCCTATCGTATTGCACGCCAGTACACAAACCAACAACCGCGATGCCGATAAAATTAAATTCCTAAAAGATGCGGGAATCAAGCGTGTGGTTTTGGCACGCGAGTTGAATTTGCATCAAATAAAAGAAATCTACGACCACGCCGATGTAGAACTAGAATTTTTCGTAACGGGTGCCTTGTGCGTGTCTTTTAGCGGAAACTGCTATATGAGTGTGGCCAACGGAGAGCGTAGTGCCAACCGTGGTTCTTGCGCTCAAAACTGTCGTTTGCCATACAACTTAATCGACGGAAACGGAGAAACTTTAATCAAAAACAGTCACTTGCTGTCTATTAAAGATTTGGATGTATCCGATCAACTTCCGAGTTTGATTGAAGCCGGAATTGTTTCTTTTAAAATCGAAGGTCGTTTGAAAGATGTGGTTTACGTCAAAAACAATGTTTCTTATCTGCGTCAAAAATTAGATCACTTTTTAGAAGGTGAAGGAAGTGAAAAATACACCAAAGCTTCATCAGGAAAATGTACCTATCTTTTTGATTCTGCTTTAAACAAAAGTTTCAATCGTGGTTATACCGATTATTTCGTCAACGAAAGACACCAATCTATCGGTTCTTGGGAAAGTCCAAAATCAAAAGGGCAATATATCGGAAAATTGATAAAAACCATTGGAAACGCTTACCAAATCGAAAACGGAGAATGGCTCAATAATGGTGACGGACTTTGTTTCATCAACGAAAACAATGAAGCCGAAGGGATTTATGTGAACAAGGTTGAAAACGGATTGGCTTATCCAAACGTTTTGAAAGAAATTAAAGAAGGGACATTTATTTACCGAAACAATGACGCCGCTTTCATCAAACTTGTAGAAAGAGAAGATAGTGCCGTTCGTAAAATCAGCACAACTTTGTTATTGACAGAAAATGAAAACGGTTTTGAACTAATCGCTACAGATGAGGATGGAAATGTAAGTATTGTAACTTTAGATCATGCTAAAGAGCAAACTAAAACAGGCGAATCTATCGAAGAAAACATCAAAACCCAATTAGCTAAAACTGGTTTCACCCCTTACACAGCTGATGAAATTACGATTATGTTTTCGCAAAACTGGTTCCTTCCGATTTCAAAAATAAACGAAATGCGAAGAAATGTTTTCGAACAATTATCCGAAATTCGTTTGGCAAACTACGTTCGTGAAGAACACCAATTGGTCAAAACTTCACACCCATTTCCTGAAACAAAATTGGATTTCATGTACAACGTTTCGAACAAAACGGCTCGCAAATTCTACGAACGCCACGGTGTTACCGAAATCGAAAAAGCCTTCGAATTACAATGGGATCCAGGAAAATCGCGAGTGATGACTACCAAATACTGCATCAAATACGAATTAGAACGATGTCCGAAATACCACAGAGAAAACATGGACAAGAAAGTCAAAGAACCTTTGGTATTAAAACAAGGCGAATTGGAATACAAACTCAAATTCAACTGCAAACCATGTGAAATGGAAATTTGGGAAAAAGATGCCGAATTTGAAATCGAGGAAGATCATTTTCATTAAAATTTTGTAGGGACAGGTCGTAACCTTTTCGTAATGTCATAAATGTGGACAGCTTGCGAGCTGTCCATTTCTATGAAATGCATTAGAAAATCATTAGAAAACACAACTTCATTACAAAATCAATTTTCATTTTTATAAGTTTGTAGAAACTAATAATTACACCATGAAATTATTGATTGTTGAAGACGAACCTAACCTGTTATCTGTTTTACGAAAAGGATTTACCGAAAATAACTACGAGGTAAGTGTTTGTCTAGACGGAGAAACGGCGCTAGAAATGATTCAAAACAATGATTTTGATGTGGTAGTTTTAGATGTAATGCTTCCAAAAATAAACGGAATTGAAATTTGCAGAAGACTCAGAAGCATCAAAAACTTTGTTCCCATTCTCCTGTTAACTGCGTTAGGAACTTCTGAAAACATTGTAAACGGACTAGAAAACGGAGCCGATGACTATTTGGTAAAGCCATTTAAATTTAGTGAACTCAATGCTAGAGTAATGGCTTTGGCCAGACGAGCCAATTTGGATACTCACAAACCAGACATAATAAAAATTAACAATTTAGAAATTAATGGTAAAACCAAGTTGGTTCATATAAATGGTGAACTAATTGTTTTAACTTACAAAGAATTTAAATTATTATATTATTTAGCCAAAAATAAGGGTACCATAGTCTCACGAAATCAAATTCTAGACAATGTTTGGGATATTAGTTTTGATATGAACACCAATGTAGTAGATGTCTATATTAATTATTTGAGAAAAAAAATTGACAAACCGTATAAAACCAAAATGATTCAGACCATCAAAGGTTTTGGATATATATTGCAAGCTGAAAATGAATAATATCAAAAAGAAAATCACCTATTCGTACGTTATTCTATCGTCTATCAGCACGATATTATTGTGTGTACTGGTCTTCTACTTATTCCGAAGCAATAATCAATATTATTTTTTGAAACGATTGGAAGATCGTGCGAAAATTGTTGCTTCGATTCATTTTCAAAAAGATCCTGAAAAAATTAAATATTACAAACAACTTAAAAAAAATGGTTTAGAAGAGTTAATTCAAGAAGAAGATTTTGTACTGAAAGTAAACAGTCAGAATACTTTTGAGTACAATACTGAATTAAATTTACCCAATGAGTTTTACACCAATGTCTTAAAAAATGGTAAAGAATCCTTTGAACGGGATAACAAATATTATTTAGGCCAAATTTTTACCGAAAACAACCAAAAATATATTGTAATCATTGCTGCCGTCGATAGAAAAGGACATCTAACAACGGTTTATATTTCAAGAATCATGACACTTGGAATAATTGTTTTCTTTATTCTTTCGTTCTTTCTAGGAAGATTGTTAGCCAAAAAAGTTATAATTCCCGTTTCGAATATTGCAAAGGAGGTTAAAAGAATCAGTGCATCCAATTTGTCCCGAAGATTACAAACGGACGGCCATACTGGCGAAATTGCCGATTTGACTTCGACATTTAATGATATGTTGGATCGATTGGAAACTTCATTTGAAATTCAGACCAATTTTATCAATAATGCTTCGCATGAATTGAAAACCCCAATCACTACCATCATTGCCGAAGCCGAAATCATGTTGCTCAAAGATCGTGAGAAAGAAGAATATGTCGCTTCATTAGAAAACATTCACAGACAATCCTCAAAACTAGGAAGTCTAACAGAAAGTCTTTTAAAACTGACCCAAACTGGTTATGACGGAACCAAGCAGGTACAAAATGTGGTTCGAATAGACGATTTGTTATTTGAAGTAAAAACTGATTTAGACAATTTCTTCCCCGACAATAAAGTAAGCATCAAACTGGACGCATCGGTAAAAGACAGTAATTATTTATTCATTCCTTGTAACAAAAACTTATTAGAATTAGCCATAAACAACATTGTAGCAAATGGTGTAAAATACTCAGACAACAAGGAAGTTTTTGTCAATCTTAGCGCTACAAAAGATACTATCAAAATTGTAATTAGTGATATTGGTATCGGAATCCCATCCGAAGATATTCCGCATCTTTATGAACCTTTCTTTAGAGGAAAAGAAGCCAGTAGTAAATATATTGGTTACGGATTAGGTTTGCCACTAGCCATGAAAATCATCAGAATGCATAATGGAGAATTACAGATTCAATCCGAAAAAGACAAAGGAACCATTGTTACCATTTTATTCAAGAAAACCAATATTAAAAATTCTAATGTAAATTTTTAAGATTTTCTAATTTCATTTTAAACCGACTCTAATCTAGCCACAGTTTCTTTGTAAGTATAAACAAAATATGTACTTATGAAAAACTTTTTAATTCCAACTCGATTAACCCCTGATACCATTTCAGCAGTAAAAACTGCAATCCATCATTCTAAAAATGAAAATTCGAAAATCGTTCTTCTATATGTTTCTGAAGAAATTGATGTTTTTGCAGCAGTACACTATCTTAGAAAACAAAACTATCAAATCTCTAAAAAAGAAATGGAAGTTTTGGACAACTGCCGAAACCTTATCGAATATTTCCCCAATTGCAAATTCGAATTCAAACACCAATTTGGGATAAACACACCTCTTCTAAAAAACTTAATACAGTATTATAAAGTAGATTTGATTTTGCTAACTAAATCTATTATCACTAGCCCCAAAAGTGTTCACTCGCACTTAGTAAATAGCATCAAAAAACAAAAAAAACCAATTCTACACCTCATCAATGACGAAACGCCAAGGCTCAACAAAGCCATCTATGTAGAAAATACTTATTCCCGTTTAAACATAGACGACATTCAGCAATACCTGTCGCATCAGTTTCCGTCACAACAAATTAGTAAAGTATTGAAAAAAGAACCAGAGAATTCAGAATTTTTAGACACTTTATTAGAGGAAGTATTGTCTAAAAACGACATTGATTTTGTAATTGAAACCCGTAGTACCGAGCGTTCGAAAATCAAAAACAAAAAACAAGTCGAAGTTAATCAGCATATCGACATTCCAGTTTTATCACTACACGAAGAAACAGTTTAATCCTCTAAACTATGTTGCTAAAAAAGAAAATACCTATACACTATATTTTGGGTAAAATTAAATTTGAACTGTTCATCGTATTGATTTACACTTGCCTTTTTGATGTGTTTCATCGTTTAAACCCCGAATTAAATACCGAAATTCCATTGGCTATCCCATCTGTAATCGGAACTGTAATTTCGTTATTATTAGCATTCAAATCCAATCAGGCCTACGACAGGTGGTGGGAAGCCCGAATTATTTGGGGAGCTATAACTAATGATTCCAGAACCTTAATCCGTCAAATATCAACCTATTACAATGATGCTATTTTTTTTGACAACAATAATTTTATCGAAAAAATGGCCAAAAGACAAGCTGCTTGGTGCTACAGTTTAGGCAACTCCCTTAGAGGCGAAAATGTTTACAAACCCATTAAAGGACTATTATCGGTTGAAGAATATGATTATATAAAAAGGCACAAGCATGTCCCTAATGCCCTACTAATTTTGCATGCTAAAGATTTAAAAGATGCTTTTAGAGAAAACAAAATCAATGCCTTTCAACAAATCGAAATAGATCAAACTTTGACTAAATTTTGTGACCACATGGGCAAATGCGAACGTATCAAATCGACCGTTTTTCCAACCACTTACGGTTTATACATCCATATGACCATTTATCTATTTATTATGATGTTACCTTTTAGTTTGCCAACAATGTTACGTTCTCTTGAGATACCATTGGTTACCATAATAGCCGCTACTTTTTTCTTGGTCGAAAAAATGGCAATTCATCTTCAAGACCCGTTCGAGAATAAACCCACAGACACTCCTGTTTCGACAATTGCCAAAAATATTGAGAAAAACTTGATGCAAATGGTCAACGAATACAATGATGAATTTTCTAATACATCAGATCATTTTGAGTCGAATAAATATTCTAAAATGGTCAAAATAAAAACGGCAGATTATTACATTTTATAACTACTACAATTCTATATTCCCCCAAAAACCTGTCTGATGAAAATTTGGACAGGTTTATTTTTAATATATTTGAATGAACCATGAGTACCATTTTTAGCTAGATGATGAAAAATTTTAAAAGTATAATTCTCTTTCTTCTCGTTTTACCTAATAGTAATTTATTAGCCCAACAAAAAGATATGCCTTTTTCGGTAAATTCACTTTTTGATTTCAAGCAACCTGAAACTTTAGGATTAGAATTTGCTCAAGGAGCCGAAACATTTACCCTATTTTCACCCAAAGAAACCGAAAACAAATACAATCATGGCGTTGTTTTATTTGCTTTCAAAGGAGTGTTGTATGCACAATGGCAAAGTTCATCTGTCGATGAAGATGCAGACGATACACAAGTATTTTTTAGCAGAAGTACTGATGGGAAAATTTGGGAAAAACCGAAATCTTTAACTACGATCGAACCTCAAATTATAAAAACAAGTGGCGGTTGGTGGAGTCACAACGATACTCTAATTGCTTTTATTAATGTTTGGAAAACACAAAGCAACACGCCAAAAGGAGGGCAAACCATGTTCATAACAACTACAGATGGTCAACATTGGGAAGCTCCTAAACCTGTAAAGAATATCTATAACGAACCAATACAAGGAATCATAGAACAAGATCTTCGCAATTTATCTAATGGCAGAATAATAACGGCATTTCATATGCAACCAGGACTAATTGCTACACCTTTTTATACTGATAATACCTCTGGAATTTCTGGATGGAAAGCAGGTGAAATGAAAAATCTCCCGTCAAAAGATTCAGCTATTAGCAGAGAACTGGAACCAAGTTGGTTTTATCAAAAAAATGGCGAAATTGTAATGCTTTTTAGAGATCAAAACAGCACATTCAAAAAACTAGCTTCCGTTAGTCGTGATAATGGAAAAACCTGGACAACTCCCACCATTATTGACACTCCTGACTCAAGAGCCAAACAAAGTGCTGGTAATTTACCAAACGGCACAGCATTCATGGTAAATAACCCTTCTGGAAATAAAAATAGATATCCATTGGTTATTACGCTAAGCAAAGATGGTTATGTTTTTGACAAAGCGTATATAATCCGAAGCGGCAAAGAAAAAGACTTACAACCAATGCAATACGAAGGAAAATACAAAAGAATTGGATATAGTTATCCTAAAAGTTTTGTCGTTGGAGATTATCTATATATAGGATATGCCACCAACAAAGAAGATATTGAAATAACTAGAATTCCGCTAAAAAATTTATACTATTAAGAATCTATAAATTCTTGTAAATAATTATTCACTGAGACTTCTATTTCATTAAAAAAAACATTTGAATGTTTACCATAAAAATTCAAAAACCAAACAGCCATTACAAGCCAATCAACAAAAATAATTGTATTTTTAGAAAATGAATGCTATTCTCGAAAACATACACAAACACGTTGCTTTGACTCCTGAAGAACAGAAACTTTTTTTGTCCAAAACAGAAACCCGTCAGTACAAAGCCAAAACCGTTTTGCTCAACGCTGGTGAAATTTGCAAAGAATCCTATTTCGTCAATTCTGGTGTTTTGCGAAGTTTCAATATCAATGACAATATTGTAGAACACGTTTTGAGCTTTGCCTGTAGTGGCTGGTGGATTAGCGATATGTATAGTTATCTTTCGCAAAAACCAGGAAATCTTTTTATTCAAGTAATTGAAGATGCCGAAGTAATTGTACTGACCAAAGAAAACCAAGATACGTTGTACAAGGAAATCCCAAAACTAGAACGCTTTTTCAGAATCCTAATCGAAAATTCATTGGTCGCCCATCAGGAGCGATTAATGGATAATTTGAGCTTGACCGCAGAGGAACGTTTTGAAAAATTCTGCAAAAAACATACGAATTTAATTTATAGTGTACCTCAAAAACAAATTGCTTCCTATTTGGGAGTAACACCGGAGTTTTTTAGTAAGATGAAAAGTAAAATGCTGAGGAAGTAATATTCAGTGTTCAGATTATTAGTAATCAGAAATTAATATTTTTTAATACTGGCCACTGAATACTGAAAACTACTTTTCTTAATCTACATTAAGTGATTTTTGTTTATATCGAACGTAAATTTGTACTATAAAAATCAATAAAACACAAAATCATGGCAACTACAGTTTTTCACAAAGCAGATACAAGAGGACACGCAAATCACGGATGGTTAAACGCTCATCACAGCTTCAGTTTTGCAAGTTGGTACAACCCAGATAGAATTCAATTTGGGATGCTTCGCGTTTTGAACGATGATACCATTGCAGCTGGAATGGGATTTGGCACACATCCTCACGACAATATGGAAATCATTACCATTCCGCTCGAAGGCGATTTGGCTCACAAAGACAGTATGGGAAATGCCGCAACCATTAAAACTGGAGATGTGCAGGTAATGAGCGCTGGAACTGGAATTCAACACAGCGAGTTCAACCCAAATGCAGATCAACGTACCAAACTTTTTCAAATTTGGTTGTTCCCAAAATACAGAAACGTAGAACCTCGTTACCAACAAATTACCTTAGACAAATCATTGGAGAAAAATGATTTCGCCCAAATATTATCTCCAAATCCTGACGATGCTGGTGTTTGGATTCACCAAGACGCTTGGTTTTATATGAGCGATTTCGATACTGATTTCTCAAAAAAATTGGCTCTAAAAAAAGAAGGAAACGGTTTTTACATCATGAACATCGAAGGCGAAATTGAAGTAAACGGCGAAAAACTAGAAACCAGAGACGCGATAGGAATTTGGGATACCGCCGAAATTGAAATTAAAGCCAATACTGCTGCTAAATTTTTGGTAATGGAAATTCCGATGAATCAATAATTTTTTAAATAAAATATTCTAAGATTCTGAGTTTCTAAGTCTCCGAGACAAAGAACTCAGAATCTAAAACATAGAAAATTAATATCTTAGTAACTTAGCAACTCAAAAAAATGAACGAAGAAGTACAATTAGAAATCAACGACAGAAAAGGTTTTTTCTATATTGATGTTGATGGCAAAACTGAAGCCAAAATGACTTTTGTTTTTGCAGGTCCAGATAAAATCATTATCGATCACACCGAAGTAAACGAAGGCAATAACGGAAAAGGATTTGGTAAAAAAATGGTAACCAAAGCCGTAGAATATGCCAGAGAAAATAACATCAAAATTGTTCCACTTTGTCCATTTGCTAAGAAAGTTTTTGACAAGACTCCAGAAATTCAGGACGTTTTATAATTAGCATTATGGAAAACTTATTAGAGAACAACATAACAGGAACAATTGGAACTCAAAAATATTTGTGTTCCATTTCGTGGCGTAATGGTAAATTGTTGATGGATGAGCCTGAAAACATTGGCGGAAATGACCTGGGACCAGACCCTTTCACCACCCTTTTAGCCTCATTAGCAGGCTGTACACTATCTACTTTACGAATGTATATTGACCGAAAAGGCTGGGATATTCCAGAAATCAATATTTCTCTGAATGCTTTTCAAGAAAATGATCCCGAATTCACTACAACCATTACACGTTCAATCACTTTTTCAAACACAATTGAAGATGACATCAAAAACCGATTATTGATTATTGCCGAAAAATGTCCCGTTTCTAAAATTCTAAAAAATAAAATCGTAATCAATACTACTATATAGTTTTACTCCTGATTCAATTTCCGAATCACTTGGGCTGGATTACCAACGGCCAATGAGTTTTCGGGAATATCTTTGGTCACAACCGATCCTGCACCAATCACACAACAATTACCAATAGTAACTCCTGGACAAATCACCACATTCCCTCCTATCCAGCAATCATCACCAATCGAAACAGGTTTAGAACTCTCGACTGTTCTTCGTTCAATAGCATTAAGCGGATGTGTCGCTGTGTAAATATGCACGCCCGGGCCAAAAAAAACATTATTACCAATCGTCACTTTCATCGTGTCCAAAACCACACAATTCACATTAAAATACACATTCTCCCCCGCATGTATATTGTACCCATAATCACAATGAAACGGTGGTTCTATGTACAATCGTTTATGCGAATTGGGCAATAACTCCCGCAAAATCGCACGCGCTCTTCCGTTCATCAAATATTCAGTTACATTCAGTTTGTGCAATAACCTTTTGGCTTTGGTACGCTCTTCAACAAGTTGTTTATCATTGGCAAAATAAATTTCGCCCAATAGCATTTTCTCTTTCTCAGTCATTTTTTAGAATAGATATTTTAAATCCAAATTGGATTATTACTAATTATTAGAAGCAGCAAACAAAAGGCATTTTCCAAAACATTAGTCCCGCCATACGTTTCAAACTTATTGTTCGAACCCCGAACAATAAGGTTTTCCACTTCTGTCGGGGCTAAAGATAAAACATTTGGCATCTTAGTAAGCATTTCAAAATTTAACAATAAAAAATTAAAACCAAATTGTTAACAAATCATCAATAAAAAGACATAAAATTACTTATTTACGAGTATTTAAAGATATTTTTAATAAATTATTTTCATTAAAATTCGTTAAACAATGATTTTTTTTCAATATTTGTATATGTAAAATTATGTCATAAAAAAACCTTTCTTATGTCCATAAAAATAGCCATTTCGCACAAAACAATTTATAAGTTTGACCGCAACGTTACCCTATATCCCCATGTTTTTAGACTTCGACCAGCTGTACATTCCCGAACACAAATAGAAGGGTATTCATTTAAAATCAGTCCCGAAGAACATTTTATCAATTGGCAACAAGACCCTTTTGGCAATTATCAGGCAAGAATTGTTTTTCCGGAAAAAATCAAAGAATTAAAAGTCGAAGTCGAAGTCCTCGCAAAACTACAAGTCATCAATCCCTTCGATTATTTTGTCGAAGAATATGCTCAGAAATATCCATTCAAATATGACGATATACTCGAACAAGAATTAGTTCCGTATCTAAAACTGACAGAGGAAAGTCCAATATTTTTAAAATACATAGAACAAATAAAACTAAAAGACCCTTTAGAAATAAATGATTTTTTGGTCTATCTCAACCAAGAGGTTTACAAAATGCTCACCTACAATCTCCGCATGGAAGCCGGCGTACAAACACCCGAAGAAACTTTGCGCATCAAAAGCGGTTCTTGCAGAGATTTTGCTTGGTTATTGGTTCATATCTTACGACACTTTGGTTTGGCAGCTCGTTTTGTTTCGGGTTATATTGTGCAATTGGCACTGGATATCAAATCGCTGGACGGCCCATCGGGACCCGAAAATGATTTTACCGATTTACACGCTTGGGTCGAAGTATATCTTCCAGGTGCTGGTTGGGTAGGTCTCGATCCTACATCGGGACTTTTTGCCAGCGAAGGCCATATCCCTTTATGTTGCACGCCACATTACCAAAGCGCCGCTCCTGTTACTGGTGCAACCGATAAATGCGAAGTAGAATTTGAATTTGAAAACAAAGTAACCCGAATTCATGAAGACCCAAGAGTAACCAAACCCTATTCTGAAAAACAATGGGAAGACATCATGAATGTTGGACACCTTGTAGAAAATGACTTGGTTCAAGGAGATGTAAGACTCACAATGGGCGGAGAACCTACTTTTATTTCCATTGATGATTACGAAGGTGCCGAATGGAATACCGCTGCTGATGGTCCTCTCAAACGAAAACTGGCTTACGATTTGGCACTACGTCTCAAACAACGATTTGCTCACGGTGGTTTGCTTCATTTTGGTCAAGGAAAATGGTATCCAGGAGAGCTATTTCCTCGTTGGCAATACGGCTTATATTGGAGAAAAGATGGCTTCCCCTTATGGAAAAATGATGATCTTATAGCCAAAGAAGGTCAAACACAATACACTTTTCATGATGCTGAAAAATTTGCAAACGAGTTAACCAAATTCCTGGGAATCGACACCAAAAACATATTACCATCCTACGAAGATCCCATTTATTGGGCTCTCGAAGAAGGTAAGCTTCCTGTCAATTTAGATCCTTTAAAAGTAAATCTTAAAGATCCCATAGAGAGGCACAATTTGGCTAAAGTTTTGGAAAAAGGATTAAATAATCCTGCGGGTTTTGTATTACCTATTCGAAAAGATTATCCCAATGATTGCTGGGAAAGTTGTGCTTGGGAATTTAGAAGAGGAAATTGTTTTTTGATTCCTGGAAATTCACCCATCGGGTTACGCTTGCCTTTAGATTCACTCCCAAAAACATCCAAAAATAAAAGAGAAACAGTTGTTGACCGAAGCTTATTCGAAGATTTACCACCATTGGGCGATTATTCCGAAAAAGTAAAAAAACGCTACGGAACGATTTCAAAAATATTTGAAGCAATCCAAAAAGTAACTTCAAAAAAGAAAGAAAAAGAACCTCAAAAAGAGTCTTTATTATTTGAAGTGGATACTTTTATTACGGCCTTATGTGTTGAAGAAAGAGAAGGAATACTATACGTTTTTCTACCTCCAACTGATTATTTGGAACATTACATTGACTTAATTACTTCTATAGAAAGCACTGCCGAAAAATTGCAAATGCCAGTACGAATTGAAGGGTATCTCCCCAAAACCGACTACAGAGTCGAAAAAATAATGGTTACTCCAGATCCAGGTGTTATTGAAGTAAACGTACATCCAGCCAAATCATGGCAAGAAATCGTGGACAACACCACAGCTCTTTACGAAGAAGCCTTTTTATCTCGTTTGGGAACGGACAAATTTATGGTCGATGGGCGCCATACCGGAACTGGCGGTGGAAATCACGTAACTTTAGGAGCCGAAAGACCAGAGGATAGCCCGCTATTGAGAAGACCTGATTTATTGCGAAGTTTGATTACGTATTGGCAACATCATCCCGTGTTGAGTTATCTTTTTGCAGGGCCTTTTATTGGGCCAACGAGTCAGGCTCCCCGTATCGATGAAGGCCGTGATGAACGTTTATACGAAATGGAAATTGCCTTTGAACAAATTCCAAAAGACAGAGAAGTTCCTTTTTGGATGGTCGATCGAATTTTTAGAAACCTCTTGACCGATATCACAGGAAACACCCATCGAACAGAGTTTTGCATCGATAAATTGTATTCGCCCGATTCTTCAACGGGACGTCTCGGAATTTTAGAGTTGCGAGCGTTTGACATGCCTCCGCATAAGCACATGAATTTAGTTCAGAATTTATTGGTTCGTGCTTTGGTGGCCAAATTTTGGAAAAATCCATACGAGAAAAAACTAATTCGTTGGGGAACAGAATTACACGACAAATTTTTATTGCCTCATTTTGCTTATCTCGATATGATTGATGTAGTAAATGATTTGAAAGATGCTGGATATAATTTTGATATTTCATGGTTTGACCCATTCTTCGAATTCCGATATCCGCATCACGGCACTATGGTTATCGATAATATTCAATTGGAAATTAGATTGGGAATCGAACCTTGGCACGTATTAGGAGAAGAACTCACTAATTCTGGAACTTCACGATTTGTCGATTCTTCCCTAGAGCGTTTACAAGTAAAAGTTTCAGGGATTATTCCTGATCGTCATATTTTATTGTGTAAAGGCTGTAGGATTCCGCTAAGAAGTACGGGAACCAAAGGCGAATATGTAGCAGGAATTCGATACAAATCTTGGAATCCTCCATCGGCTTTACATCCAAATATTGGAATCGATGTTCCTCTGGTTTTTGATTTAGTGGATACTTGGAATAATAAAATTATTGGTGGTTGTACCTATTTTGTGACGCATCCTGGCGGAAGAAGTTTTGATAGTTTTCCTGTAAATAGCTTTGAAGCCGAATCCAGAAAAATAAGCCGTTTTTGGGATTTTGGCCACACTCCTGCTTCAACATTTGAAGAAATAAAAAAAGAAAAGCAGATGGAAACCATTGCCAATAGCAACTCTACTTCCCGTTTTTTGATCGAATCCAAATCAGAATTAAGAATTGATACACCGATTGAACTCATTAATCCTGAATATCCTTACACCTTGGATTTAAGACATTATTGGAAAGCAAAAGAATAAGACAATTGCATTGGTGTTCGCTTAAAAAGCTATTATTTTGCAATAATTACAAAACATAAAATACTCATTATCAACAAATGATTCAAGACATTTCATTGGGACTGCTCGAAAGCTATAAAGAGAAAATCAATTCTTACGACGAAGTTATTGACCAAAGTGGCAAAGTAAAACCCTATTGGAAAGAGCTTTTTGACACTTTAGAAGCTATTGGTCTTGAAGAATTAGAATTGCGTAATGAAGAAATTATAAAAAAACTAAAAGAAAACGGAGTTACCTATAATGTTTACGGTACGGCTCAAGAATCAAATCGTGCTTGGAAATTGGATATTATTCCATTTCTAATTCACGAAACGGAATGGGAAACCATTGAACGAGGGTTAAAACAAAGAGCTCATCTGTTAGATTTAATTCTGAAAGATCTTTACGGGCCTCAAACTTTAGTAAAAAATGCGATTATTCCCGCTGAATTGGTTTTTGACAACTCTGGTTTTCTCCTACCCTGTTTCGATATCATTCAAAAGCACAATAAACAATTATTAAATTATGCCGTTGATTTGGCTCGTGGTCCTGACGGAAAAATGTGGCTGCTAGACAACAGAACCCAAGCCATTTCTGGTCCCGGATACGCACTGGAAAATAGAATCGTAATGAGTAAGATTCTGCCAGAACTTAACCAAAAAACCTATCGAAATAGGCTTTCTCCTTACTTCAACCAATTGCAACAAACCGTTGATACCATTGGAGATAAAACCAACGAAAATCCAAATGTGGTTTTCCTGACTCCCGGTCCTGGAAATGAAACTTATTTTGAACACGTTTATCTTTCCTCTTACTTGGGTTATACTTTGGTACAAGGAAATGATTTGGTGGTAAGAGATGGTTTTGTTTGGCTAAAATCTATCGATCAGCTCGAGCGAGTAGATGTTATTATCAAACGCTTAGATGATGAATGGTGCGACCCATTGGAATTACGCAGAGATTCATTGCTTGGAGTTGCAGGATTATTGCAAGTAATTCGTTTGGGAAATGTTACGGTTCTAAACCCTCCCGGAACGAGTATTTTGGAAAATTATGGGCTTATGGCTTTTATGCAAAATGCCTGTAAATTTTTACTCAAAGAACCATTATTAATCAATTCAATTGCAACTTGGTGGTGCGGTCATAACAAAGAGTTAAACTATGTTTTGGCCAATTTATCCAAATTAATTATTAAAAAAACCAACAGAAAACAAGGTTTCAAATCCATTTATGCTCGTTTATTAGACAAAGAACAATTGGAAGATTTGAAAAAACTAATTCTTGCCAGTCCAAAAGATTTTGTGGCTCAAGAAGAAGTTAGTTTGTCTACCACTCCCTCGTTTATAAACGGCTCTATAGAACCTCGATACGCATCAATAAGAGCTTATCTGGTTGCTGATGGCGATGATTACAAAGTAATGCAAGGTGGATTAACGCGTAGTTCGGCCGTAAAAGATAAGTTTGAAATATCCAATCAAGTGGGAGGAATTTCAAAAGATACTTGGATTATTACCGATCATCCAACAGAATATCATGAGAAGAATGTTGAACGTAAAAACACCAACAATCAACTCAAAAATTCCTTAACCAGTAGAAATGCTGAAAACCTATTTTGGTTAGGCCGTCTGTGTGAAAGAACAATGGCCTTGCGTAGTTTTTTGAAAATAATTCTAAATAGACTTAATGAAAATGTTGTAAAACATGGAAACAAGCAACCTGAATTTTTGGTTGTTTTATTAAAAACGCTAACGCATCTTACCCAAACTTATCCAGGATTTGTTGGTAAGGAAATTAAACCAGGAGAAACCTATGACAACGAAGCTATTTTTGAAAAGCCACTAATCGAATTGCTCCTTTTAATTAATGATGCAACAAAAGTCGGTTCTGTTGCTTATAACCTACAATCCTTGCTAAACACTATTAATCAGGTAAGCGAAAAATGGAATCTCGATACCCGACGCATTATCAACTTATTGGAGGAGAGTCATTATATCATCAAAAACACCAAATCAGACAATATTAATGCGGTAAATCATGCTCTGGATAAACTGCACATTCGCCTTTTTTCTTTCTACGGAAATATCTACGAAACATTGCCACGTGACAACGGTTTTTATCTAATGGAAGCCGGAAAAACGGTAGAGCGCATTTTGTCTTTGGTTTCGATTTTTCGTTCCACTTTCAACTATAAAAAAGAGGATGACGAAGAAGCTCTTTTGATGGAAGCTATCTTGGAAAATCATCATTTATTGGCACAATATCGAAATATTTACAAATCGCATTTGAGTCTAAAAGCTGTGATTAATATGGTTTTTTTAGAGAAAAACTTAACTTATACATTGGCATTTTTATTAGACACGCTTACGCATTATCTCTCTAAATTACCAAAAACAAACGAACCCAATCGATTGAGCATAGCCGAAAAATCAGCTTTAAAAGCCAGTACAATTATCAAATTGATAGATGCTGATATTTTAATACAAGTTGAGGAAACAACTCAATTTCGTCCTGAATTAGACAAAACCCTTTCGGATGTTTTTGATTGTATTTCGAATGTCTCTAATAATTTATCTAGTTTGTACTTCAATCATTCTATAATGCAACATTCTATTTTGGACACCCTTGAAAATATGGATACTGATGAAATATAAACTAAAACATCAAACGCTGTACACTTATGTAAATGAGGTGCACAACTATCAAAGCATTTTGTGTCTACAACCACAAAATTCGACTAGACAACTTTGCAAAAATTTCAAATTAGAAATAGAACCTAAACCCTCCGAAATATATTCGCGAAAAGATTATTTCGGAAATCTACGTCATTATTTTTCGATACACCAATCTCACAAATCATTGAGAGTAACAGTTTCTAGCGAAATAGAAGTATTAGATAATCCGCCACAGCTTTTAAATTCGATTACCTGTGAAGAAGCAAAGCAGAGATTCATCACTGAGCGTGCATTGAAAATCGAAGTATTACAATACCTATTGCCTAGCCAGTTTATCGTTTGGGACGAAGAAATAATTGCTTTTGCTGAAAGTTGTTTACTTCCTGACACACCTCTTTTTGAAGCTGTTTTAAATTTAATTAAAAAAATATACACTGAATTTCAGTTCAAATCAGGGGCAACCAATATCAATACACCATTAAAAACGGTTCTTAAAGAACGAAAAGGAGTTTGTCAAGATTTCTCACATTTGGCAATTGCTTGTTTGCGTAGCGTTGGAATTCCAGCTAAATATGTAAGTGGTTATATAGAAACATTACCTCCAAAAGGAAAACCAAAACTAGAAGGTTCCGATGCTTCACATGCTTGGATTTCGGTTTATATTCCCGAAATGGGCTGGTGTGAATTTGACCCTACCAATAATATGATTCCGCAACAACGTCATATTGTAACTGCTTATGGAAGAGATTTTGCCGATGTGTCTCCCTTGAGAGGAATCATTTTTAGTTCTGGAGATCATAAAGTAAAAGTAGAAGTAGATGTAATTCCAATATTATAAATTTAATACCATCAAAAAGCACCCTCTTTTAACGCCCAATAAAGCCTCCATACTAGAGCTTAATACAGCAAACGATTTATTTGCGGAAATTGTGCAATCTGGGATTCCATTTGGATATCAACAAGCCAATTGCCATAATATTTCGCATTATATCAGTTTGTTATTAAGTACTAAAGGCTATCATTGTGCCAAAATTTGGGCTTTTGCTCCTATTGTTTATTCCTCATATAGTACTAGACTAATCTCATTTATAGACGAAAAAAACATTTCACCAAACGGAACGATCGATTGGGGATATCATGTCGCTCCTGTAATACAAGTTATTGTTAATGCTAAAGTTCGTAAAATGGTTATCGACCCGGGTTTATTTCCCAATGGACTTGTGCATTATAGAACGTGGCTCTCTAAACTAAAAACCAAAAAACTGATTTACCTAATGATGGATTCGGAATGGTATTTATACAATTCTTCGATGATAACCAATGCCCAATTGCAATCGGATTCTAATGAATTTTTAGCATCAAATCAGCCCAATATCAAATTGCCCGATTGGTTTTCGGACAAACATATTACTGATTTTTTTAAATACGAAGACGAAGCTCTAGAACAACATTGGGTAGAAAAGGGACTGGCGGTAAATGAAACCGCTTTACTTTTTTACGATAATGAAATCAAGCCCATTCTTGATTTTGAAGAACATCAGCAATTAATTATCGATTATAAAATGTTGGTTGGAAATGTATTCAACTTCGAAACCATATTCAGAGACAACAATTGGAACTACGAAATGAATCTCGATTTTCAATTCAAACACCAAGAAATCATCGCCAAATACAGAACTGTATATTCAGAAAACTTTTCAAAATGGAAGAATGCTTTAAACCAAATAAATAGCTCCAATAATTCTTTTCTAAACACCTAATTGTTTTTTAAATAATCTACTGATATTCAAATTATACCTATTTAATATTTCCTTTTTCATTTCTTAATCTAGGTTAAGTGCTTCATTCTCATTCTTGCCATAATTTTGTCTTATCAAAATGAAACAAATCATTATTAAACAATAAAAAAACAAATAATATGGCAACTACAAAATGGGCAATCGACCCAACACACTCCGAAATTGGTTTCAAAGTAAAACACATGATGTTTACAAATGTTTCAGGAAAATTTACCACATACGACTCAGTAATCACAACTGAAGATGATAACTTCGAAAAAGCAACCATTGAATTCTCTGCAGACATCAACTCTATCAATACCAACAATACCGATAGGGATAATCACTTAAAAAGTGGCGACTTTTTTGATGCTGAAAATCATCCAAAATTGACTTTCAAAGCTACTTCTTTTACCCAAAAAGGTGATGATTATGAATTGACAGGTGATTTAAGCATTAGAGGTATAAGCAAGTCGGTAACCTTTCCAGCAGAATTCAGCGGATTAATGAAAGATCCTTGGGGAAATACCAAAGCAGGATTAAATATTGACGGAAAAATAAACCGCAAAGATTGGGGATTAAACTGGAATTCAGCATTAGAAACTGGTGGTGTCTTAGTTGGTGAAGAGGTAAAACTGAACATTGAATTGCAATTGATAAAACAATAATTAACTTTTTTTAGCACAAACAAACCTGGTTGTCCAAAAAGTCATATTTTGTTCATTCCGAATTTATTTTGGAATCTAAAAACAATTAATCATTAATTGTTTACAGAAGTTGAAACAAGTTCAGCTTGACAAGATTATGTTTTTTGGACAACCACTTTTCATTTCAGAACATTTTCAACTTTTCTTGTAAATCCTAAAAAAACACTACTTTTGCATCCCGATTGAAACAATATATTTTCAGTTTTAATTTTTTTAAAATCTTTAAATTAAGAGTAATAAAATGTCATTTGACATCACATTTGATACATAAAAAAAATAAAAAAAAGATGAAAGCATACGTATTTCCAGGTCAAGGAGCACAATTTACAGGAATGGGGAAAGACCTATATGAAAACTCGGCATTAGCCAAAGAATTATTTGAAAAAGCAAACGAAATATTAGGTTTCCGTATTACAGATATTATGTTTGAAGGAACTGCCGAAGAATTGAAAGAAACCAAAGTTACACAACCAGCCGTTTTTTTACACTCTGTTATTTTAGCAAAAACCCTAGAAGATTTCAAACCCGAAATGGTAGCAGGACATTCTTTGGGCGAATTTTCTGCATTGGTTGCCAACGGGACATTATCTTTTGAAGATGGATTAAAATTAGTTTCTCAACGTGCATTAGCCATGCAAAAAGCTTGCGAAATAACCCCTTCTACAATGGCTGCTGTTTTAGGCTTGGCAGATACTATTGTCGAAGATGTTTGTGCATCTATAGAAGGAGTAGTTGTTGCGGCAAATTATAACTGCCCTGGACAATTAGTAATTTCGGGAGAATTCAAAGCCGTAGAATTAGCTTGTGAAAAAATGAAAGAAGCTGGTGCTAAACGAGCTTTAATATTACCTGTTGGAGGAGGTTTTCATTCGCCTATGATGGAACCTGCAAGAGAAGAACTAGCTGCTGCGATAGAAAAAACTGTTTTCGCTACTCCTATCTGCCCAGTGTATCAAAATGTAACTGCTGCTGCAGTATCATCGCCAGAAGAAATCAAGAAAAATTTAATTATTCAATTGACTGCTCCTGTAAAATGGACTCAATCAGTACAACAAATGATTGCCGATGGTGCAACTTTGTTTACCGAAGTTGGTCCTGGAAAAGTATTAACCGGATTAATTGGAAAAATCAATAAAGAAGCTGTTACGGCGAACGCTTAATTAGAAAATTTATTAAAATTTCTCAGAATAAAAAAATCTCAAATTATCTAGATAATTTGAGATTTTTTTTTTTTTGCTTCTATCTTAAAAATTCAATAACACTATCGGTTATGAATTTTATTTGCTCATCATCTAATTCGGTATGCATTGGCAAAGCAATTACTTCTTTCACCAACTGATTGGTTACTGGGAAATCTGCTTCTTTGTAACGAGAATCAACATACGCTTTTTGGGAATGTAGCGGAATTGGATAATAAATTGCACAAGGAATTCCTTTATTTAACAAATGTTGCATCAAGGCATCTCTATCAGCATCAATAATTCGTAATACATATTGATGAAAAACATGATCATCACCATCGGCATCAAACGCTGGCGTAATAATTTTAGCATTGCCAGCAAAAGCAGCGTTGTATTTTGATGCTGCCAAACGACGTGCAGTATTATACTCATTCAAGAAAGGTAACTTAGCATCCAAAACTCCAGCCTGAATACTATCCAATCTAGAATTTACTCCAACAACATCGTGATGGTAACGCTCGTACATTCCGTGATTGACAATTCCTCTAATTTTATGAGCCAAAGCATCGTCGTTAGTAAAAATTGCACCGCCATCACCATAACAGCCTAAGTTTTTAGAAGGGAAAAAGGAAGTAGAACTCACATGACCAATAACACCTGCCTTCTTTTTGGTTCCATCTGCAAAAGTATAATTGGCTCCAATTGCTTGCGCATTATCTTCAATAACATATAAATTATGCTCTTTCGCAAGAGCCATAATAGCATCCATATTGGCAGCACGTCCAAACAAATGAACTGGAACAATTGCTTTTGTTTTGGGAGTTATGGCTTTTTTTATCGCATCGATAGAAATATTCATATCATCTAAATTCACATCTACCAAAACAGGTGTCAAACGTAACAAAGCAATAACCTCAACAGTGGCAGCAAAAGTAAAATCGGCAGTAATCACCTCATCACCTGGTTTCAAATCCAATCCCATCATAGCAATTTGCAAAGCATCTGTTCCGTTTGCGCAAGGAATTACGTGCTTAACATCAAGGTATTCTTCAAGATTTTTTTGAAAATGATGCACCAAAGGCCCATTAATATAAGTATTGGTATCCAGAACTTCTTGAATAGAAGCGTTTACCGTTGCAGCGATTTTATCGTATTGACTCTTTAAGTCAACCATTTGTATTTTTTTCATTATGACCTTTTGTTTAAAGTTCTTTAACAACAAAACTCCCAAATTTATAAGGGCATATTCTGTTTTAAATTTGGAACAAAAATAGGGATTTTAGCAGAATGATTTTATAGATAACTAAAAGAAAGCGTATTTTAGCCCCAGAAAAAAAATGATATGCTTTCCCTATACAACCTAATAGTTCAAATTGCGAATATTTTATTAAAAGCCATCGCTCTGTTCAGTCCAAAAATGAAACTTTTTGTAGCGGGGAGAAAGCCTGTTTTTGAAATTTTACAAACAAAAATTTCTCCTGATGACAGAACTATTTGGTTTCATGCTGCTTCTTTGGGAGAGTACGAACAAGGACTTCCTGTTATAGAAAAAATAAAAGAAAGCCATCCTGGACATAAAATTTTGGTTACTTTTTTCTCTCCATCTGGTTATGAGGTTCGAAAGAACAATACTGTTGCCGATGCTACTTTGTACCTCCCTTTGGATACCCAAAAAAATGCGCAACGCTTTTTACAATTAGCTCATCCTGAAATGGTTTTTTTTATCAAATATGAATATTGGCCTAATTATTTAAATGAGCTTCAAAAACTTAAAATACCAACTTATTTGATTTCGGGTATTTTTAGAGAAAACCAAGCTTTTTTTAAATGGTATGGTGGTTTTTACAGAAACGCATTAAATGCTTTTACGTATTTTTTTGTTCAAAATGAAAGTTCCAAAAAATTATTATTACAACTAAACAAAACTAACGTAGCCGTTTCTGGAGACACACGTTTTGACAGGGTTGTTACTATCTTAGAAAAAGACAACACATTAGATTTTATTGCTCAATTTAAAAATGACACTTTAACGATTGTCATAGGAAGTTCTTGGCCAAAGGATGAAAACCTATTAATTGACTATATCAATCAAACGCAAGAAAAAGTAAAATTTATTATTGCTCCCCACAATATCAAAAAAGAACAAATTCAAGAGCTAAAAAATTCTATAACCAAGAAAACGGTTTTGTTTTCTGAAAAAGAAGGCAAAGCTCTAGCTGATTTTGATGTTTTTATAATTGACACTATTGGAATTTTAACCAAAATATATAGTTATGCCGACATAGCCTATGTTGGTGGTGGATTTGGTAATCCTGGAGTTCATAATATTTTAGAACCGGCTACTTTCGGGGTTCCGATTGTCATTGGTTCCAATTTTACTCATTTTGCAGAAGCTGTGGCATTAGTTAAGCTGGAAGGCTGCATTTCGATTACAAACAAAAATGAACTCCGAAACATTTTAGATGAATTGATACAAAATCAAAAAAACAGACAAGAAAAAGGTGAAATATGCTTTGATTTTATTCAAAAAAACAAAGGGGCTACCGCTAGTATTTTATCCAAAATAACACCTCAATAACAAAGACAGCAAAAAAACCTAAATATCTAAAAAACATAAGAATACATTAAAAAAAAATGATTTTCAAGTCATTTTCATTCAACAAATGCAAAACCTACAGACTTTATCGAAAATTATTTTTAAAAAATAAATGAAAAAATATTTTACATATTAAAAAATTTATATCTTTGCAACGAATTAATAATTAACCTTTATATTAAATTAAGATGAAAAAAGTATTTTTAAGTTTAGCTGTTGTTGCTGTATTATCTGTTGTATCTTGTAAAAAAGCTGACGCTCCTGCTGAAGAGACTGTAGCTGCTGATACTACTGCTGTTGTTGCTGATACTACTGCTGTTGTTGCTGATACTACTGCTACTGCTGCTGACACAACTGCTGCTCCAGCTGCTGAAGCTCCAGCTGCTGAGTAATTTTAAATTACACTAAAAAAACAAGCTGCATTTTCAATGCAGCTTTTTTTTTGGATTCCCACCAAACTATTCTTTTCTACCAACATAAAGCCTTGTTTTACATCAAAACACAGCCTTGATATTAATCTAAAAACACAAGATCGTTATTATCTGAAAAATCTAAAATTTCAGAAACGGTTGCGTATTTAACAATCTCATCAATCCCTTTTTGCACTCTTAATTCTGTAGTATATTTTCGACTCAACGCAAAAGGCGCACCTTCCAAAAACAATTTAAAAAAATACTTCCCACCAGCAGATCGTTGTTTTTCAAAAGTAGCCAAACCAATATTACTCTTGAAATACGCAATCGCCTCTTCGCATTCAAATTTAAGCTCATACTTCAAGCTTGTAAAAATCACCTTCCCTTTTCTGGAAGTAAAAACAAACTTATACTGATCATCAAATCTCTTACTAATTACAAAAGCACCCATTCGATTTTAAGATTTAGGAATTTAGACAGCAGATTTACAAACTTTAAAAAAACTTTTCAGACTGACCGACGCTCGTTTTTTTATCAATAAAAAAAGCTCCAAACATTGTTTGAAGCTTTTTTGTACTCAGAGCGGGACTTGAACCCGCACGAACATTGCTGTTCACTGGATTTTAAGTCCAGCGTGTCTACCAATTTCACCATCCGAGCAAAAACGTTTTGTTTTTTTTGTTAGATATTTTTTTTTTTAAAAACAAACAAATCCAACATCCGAACATTATATGGTTTTGAGCGAAAAACGGGGCTCGAACCCGCGACCTCGACCTTGGCAAGGTCGCGCTCTACCAACTGAGCTATTTTCGCATTTCATTTCTATAAAGAACCGCAACACTTATCTGTTATTGCGGTTGCAAATTTAGAACATTTATTTAATTACACAAACGTTTTTATGAAAAAAAACAAAGATATAATTTAACATTCTGACAACTATAACTTTAAATTCAAAAATTATTTTCTAGTTAACATTCTTTTGATCTCATTGAGCTTCATCAGGGCTTCAACAGGTGTAATGGCATTTATATCCAGATTAAGAATTTCATCTTTAATCTCCTCCAACAAAGGATCATCTAGATTAAAGAAACTCATTTGCATCTCATCATTCGCTGATTTCACACCACTCAAAACCTCACTAGAATGATTTTTCTCTAATTTCTTCAACATCTTCTGAGCTCTAGAAACCACTAATTGAGGCATTCCTGCCATTTTTGCCACATGAATACCAAAACTATGCGCACTTCCTCCCTTTACTAATTTTCGAATAAAGAGAACAGTATCTTTCAATTCTTTAACCGAAACATTATAATTCTGAATACGCGGCATCGTTTCGCTCATCTCGTTGAGTTCGTGATAATGAGTTGCAAACAAAGTTTTTGCTTTAGATGGATGCTCATGCAAAAATTCGGCTATAGCCCAAGCTATAGAAATCCCATCATAAGTACTTGTTCCTCTTCCTATTTCATCCAACAAAACCAAACTCCTATCCGAGATATTGTTCAAAATAGACGCTGTTTCATTCATTTCGACCATAAACGTAGATTCACCCATCGAAATATTATCTGAAGCCCCTACTCTAGTAAAAATTTTATCCACAATTCCCATTCTAACACTCACAGCAGGCACAAAACTTCCCATTTGAGCCAACAACACTATCAAAGCGGTTTGGCGTAAAATTGCCGATTTACCCGACATATTAGGCCCGGTAATCATAATCAATTGTTGGGTTTCTCTATCTAGAAAAACATCATTGGTAATATACGGAACACCTACTGGCAATTGCTTTTCTATTACAGGATGTCTTCCTTCTTTGATATCCAATTCGAAAGTATCATCAATTTCTGGGCAAACGTACTTGTTTTCTATTGCCAATTGTGTAAAACAACACAAACAATCCAATTGTGCTATCAAATTGGCGTTCATCTGAACCGGCTTAATATAAGTCGATACCCAACTTACTAATTGATCAAATAAATCACTTTCAATTTTTTGAATTTTGTCCTCAGCTCCTAAAATCTTAGTTTCATATTCTTTTAACTCCTCTGTAATATATCGCTCAGCACTAACCAAAGTTTGTTTTCGAATCCATTCGGTCGGCACTTTATCTTTATGAGTATTTCGAACTTCGATATAATATCCAAATACATTATTGAAAGATATTTTCAACGAAGAAATTCCTGTACGTTCAGATTCTCTTTTTTCGATACCTTCTAAAAACTGTTTACCAGAAGTAGATATCGCTCGTAGTTCATCTAATTCAGCATGAATCCCTTGAGCAATAACATTTCCTTTGGCAACTGCCACAGGAGCATCTTGATTCAGAGTCGTTTGTATTTTTTCACGCAACAACTCACAACTATGCAAACTATCTCCAATAACTTTTACAGCTTCTTGCGAACTTGACAAAGCCAATGTTTTTATCGGGATAATTGCATCCAATGATTCTTTCAAATTTACCATTTCGCGAGGAGAAACCTTACCTGTGGCAATTTTAGAAATCAGACGTTCTAAATCGGAAATTTGTTTTACTTGATTTTGAATATCTCTTAAAACATCCTGATTCTCATTTAAATACGAAACCACCTGATGACGACTTCTTATTTTATTAGCATCCTTCAATGGCAAAGCCAACCATCGTTTCAACAAACGCCCACCCATAGGCGATAGTGTTTTATCGATAACATCCAAAAGCGTTACCGCATTTGGATTGTAACTATGATACAGTTCCAAATTTCTAATCGTAAAACGATCCATCCAAACATAAGCTTCTTCGGCAATGCGCTGAATTGCAGTTATATGCTGGAGTTTATTATGCTGTGTTTCGGACAAATAATACAAAATTGCACCCGACGCAATGATTCCCTCTCTCAATTCTTCTACACCAAAACCTTTCAAGGAAACCGTCTGAAAATGTTTGGTCAAACTTTCAGTTGCATAATCTTCTTTGAAAATCCAATCTTCCAAATAGAAATTATGAAAATCTTCACCAAAAGCATCTCGGAATTCATTTTTGTTATTCTTAGGAACTAACACTTCGCTAGGATTGAAGTTTTGAAGCAATTTATCGATATACTCCGCATTTCCTTGAGAAGTCAAAAACTCACCCGTAGAGACATCTAAAAAAGAAATTCCTATCGCTTTTTTATCAAAATAAACAGCAGCCAAAAAATTATTCGTTTTAGATTGCAAAACCTCATCATTCATTGCAACTCCAGGTGTAACCAACTCAGTAACTCCTCGTTTCACAATTGTTTTGGTCATTTTAGGATCCTCCAATTGATCACAAATAGCCACACGAAGTCCTGCTTTTACTAATTTTGGCAAATAGGTATTAATAGAATGATGCGGAAATCCTGCCAATGCAGTTTCGGTCTCTGAACCCGCACCTCTTTTGGTTAATGTAATCCCTAAAATCTTTGAAGAACGAATAGCGTCTTCGCCAAAAGTCTCATAGAAATCTCCAACTCTAAACAACAAGCAAGCATCAGGATATTTCCTTTTGATCTCATTGTATTGCTTCATTAACGGAGTCTCTTTAACTACCTTATCTTTTGCTGCCAAAATTTTTATATTAGAATGATTTTAAAACTCAGCGAATTTATAATTTTAAACCACAAAAAACTAAAGGCAAAAAAAATAAATTACTTTTAAGAAAAATTTAAAAGACAATTTTGTTTATTTGTATAAATTTGTGAAATAATTATAAAACCTATGAAAAAAATATTCCTACTAGCAATGCTAACCATCTTAGGCACAGCATTTTCTAACGCTCAAGAATCTTCAAAAAAAACTAAAAAAGCAAAAACAACAACTACAGCTGCAGCTTTACCAAAAGTAAACGGAGCTGGAATGGTTTTTGAAAACGAAACGATTGATTACGGTTCAATTGCACACAATGCAGATGGAAACCGTCAGTTTGTATTCACAAATAATGGAAACAAGCCTTTAATCATAACCAATACTCAAGGATCTTGCGGATGTACTGTACCAACTGCCCCAAAAGAGCCAATTATGCCAGGTGCAAAAGGAGTTATTGGAGTAAAATATGCAACAGACAGAGTTGGGCCTTTTACAAAAACGGTAACTGTAACTTCAAATGCTGAAGGACAACCAACAAAAACCCTTACTATTAAAGGAACTGTTTTACCAGACGCAGCAAAAAGCTAAAAAAAGCTTTCATCAAATACAACTTAAAGGCTTCCTTATTCCAGGAAGCCTTTTTTATAAAGAAAACTAGAAAACAATGAGAAAACTAGAAAACAGCGAATTGGAAAGAAAATCTATCGATGATTTTAAAAGATCTAAAAAAACACCCTTAATCCTAATATTAGACGATATTCGCAGCTTACACAACATTGGATCTGTTTTTAGAACTGCTGATGCTTTTTTGATTGAAAAAATAATTCTCTGCGGAATCACAGCGACTCCTCCTAATAAAGAAATTCACAAAACAGCACTTGGAGCAACTGAAACTGTAACTTGGGAACACCATGAAAATGTTTTAGACGTTATTTCAAATTTAAAAAAAGAAAATATTACCACTCTTGCTATTGAACAAGTTGAAAGTTCGATTTTTCTTCAGAATTTTAAAGTTGATAAAAATCAAAAATACGCTTTGGTTTTTGGAAATGAAGTTTACGGTGTATCACAAGATGCAGTTGCTATATGTGATGGTTGCATTGAAATTCCTCAACTAGGAACCAAACATTCTTTGAATATCTCAGTAAGCGCTGGAATTGTGGTTTGGGATTTATTCAAACAATTCAATCAATAATTTTATTCGTAAAAAAACAAGAATACGATAAATAAATCGACAAAGTTTTGCTTTTTAAATAAAAAGTTTATTTTTATAAAATGAAAGCAAGAACTCCACTCAACCTAATATTGTGCCTCTATTCAATTGTATGTTTTGGGTATGCAAACACACCTATAAATCCTCCAAAAAAAGGATTTTCAACTTCGTTAATCAAAAACAAAAAAGCTAAAACACTGGCCAATGTTGCTCCCATACTTACCGCAACAGGAAATCAATCTTATTGCCCTTTAACCTATATCAATATTGTAAGCACTATTAATATTACCGATCCAGATGACACTGGTACCGATGCTATCTACATTCAAATCTCTTCGGGTTACGTAAAAGGTGAAGATTCTTTATACTTGAATAACGCTTTGTCACATAGTACAATTCAAAGCATTTGGAATGCAAACGAAGGCAAACTAACATTAAAAAGTCCATCAGGGATACCAGTGAGTTATGCTGATCTTGAAAGCGCAATCAAAGATGTACAATTCAACAACACTTCAATAACTCCAAACGGTATTCGAAATTTTTCAATTAGTATTGGCCAAGCCAATTATTTACCAAGAAATGGTCATTATTACGAGTATGTCCCTAGTCTTGGCATCAGCTGGACAGCTGCAAGAGACGCTGCTGATGTAAGAACTTATTATGGTCTAAAAGGGTATTTAGCAACACTAACAGCAGCCGATGAATCACAATTAGCAGGTGCTCAAGCCCCAGGTGCTGGCTGGATTGGAGGAACCGATGCTTCCAAAGAAGGAGAATGGAAATGGGTCACAGGCCCTGAAGCTGGCACGGTTTTTTGGAACGGAAAAGGAAACGGAACCTCTCCAAATTACGCCAACTGGAACTCTCCAAATGAGCCAAATGACAGCAATAACAACGAAGATTACGCTCACATAACAGACCCATCTGTTGGAAACCCTGGAACTTGGAACGATCTCCCTGTGCAAGGTGATCCTCCAGGCCCTTATCACCCGAAAGGATATATTGTAGAATACGGAGGAACACTAGGTGATCCCGTTTTACAACTATCTGCCAGCACAACTTTAACAATTGCTACGATTAGCAGTACAACACCAGCTTCAACATGCGATGCTGGAACTGTTACTTTGAAAGCGACAGCAACGATTGGGACCATGAATTGGTACGACACAGCTACGGGAACTATTCCATCAGGAACTGGAACCAATTTTATCACTCCAAATATCACAACAACAACTAACTTTTATGTAGAAGTTGCAGGATGCCCAATGACAAGAAAATCCGTAGAAGCTAAAGTAATTAATACCCCAACCATTACCAGCACTAATACACCTGTAACTCATTGTGGGCCTGGCACATTTACTTTACAAGCTACTCCATCGGAAGGAACCATAAACTGGTATTCTGAAATTGGAGGAAATAGTATTGGTACCGGAACTTCATTTACAACTTCGACAATTTCAAACAGCACAACCTATTATGCCGAAGCAGTAAACAACGGTTGTAGTAACAGTACTAAAGAAAATATTGATTTAATTGTTTATGATTTGCCTGCAGTAAACGATCAAAATATTGCAAAGTGTAATGGGCAAAGTATAACATTGGACGCTGGTCTATCCAATATGACCTATCTTTGGTCAACTGGTGCCACTACCCAAACTGTTGATATAATTGACAAGGGAATTTATACCGTAGCCGTTACTAGTTTAGCTCCTGAAAACTGCACCAACAAAAAAACAATTACTGTAGTAGAAAACAACACTCCAGAAATAAAAAAGGTAATTGTTGACGAAACAACTGTTACCATAGAATTAGTAAAAACCGAAACTTATTTTGAATACTCTATAGACGGCATCAATTATCAAAGTTCAAATGTTTTTACCAATGTACCTAGCGGATTACAAACAGCTACTGTACGAGAAATCAATTTATGTAGTAGCGACCAAGAACAGTTTATCGTAATTATTATTCCAAAATTTTTCACACCAAACAACGATGGTTTTAATGATACTTGGGAAGTAAAAGGCCTTTTAGAATACCCTCTATCCGAAGTAACAATATTTGATCGTTATGGAAAATTAATCACCAGACTTAGCAGCTACCAACACAGTTGGGATGGCACTTTCAACCAAAAAGCATTACCATCGACAGATTATTGGTATGTTTTGAAAATAGACCCAGAAAGTCCTGTATTAAAAGGGCATTTTTCGCTGAAAAGATAACGGTTACAAAACGCTTTTTCCTTGAATTTTGGACAGAATATAAAGATAATCTTCTTGATTACTCACAAAATCACGATCTGAAACATCTATAACCAAAACATTCAAATTGGTTTGAGTTTTGATATATTCTAAATACCCGCTGTTTATTTTCTCAAGATATTCAGCGGTAATATCTTGTTCGTAACTTCGTCCTCTCTCTTTAATATTTTTTAATAATCGATCGGTATTTTGATAGAGATAAATATACAAATCGGGCTTAGGCATTTCTTTGTAAATAATATCAAATAGCGTTCTATACAATCTAAATTCATCAACTTCTAAAGTGATTTTAGAAAACAACAAGGACTTGAAAATGTGGTAATCTGCAATTATAAAATCTTTAAACAAATCAAACTGGGACAAATCATCTGATAATTGCTGATACCTGTCTGCCAAAAACGACATCTCGAGTTGAAAAGCATACCTACTTTGATCTTCATAAAATTTTGGCAGAAAAGGATTGTCTGCAAAACGCTCCAAAACAGTTTTAGCATTAAAATCCTGCGCCATTTTAAGAGCCAAAGTCGATTTTCCAGCTCCAATATTACCTTCAATAGCAATGTAATTATATTGGTTTAAAGCTATAACACTCAAAGGAGCTTTTAATTCTTGAACCATTTCGCACACACTTTCATCTGGAGTGATTTGTATCAACTCTGGAATCGTCATTTTCAAAATTGGATGTTGCCAATCTAAATTCAAATCACGAAAAGGCAACAAAACAAATTTTCTGTTTTGCATTAATGGATGCGGAACTGTAAGATGAGCTACATTAATAATTTCCGAATCAAAAGCAATCAAATCGACATCTATAATTCTAGATTGATACCCTACCCCTTCAGTTCGAATTCTACCTAATATTTTTTCGACTGCCAAAACTTGTTCTAGTATTTGCTCGGGAGTTTTAGAACAATGCAGCAGTAAAGCACAATTATAAAATGCCTCACTTTCAAAACCCCAAGCAGGTGTTTCGTATAAATTTGAGACCTTTATAATAGTCCCAATCTTTTGATGGATAAGATCCAAGCACAATTCAATGTTTTTCAAACGATTGCCTTGATTACTTCCTAAAGATAAAATGACTTGATGCTGATGTTCCATAATTAAGCACAAATTAAGGAAAAGAATTTTAGAATAACAGTATCTTTGAACACTCTAATACAATTTATTTTTACACATAACTGTAACGAATTAACACTTTTAAATACAAATCAGTAAACTATTTTTTATGAGATTTTTAGGAAATGTAATAGCTACCATTGTTGGTATATTTATTTTTTTCATGTTGTTTTTCTTTGGAATTGTATTCATCACAGCCTTTTTTGGCAATGAATCTGATACCGTTGAAGTAAAAAACAACACAGTTATTGAATTGAATTTAGAAAACATATCCAATGATTATGCTGGAAAATACAAAGACCCTTGGGTAGATGTTTTTTCAGAAAGCAACAAAGTAGGACTTACCGACATTATCAATGCTATTTCAGCAGCCAAAACGGATATTGATATCAGCGGTATATCAATTGTAAATCAAAATGCATCTCTAGGTATCGCTCAAAGCAAAGAGCTGAGACAAGCATTAGAAGACTTCAAAAAATCAGGAAAATTTGTTATGGCCTACGCCAATGAATTTAGCCAAAAAGACTATTATATAAATTCGGTTGCTAATACCATTTATTTAAACCCTGCTGGAGAATTAGATTTTAAAGGATTATCTACAGAGATAATGTTTTTCAAAGATTTACAAGAAAAATCAGGGGTAAAAATGGAAGTAATTCGCCATGGAAAATACAAAAGTGCCGTAGAACCTTTTCTTGAAAATAAAATGAGCGATGCCAATAAAGAACAAACAACCGCTTTATTAAATTCGGTTTGGAATTCTGTTCTCGAAGACATTTCTGCTAGCAGAAATATTTCGATCCTTCGATTAAACGAAATTGCTACAGGATTATTGGCACGTACTCCAGAAATGGCAAAAGCCAATAAACTAGTTGACATTGTTGCCTACGAAGATGTTTACCACCAAGCAATAAAAAAGTCTTTGAAAGTCGCAAAAACCGAAGACTACAACAAAGTAAAAATTTCCGATTATGCCAAAAAAGTAGCTACAACTGCCTTACTATCTGAAACAGACAATCAAATTGCCGTTATTTATGCACAGGGCGAAATACAAAGTGGTGAAGGTGATGTAGATGTAATTGGCGAAGGTTCTATGCGACGTTCATTTCAGGAAGCTAGAAAAAACAAAGATATCAAAGCTGTTGTTCTAAGGGTTGATAGTCCAGGCGGAAGTGCCTTGACATCAGACTTGATTTGGAGAGAAATTGAATTAACCAAAAAAACAAAACCTGTTGTAGTATCGATGGGGAATTATGCCGCATCTGGCGGTTATTACATTTCCTGTAATGCCAATACTATTTTTGCCGAAAAAGGCACCATTACAGGATCTATAGGGGTTTTTGGTGTTTTGCCAAATTTCAATCAGTTAGCAACAAAAATCGGCATTAACACCGAACAAATCACAACAAATGACAATGCCAATTACAGCCCGTTTGTACCCTTAAACGAAAAATACAAACAAGTTACTCTTGAAAGCATTGAAAGAGTTTATAAAACATTTGTAACTCATGTAGCCGAAGGTCGCAATATGACTTTTGCACAAGTCGATTCTATTGCACAAGGTAGAGTTTGGACAGGAATGGAAGCAAAAAGAATTGGTTTAGTGGATAAAATTGGAAACCTGAATGATGCCTTGAAAGAAGCTGCCTCATTAGCCAAAATAAAAGATTACTCAACACTAAACTTTCCAGAATACGAAAAAGATCTCTCTAGTGTATTTGCAAAAATTCCTTTTGCAAAATCTAAAGAAACATTACTCAAAGAAGAAATTGGAGAACAAAATTATTTCATGATTCAACAAATCAAGAAAATGCAACTCCAAAAAGGAATTCAAGCCAGAATGCCTTTTGAAATTTCTATGCACTAATTTTGTTATCCAAAATAAACACCAAACCCTTTCCGTTATCAACAGAAAGGGTTTGTTTTATGAAATTTTTACCCTTCCCCTAATTAAGAATCTCTTATTTTTGTAAAAAATAACCCAAACTATTGAACCTACTATGCAAAAGAAAATTTTAAAAATTGTTGGAATTACGCTTGTCTTATTGGTAGCAATTTTATTTGCCACCCCCTTTTTATTTAAAGATCAAATAAAAGCCAAAATCACCGAAACTATTAATGAGAAAGTTGATGCAAAAGTTTCCTTTTCGGATGCTGACTTAAGTTTATTTAAAAACTTTCCAAAAGCAACTGTAACCTTGGAGCAATTATTAATCATCAACAAAGCTCCTTTTGAAGGCGACACTTTAGTCTCATTGGGTGAATTGAATTTGAAAATGTCTATCAAAGAATTGTTTAAAGGCAAAGAAGAAGCCATGCAAATCGAAGGTATATCTTCAAAAAACGGTTATATCAATATTATTTTCAACAAAGACGGAATTGGAAATTTTGACATCGCATTAAAAGAAGACAAGCCGACAGAAGCTGACACCAAAAGTGATCCAATGTCTTTGAAAATTCAAAAGTATCAAATCGAGAATTTCAAATTTCAGTATTTTGATGAAGGTTCACAAATGCGAATGATAATCGACAGCTTGAATCACGAAGGAACAGGAGATTTTAACGCTTCAAAATTAGATTTGGATACCAAAACTACCGCAAAAGTATCTTTTGATATGGGTAAAATCAATTATATGAAAAATGTTTCATTAGCATTGGATGCCATTTTAGGAATTGATTTAGAACAAAGTAAATACACTTTCAAAGAAAACAAAGCCCTGATCAATCAATTGCCTTTAGAATTCGATGGTTTTATTCAAATGGTTGAAGCGGGACAAGTTTATGATTTAAAATTTAAAACCCCAACATCTTCTTTCAAGAACTTCTTGGGGCTAATTCCATCAGCCTATGCATCGAGTTTAGACGGCGTAAAAACTACAGGAGATTTTACCGTTAATGGATTCGCCAAAGGAATGCTTACTGATACAACTATACCAAAATTCAATATTGCAATTGCCTCCCACAACGGATCATTCCAATATCCGAACTTACCAAAATCAGTTCAAAGTATCGTAATTGACACCAAAATAGTAAATGAAACTGGTATTATGAACGACACTTATGTAAACTTAAACAAACTTTCATTTAGAATCGATCAAGATGTTTTTGATGCCAAAGCCAATATTAAAAACATTAGTACAAATGCATTAGTTGATGCAGCATTGAAGGGAACTATCAATCTAGGAAATCTTTCAAAAGCCTACCCTATTCAGCTAGAAAAACCACTTACCGGAATATTGAAAGCCAATGTAACTACCAAATTTGATATGGCTTCGGTAGAAAAAAGTCAATACCAAAACATTAGTAATGCAGGAACTATAGGTCTAACAGGATTTAACTATGATGATGGAAATGGCAAGAATATGAGTATTAGCAATGCTTTGGTTCAATTTAACCCAAATCAAATTCAGTTAAAACAATTTAATGCAAAAACTGGAAAAAGCGACCTAAGCGTAACAGGGGTTTTGGATAATTTTTATGGTTTTATGTTTAGAAAACAAGAGCTAAAAGGAAATTTCAACCTGTCCTCAAATCAATTAGCTGTAAGTGATTTTATGACAACAAGTACAGCTCCAAACACTACAGAGACAAAAGCAGAAACAACTACAACAACTACAACAAAATCAGAACCGCTAAAAATTCCAGCATTTCTAAATTGCACTCTAGCAGCCAAAGCCAATACGGTTTTGTATGACAATTTAACGCTGAAAGCAGTTTCGGGTAAAATGACTATTAAAGACGAAAAAGTTACTTTAGAAGATATCAAAACATCTATTTTTGGAGGGAATATTGGTGCAAATGGTTCTGTTTCGACCAAAGGTAAAACCCCTGTTTTTGATATGAATCTAAACTTAAACCAAGTAGATATTCAACAAAGTTTCACTCAATTGGACATGTTAAAAAAAATAGCTCCTCTTGCAGGTGTTGTTAATGGTAAAATAAATACCAACATCAAATTGAATGGAAATTTGGATGCTACCGAAATGACTCCAGATCTTAACAGCCTTTCGGGTGATTTGATTGGACAATTGCTTTCTACAACCCTAAATGCTGACAATTCGACTTTATTAAAAGCATTAACTTCGAATGTTAAATTTATTGACTTAAACAAAGTAAACCTAAACGACATCAAAGCTGCTTTGACTTTTAAAGACGGAAAAGTAAACGTAAAACCATTTGACATCAAATATCAGGACATAAAAGCCACGATAGGCGGAACCCATGGTTTTGACCAAAGTATGAATTACGATGTAAAATTTGATGTTCCAGTTAAATATTTAGGTAAAGAAGCTAATGCTTTTATATCTAAATTATCACCAGCTGATGCGGCAAAATTAGAAAACATTCCTATAAATGCTGTATTGACAGGTAATTTTACCAATCCAAAAATCGCAACCGATCTAAAATCGGCTACAGCAAATTTGACCAATCAATTGGCTAAACAACAAAAAGAGAAATTGGTTTCGAAAGGAACTACGGCATTGACTGATTATCTTGATAAAAACACCAAAAAGACAAGTGATACTACTAAAGCTTCCACTCAAAAAGAAGATGTTAAAGCCAAAGCAAACGACTTAATAAACGGTTTGTTCAAAAAGAAAAAAACAACTGAAGAACCAAAACCTTAAAATTTCACAAAATAAAATAGCCGTCTCAGAGTAATTAGAGACGGCTATTAACTTTTTAAGCTTCATTATTTTCAGCCTTTTGAATACTCACATCGTTTAAACTCCAATAGACACAACATACCCTTCAAAGCTTCGAACATTGAAAACGGTTCCGTCTTCAAACATGAGATATTGTCCTTTTATCCCGATTAGCTTTCCTTGATAATTTGGAGTTTTATCTAGATTTAAACTGTTTATTTTTTTGGGATAATTTAAAACTGGAAAATGCATTTCGTACAAATCATTCTTTTCAATATAAAAATATTCTTGAACTTCTGTAGGAATCCAATTTTGTACTTTTAATTTTTCTGCAACCAAATCTACTTCTTCAGTGTCATTTTGAAGCATCTTACGCCAATTGGTCTTATCTGCAAAATGGTCTTTTAGAGCAACCTCTGTAATTCCAGCTAAATATCGGTTAGGAACTTCAACAATCGAAATTGCTTGGGTTGCCCCTTGATCGATCCAGCGCGTTGGCATTTGAGTTTTACGAGTCACTCCAACTTTTACTTCACTAGACAATGCCAAGTAAACAATATGAGGTTGCAACTGCACTTTTTGTTCATATTCTAAGTCTCTATCTTCTATCCCCAAATGTGCCGTACTCAATTCGGGTTTCATAATCCAATCCCCAACAGCAGGACTCGAATAAAAACAATCGTAACAAAATCCCTGACGGTATATTTTTTTCTTTTTATTGCAATTCAAACATTGATAACCAACAAAACGAATTTCTAGCTCTTTGCTCAATAACTGATTCATATTCAAAAAACTATTCTCAAAAACCAAATAATACTGTATCGGATTTGCAAATTCGGTTTGCATTTTGGTAAGTACACCTTCGTAAGTCATTTTTTATTGCTGTTTTTAAAATTTATGAATATAGTAATAAGATTACTTATTCGTTATAATATTAACTAAAATAAAATTGTTTTTTCCAAAAAAATACTATTTTTGGTACGAAGGCAAAGTTAGCATTTGTCCATCGATATTCAAGTCCTAAAAATTTCATTCTCCTTTATAAGAATAAAATAAGAGGGAAAAAGTAGTAAATCCTAAATCAGAAATCGTAATGCCTTTATCAATTATCAACTCTATTGCATCTTGGTTTTTAAAACAAAGAATACACCAAATTGAGCTTTTCTTGAAGTACCCAAATGAAGTTCAGGAAGAATTATTGATGAATTTAATCCGCTCATCCGAAGATACTGTTTATGGAAAAAAACACGACTATGCTTCTATAAAATCCTACAGAGCTTTTGCAGAAAGAGTGCCTGTTGCTACTTATGAAGATTTAGAACCTTATATCGAACAAACCAGACAAGGCCAACAAAACATATTATGGAACGAACCCATAAAATGGTTTGCCAAATCCAGCGGAACCACAAATGCCAAAAGTAAATTTATCCCCATAAGTACAGATGCCCTAGAAAATTGTCATTACAAAGGAAGCAAAGATTTATTGTGCTTGTACTTGAACAACAACGAAGAATCCGAAATGTTTGTAGGCAAAAGTTTGCGATTAGGAGGTAGTTCGCAAATTTATGCCAACAACAATACTTTATTTGGCGATTTATCAGCAATTTTAATAGAAAACATGCCTATTTGGGCAGAATTTAGCAGTACTCCTAGCAGTAAAATTTCTTTAATGAGCGAATGGGAATCCAAAATGAATGCCATCATCAAAGAAACTATCAATGAGAATGTTACAAGTTTTGCAGGAGTTCCCTCTTGGATGCTGGTCTTATTGAATAAAGTTCTGGAAGAAACCGGGAAAACCAATCTGATGGAAATTTGGCCAAACTTGGAGGTGTATTTTCATGGCGGAGTAAGTTTTGACCCTTATCGTGAGCAATACCAAAAAATTCTTCCTCACAACCAATTTAAATACTACGAAATTTACAATGCTTCCGAAGGTTTTTTTGCCATTCAGGATCTAAACAACTCAAGTGATTTATTGCTAATGTTAGATTATGGCATTTTTTATGAATTTATTCCGATGGATACTTTTGGCACACCAGAGCAAAAAATAATTCGATTATCAGAAGTTGAGTTATTCAAAAATTATGCAATGGTAATTACAACCAATGGCGGTTTATGGCGTTATTTGATTGGTGATACGGTTCGATTTACCTCTTTGAGTCCATACCGTATTCGAATTACTGGAAGAACTAAACACCATATCAATGTTTTTGGAGAAGAACTAATGGTCGAAAACGCAGATCAAGCTATTGCAAAAGCATGTAAACTTACCCAAACCGAAGTTATTGATTATACGGTTGCTCCTATTTTTATGAACGAAAAGCAAAAAGGAGGACACGAATGGATGATTGAGTTTAAGAAAAAACCAGAAAATCTAGAGGATTTTCAAAAAATTCTAGATGATACCCTACAATCATTAAATTCAGACTACGAAGCCAAACGCTATAATAATATGACATTAAATCCACTTATCATTAATGTCGCAAGAGAAAGATTGTTTTATGATTGGCTAAAAGACAGCAATAAATTAGGTGGACAACACAAGATTCCGAGATTATCTAACAAAAGAGATTATCTTGAACAATTAAAGGGCATGCAAGATTTAATAAAATACTAATGAAGAGCTTAATATTGCTAATCACTCTTTTTATTGTAACTAGTTCTTGCTCTTCCAATCGTATTTGTGGAGGAAGCGGAGGAAAACGTTGCGTTGAAAACACCAATAAAACTAATATTCAAAATTTTTCCTGATTTTTTTTTTGAAGCCCTGTAACATTTCATGTTTTAGAAAGTCTTATGAGACAATCATCAATCAAAAAATCAAAACATGAAAACTACAATTTTAACAGGAATGCTCCTGAGCGCAACATTTGTTTTTGCTCAAGATGCAACCAATCCGAGTTTGGAAAAGGTGTCAAAAGTTGAAAATGACACTATCAAAGAAAAATCTACAGAACTCAAGGAAGTAACTATAACTTCACAAAAAAAATACATCAAAGTAGATTCAGACAAAACAACAGTTAGCGTAAAAGACAACGGCATGCTCAACAGTGGTAGTAGTCTTGAAGCAGTAAAAAAACTTCCTGGAGTAATCACCTCTCCTACTGGAGGCATAACACTAAACGGAAAAGGAGTTACCATTTATATAGACGGTGCTCCAAGTACGTTATCAGGAAATGATTTGCAAAACTACCTCAATACTTTACCCGCAAATGCCATTGAAAAAGTTGAACTTATCTACAACCCTGGAGCATCATTTGATGCAAATTCGAGTGGCTCTGTCATCAATATCGTAACTAGTTCTAAAAGACTAAAAGGGATCAATGCGAGTTTCAACATTAATTACAACTTTAATAAATACCAAAAACCAAGCCCGCAAATCCTGCTAAATGGAAAAGAAAAAAACTTAAGTTGGCAAACCATGCTGGGATATAATTATATCGACAGTGAATCGAAAACCAATACTGTTCAGGAATTTACAGCTTTTAACCCGATGGAATATCTAAAACAAGAAAATCTTACGGTGACTACCAACAGAAATTTATATTTTAGATTAGGAACCAATTACAAATTGACTGAAAAATCAAATTTATTATTTAATTACAATGGTAATTATGCTAATGACCGAAACGTTTTTGATGCTACAACCACAGGCGACGGCATTGATTATTTTAATCAAGGAACTACAAAAAACAAAAACAACAATCAAGAAATCAGTTTACAATTTAAAACCAAATTAGATACTTTAGGAAAAACGCTAGACATTGTTGCTTTTGGGAATCTATTTGATAAAAAACCAATTACCGAGTCTAATGCGATTGATTATATTTCAGACGAAAACTCATTTGCTAATAATGACCTCAACTTCGATCTAAAGAACTACTACTTGAAATACGATTTTGTAATTCCTTTTCAAAAATTAGATTTTTCCATCAGTACTGGAGGAAAATTCAACACCCTTCAAGTAAATGACATTGGAAATTATTACACCAATTCGGCAACTAGTATGATTGATTTTGATTATTCTGAAAACAATTTAGCATTCTATGCCGAAGCTCGAAAAAAAATAAAAAAAGTAAGTTTTACTGCTGGTTTGCGTTTTGAAGATTATCATGTAAAAAGAGTAACCAATACATTGGAAGAGCCAGTAAAATTCAAAAACACCAATTTCTTTCCAAATCTTAGTGCCATTTATGAAGTGAATGATGATGTTAATATTTCGGCATCTTATTCTAAAAAAATAAACCAGCCCAATTACAATAATTTAGACCCAAACAATGGCAATGCATTTGACCAATACAATACTTCGCAAGGAAATTTATTCTTAGATCCAACATATTTAAACAATTATGAATTCAAAATTTCGGCTCTGCAATTTATTCAACTAGGAATGAATTATACTGCCTCAAAAGACAACAATCTATTTGTTTTTAGTGCTGATGCTGATGCGACTGATCCCGTAAGCAATCAAACCTATCAACAATTTGATCATTTAAACACTTTTAGTGCTTATGCTAACTTCCCTATCCCATTAGATTATTTCTTCAAAGGCAAAGAAGAATTTAAAAAGCGAATGAGTAATATTGATGAGATGAATTACATTTTTGTAAACTTAAACTATATCAAGTCAGACATCAAAGGATATGAGTTCCCTTACTCGAACAAAGGAATTTTTAATTATGCTTTTCAATCCCAAATATTGTTGCCTTGGAAAATAAAAAATTCGATGATGTTTTTCTATTTACCCCCTGGAGGTTGGCAAGTTTACAACATAACCAAACCTATTACGCAATTTGATGTTTCGTTTAATAGAGATTTCATGAACAAGAATTTAAAAATTGGCTTGCATTGCTTTGATGTTTTCAACAAAAATGAAGTAAATGCTTTAATTGCAGGTGAAAATTTAAATTCTAGTTTTAGGGAAAAAAGAGATAGTAGAACGTTCCGAATTTCGCTAACCTACAATTTCGGGAACTTAAAAATGCAAAACGAGAATACCAACATCCAAACAGATAAAATTCAAACTGGTGGAGGTATGATGAAATAGATTCAAAAAAAACACCCGTTCAAAAACAAATTTGAACGGGTGTTTTTTTCATATCTTGATTACAATCAAGGTTGGTTTTCTAAAATTTTTTTCAAATTAGCCAAATTCTGAGTTTGGTCTTTTTTGATAAAACCTTTAAAGGCAAAGCTCATCAAATTCATAGGATAATTAGCGTGTCCGTAAAATTCACTTGTGATTTTGGTTTCATTTTCAGAAATGGATTCGACAATCGTAGCACCAGAATCATCTCCTTTCATTGGTTTTTCAAAATGAATATCAACATCAATTCTATTAGGGGTTATTTTGGTAATTTGTTGCGAACCTACACCAACATTATCGTCTAAACTAACCCAAGAAGATTTTGCTCCAACAGTTCCGTCAACGCCTGTATATTCTATTTGAACATTTGGGTCTTTCATTACCCACACGCTGTAATTTTCCTGATTTTTAATCATTTTCACATAATCAAAAACAACTTTTTGAGGTTTATTGATAGTAGTCGAAACTGATATCGAATAATCATTTGGAATAAACAATGCCGCTACCAAAAGAAAAATGATAAGTCCAAGAATTCCAAGTCCTAAAATTTTAAATATTTTCATCATAAAGCTATTTGATTAAGCAGGATTTTCATCAAAATTGACCATCCAATGAATCCCAAATTTATCTTCGAACATTCCAAAATAGGCTCCCCAGAAAGTTTTATTCATAGGCATAAATGGTTTTCCTCCAGCTGAAAGCCCGTTAAAAATTCTATCCGCTTCCTCTGTACTATCTGTATTTATAGAAACAGAAAAATTACTACCAAAAATGACTGCACCACTAGCGTCATTACTATCACTTCCCATCAACATTGTGTCTCCAACTGGTAAACAAACATGCATTACTCTATTGGCATCAGATTCAGACAATTTAGGGCTATTTTCGTCCGACGGCATATCTTTAAACTTTCCGATATAAGGAAATTCACCACCAAAAACAGATTTATAAAACAGAAATGCTTCTTCGCAATTTCCATTGAAAATTAAATAAGGATTAACTGCTGCCATATTTTTTTGAATTACAATTATTTTAAATATTATTCTCCGAAATCTCTTTAATTCTTGCTAAGGCTTTTGGAAAAGTAGTTTCAAAATAATCAATATATTCTTCTACCAAATCCATTGTTCCTACTAATAATGTTCCTGTTCCATTAGAGGACAAACTATAGGTTTCCATAGCTTCAGACCATCCCTCGATATTTTCTTCAACGGGCAAAACTTTAAATTCTTTTATATCAGACAAATGCTTAAAAGCCATATACTCACAATCAACTTTTTTAAAAATAACACTGTTCATTCCAGAACCATCTGGTGTTAAAAACTGAATTGAGTCTCCTTGATTCCAATTACTAACGGCATAAGTTCCTTCACAAAAAACGCTAGCCCAATCTCTATAAGTCGCATCGTCCCACAAAACTTTCCAAACTTTTTCACGAGTAGCCTCAATACTAATAGTAAATTCTAACGTTTTCATAAGTGCTTAAATTGTTTTCTATCTGTAAATTCTTAGATTCAAAGACCTTCAACATATTTTTTAAAATTATTTAAAATGGCTTGCCAACCTTGTCTTTGCATTTCTTCGGGATGTTCGTTTTCGGGTTCAAAACTTTCAATAATTTCTACTCCTTCCTCAAGACTAACAAAATAAAGAGCCACTTTTCGACCATCTGTTATTTCATATTCAATCAATGAATAATTTTCGATTTGCGTGTATTCGCCTTCAAAATCAAAACTCATTGTTCCGTCTTTGGAAGCCATTGTCGATTTGAATTTTCCTCCTACTTTCAAATCATTTTCAGCATATGGGGTATGCCAATCATCTGAAGCGTTATTCCATTTTGTAATATGTCCAGGGCATGTCCAACAGTTCCAAACTGTCTCCATCGGAGCATCGATTATACATTGTACTGTTATCATAATGAGCTATTTTATCCTATAAATTTACAAATTATTCTATCCAAATTATTTTATCCTTCAATAAATAACACAACGATCTTATTACAACTGCATCTTTATCTTCTCAATTTCATCGCCATCGGCAATATCGCCAGAGTCTGTTATAGCCGAAGAGTGGTAATATGATGTCTTGACTTTATCAGTTAAAACAGTAATATTAGAAGAACGTAATCCGCCTCCTGGCATAATAACGATTCTTCCTTTAGCTTTTTCTGTTAGCGTTTTTAGAACTTCTATTCCATCTATAACATCATTCGTTTGTCCTGAAGTTAGTATGGTAGTGAATCCGCAATTGATAACTTTTTCTAAAGATTCATAAACATCATAAATCACATCAAAAGCACGATGAAATGTACAAGGAATTGGACGAGCAAGTTCTACTAATTCTTTGTTTCTTTCGATAGCAAAACTATTATCTTCATTCAAAATTCCGAATACAAATCCGTCAACATTGATCTTTTTAAATTTCAGGATATCCGCTTTCATTTGTTCAAATTCAATATCATTATAAACAAAATTACCACCTCTTGGGCGAATCATTACATTCATTTTTATACGCAATTCAGCACGAACTTTTTGAGCGATTTCAAAATTTGGAGTAGTTCCTCCCTCAGACATATTATCACATAGTTCCACTCTATCTGCGCCGTATTGCTGGGCAATAATAGCCGATTCTAGAGTAAAACAAGCAATTTCAAGTTTCATTTTTTTCATTTCGAAGTTTTTATGTTGCTAAAAATATCTCAAAAAAAATCCCAACTCTTTTAATGAGATGGGATTCTTTTATAATTATAAATCTAAAAATTAAGAAGCAATTTCCAATCGTTTCAATAAATTTTTATTCAATGTTTCTTTAGCGTATTCTAAATCAATTTCTAATTTTTTATCTTCAGAACTTGGCAATTCGTACATTGCATCGGTTAAAATAGCTTCGCATAAAGAACGCAATCCACGAGCACCTAATTTGTATTCTAACGCTTTTTCAACGATAAAATCCAAAGCCTCATCTGTGATACTAAAATCAACCTCATCCATTAAAAATAATTTATGATATTGTTTGATTAAAGCATTTTTAGGTTCAGTCAAAATGGCTCGCAATGTTGCTCTATCCAAAGGATCCATATGCGTCAAAACAGGCAAACGACCAATGATTTCAGGAATTAATCCAAAGTCTTTAATGTCTTTAGGAATAATATATTGTAGTAAATTATCCTTGTCTATATTATCTGTATTTTTTGATGTCGAATATCCAACAGCCTGGCGATTTAAACGTTTAGAAATAATACGTTCGACACCGTCAAAAGCACCTCCAGCAATAAACAAAATATTTTGTGTATTTACTTCAACAAATTTTTGATCTGGATGTTTACGCCCTCCTTTTGGTGGTACATTCACAACAGTTCCTTCCAATAATTTTAGCAAAGCCTGTTGTACTCCTTCACCAGAAACATCACGAGTGATAGAAGGATTGTCGCTTTTACGCGCAATTTTGTCAATTTCGTCGATAAAAACAATTCCTCTTTCGGCTTTCGTTACATCATAATCTGCTGCTTGTAACAGTCGAGTTAAAATACTTTCTACATCTTCTCCTACATAACCAGCTTCTGTCAAAACAGTAGCATCAACAATCGCTAAAGGTACATCAAGCATTTTGGCAATAGTTTTGGCAACCAAAGTTTTTCCAGTACCAGTTTGCCCTACCATGATGATATTACTTTTTTCAATCTCAACTTCATCATCTAGTTGCTGTTGCATCAAACGTTTGTAGTGATTGTAAACCGCTACAGACATTACTTTCTTGGTTTGCTCTTGACCTATAACATATTGATCTAGAAACGCTCTGATTTCTTTTGGCTTTTTTAAAATTAAATCTCCAACAAGGTTGGCTCCTTTATTAGTTTTTAATTCTTCCAGTACAATTCCATAAGCCTGCTCGATGCATTTGTCACAAATATGCGCATCAATACCTGCAATTAATAAATTGGTTTCTGGTTTCTTTCTTCCGCAGAAAGAACATTGTAATACTTGTTTTGCCATTTTTTTTTGTTTAAAGTTTAATCGTTTAAAGTTTAAAGCTCCCCAAGAAACCTTAAACCTTAAACCTTAAACTTGTAACTATTTTTATCCTCTTCTTAAAACTTCATCAATCATTCCGTATTCTTTGGCTTCGTCTGCAATCATCCAATAATCGCGTTCACTATCAGCATATACTTTATCGAATGGTTGTCCTGAATGATGTGAAATAATTTTATATAACTCGTCTTTCAATTTCAACATTTCGCGTAAATTGATTTCCATATCCGAAGCAACTCCTTGTGCTCCTCCTGATGGTTGGTGAATCATAACTCTTGAGTGTGGCAAAGCCGAACGTTTTCCTGCTGCACCAGCACATAAAAGAACGGCTCCCATAGAAGCTGCCATTCCTGTACAAATTGTTGCTACATCAGGCTTAATGTATTGCATCGTATCATAAATTCCAAGACCTGCATAAACACTTCCTCCAGGAGAATTCAAATAAATTTGAATATCCTTTGAAGCATCGGCACTTTCTAAGAATAACAACTGAGCTTGAACGATATTTGCAATTTGATCATCAATCCCTGTTCCTAGGAAAATAATTCTATCCATCATTAATCTTGAAAAAACATCCAATTGAGAAATGTTCAACTGACGTTCTTCAATAATATAAGGAGTCATTCCTTTTGGATTCATTGCCGATACTATTTTATCGTAGTACATTGCATTTACTCCTTGACCCTTAATCGCAAATTTTTTGAATTCTTTTCCGTAGTCCATATTTTAAAATAGTTTAAGGTTTAAAAGTTTGAAAGTTTAAAGTAACTACACAAAGACCATACCTTTTATTGATAATGCCAATATGTCTTATTTCTAGCCCAGATTGTAATGAAAAGTTTTTGAAATGGATTACTATTTTGTTGGTTAAAAAAAAGCGACCAACGGAAGCTCTTTTTTACCGTACCAAAAAAGGCCGCAATGAAAAAACTTGTAACAAAAGCTGGAAACGAGCGCAGCGAACTGACACAGTAATAGCTCCTAAAAATAATTCAGCTACAATCAAACAAAAGAGCGTCAGAAAAAATCTTCTGACGCTCAAATATAATTATTTTTCCTCAGTTTTTATGCAATACCCGATTGCTTTCGGCATTTTTGCTAAGAACTAATTTCTAACAACTTACAAATTATTCTCCGTATGAAGCAGCAATAAACTCTTCATAAGTTACTTCTTTTGTAGTTGGATTTGCTTTTTCTTTGAACAAATCAAGCAATTTAGCTGCAACAACTTGCTCAGAAAGTCGTTTCACTTCGTCTTGGTTTGATAATACTCTGGCTACAATTCCTTGAACTTCTTCGTCAGTAGGATTTGTTTGTCCAAATTGAGCCATTTGTTGTTTGATAGCATTGGTTGTAAAAGCTTTCAAATCTTCGAAAGTAATTTGGATATTACTAGCCGCCATTGCTTTTCCTTCGATCAATTGGAAACGTAAACCTTTTTCAGAACGAGCATACTCTACAGCTGCTTCTTCTGCGGTCATTTTTTTCTCACCAGTTGTTTGCAACCACTTGATTAAGAATTCTGATGGCAATTCGAATTTTGTATTTTCAATTAAAAATTCTTGAACATCAAATAATAATTTTTGATCTGCTTGTTGTGCAAATTGAGCCTCAGCATCTTCTTTGATCTTTGCTTTCAAATCTTCTAATGAAGCTACTTTTCCTTCACCAAATAACTTATCGAACAACTCTTGATTCAATTCAGCTGGTTCAGAAACATTGATTGCAGAAATTGTAAAATCTACATCAATAGCCAAACTATGTACGTTATCGTGACCTACTTTTAGGTAATCCATTAATTGGTGATCGTCTTGAAATAAACCTTTTGTATTTACGGTAACAACATCCCCTACTTCTTTTCCGATAAACAAATCAGCTGTAGCTTTATCTTTGAAAACCTCTAAAGACAGAGTAGTTTTATTATCAATTCCGTTCTCAGCGTTTACAAAAGTTCCAGTTACATCAGCATCAGCAGTAACTTTTTCAGCTGGATTAGCATTTCCAAATTGTTTTTGGATACGAGCTACTTGACCATCAATTAATTTATCATCAGCTGTAACTACATACTTAATAATATCGTTTTTAGCTTCTAAATCTATTTCAAAAGCAGGCACTAATCCTATTTCGAATTCGAAAACTAATTCTTCTGCAGTCCAGTCTAATTCTTCATTTACTTTAGGAAGTGGAGTTCCTAAAAGATGTAATCTTTCTGATTGAATGTAACGTTCCAAAGCCAAGTCAACAACTTTTTTAACTTCTTCTTGTTTGATTGCTTTACCATATTGTTTTTCAACAAGATCTTTAGGCACAGCTCCTTTTCTAAAACCTTTTACTTGCGCCAAAGGCATTTTCTCATTGATTCTTTTTGCTACTTGACCTTTGTAATCCATGTGAACAACCGTCATTACAATCGTTTCATTCACAGCATCTATTGCTACTCTTTTAATATCCATCTTCTTCTTTAATTTACATTATAAAATTGGGTCGCAAAATTACGTTTTTTTTGCAACCTAAACAAGTTTTTTAAAGTGATGATTTTCAATCCGTTTTTTAGCAACAATCAACTCATTAATAGACCTTAGCCAATTTTATTTTTAGGAAAAAGATCAATGGTTCGCAACACTTCGTCTAAAGCTACATAAAAGTCATTTCCTTTGGGAATTCCAACAACAAATCCATAATTTATATTTTCCATATCTGTAGTTATTTTCAAAACTCCACAAAATCGATTTGGAGGCTGCAATGTCAAGACCGAAGCACCAGGTTCTAACACCATCAGACCATGCATCAAGTGACTTCCCTCTATTCCAACCAGCATTTGCGCTCCTACACAAGCCGAAATAATTTCTGAAACCGAATCCCGAGTAACATCTACTATTTTATAACCGTATGCTTCACGAAGTTTTTCGGCGATTTCAATTTCATTCAACATGATTCGCGATTTCCCAGAATTACGTCTTAAAATAAACACCCCAGGATGCGAATTTCCATTGAATTTGTGCAATAATTTATTTCGAATTACTGAAAATCGCTCGCTTTTGCTTTTATTATTCCCCCAATCTTCATCAAAAAAAACTGCATTTCTCAGGTATGCCGCATTGGTTCGAAATGGATTCATATCAAACATTGACTCATATTGAAGCATGTGTGGACTCGAAAAAATATTTGATGTAACAGGCAAACCTTCGGATGCTGCCAATGGATACATTGTACAATCATCAGTAAGCCAAAGTCCAAAAAAAGCATTACCATCGTAAGAATTATAAACAGCTGCATTATCAATCTCGGTATCTACTAAAACTGGCGGAAATAAATACATTTCTTTTTTGAACTGAGATCGTGGATGTAAAATAAACTGATTCAAATTTTTATGAATAACCCCATTAATCATCCAGATATTTTTTAATTTATACGCTCTAGTAGGAGCATGAAGTATTTCGTATCCTCCATACATCATGGCTTTCGGATCATCGGTATAAGCCGTTCCAGTAATACGATTAAGTTGTTCTTCTAAAAAATAAGCTTTCGAAACAATGCTTGAGGTTGCAGCTGCAATTTCCCATGATTTATCCGAAAGATTTTCTAAGACATTTCCTTGGCGAAACATCATATAAGCTTTCTTTATCCCTTTAAGATATTTTGTATAGCCAATAGCAGTAAATCGATTCTTTTTTTGAATACAATACTCTTTATTCGAAAGAAAATTATTTTCCATGATTCAAAATTTAACACCTAAGATTACTTAGACTACAAACTCAAAGCAATACAAAAGTAAACCTTTCTATATCAAAACAATCACAATGCAAACATTCAATACAACACAACACTAATATAACTATTTATTACACGCTTTACCGCAAAAGAAACATTATTTTTAGAAATTGTATAGCATTCAAATTTTACTTTCTATTGAATCCGAATAGCTATTTCTAAACTGTAGATTATAGAAAAATTAAGACTACATTTACTTTTTAAAATGATATTTATCAAAAAAAAAGATGGATTCTGTAAAATATCACTTATGATAAAATTCAACCTTAATTATTTTGCGATAACAGTGTTGCTCTTTTTTACTGAAATCTTTATCGCAATGTTCGTTCACGATACTTTTATAAGGCCTTATTTTGGTGATTTTCTTGTGGTCCTTTTAATCTATTGCTTCCTGAAATCTTTTTTAGAACTAACTGTAACACAAACAGCAATACTGGTTTTACTGTTTTCATTTGGTATAGAATTTTTGCAATATCTAAACATTATAAAAAAACTCAATCTTGAGAATTCGGAAATAGCAAGCATTATTCTTGGAAGTTCCTTTTCTTGGATCGATATTTTAGCTTATACATTAGGTATAATTTTCATCATTGGAGTTGAATTTTTCCGCAAGAAATAAGACTTTATCTATATTTTTAAAACAAAAAAGGAATCGTTGAAATTCCTTTATATATTATTATTCGACACCTATAAACCTATCTATCCTTGTCTAGTACATTTATTTCATCGCCAACCGAAACTGTTCCTACTCCCAACCCAATCAAATTTTGACCAAACAATACTTTATTTCCAAAATTTCTAAATTTTGCCAATGTCTTTAACGGATCTTTGCTTGATACGACTCCTTTTTCCTGATCTACAGTAGTCATTACGCAACGATCACATCTTTTTACCCCTGCAAAAGGAACGTTACCGATTTTAAAATTTCGCCAAAAATCTTCCTCAAAGGCCGCTCCGTTAGTAAAAACAAAATTGGGACGAAATCTATTCATAGAAACTTTTTCATCCAAACGACTATTTAAATCATCTAGTGAACTTTGTCCAATAATCAAAAAGGGATAAGCATCTGCAAAAGAGGTAATTTCTTCACCAGAAATAGCATAATCCGGATCTACTTTTCGCTTACTCTCGTCAGGCATATAAACCAATCGTGCAGAAAACCCAACAATTTTAGAAAACCAATTTGAAATCTCCGAACTCACTTCAAAAGCATCAATAGTATCATCCCAAACGACAACTTTTATTGTATCATTTTTTCGTTCAACATCTAGACAAAAAGGCACAATTATCCATTCTAAAAGTTCTTTGTGAACAATTTTCAAATTACCCTCTATAATTTCAGGTCTAAAAAGTGCCAATTGAGGATGCTCTCTTTGTGTCAAAAAACGATTATCATCATCAACAAGCAACCAGCGTCTATCCAATTCTAAACCTCGATCGGTAACTTGAGCCTCTTGTAACGATATACCTCCTAACGATTTTACAGGATACACCCAAATTTCAGAAAGTTTCAACATAATTCTCTTTTTTTTATTTGCTTGTACGTTTACCGTTAATCATCACTCCTTCTCTTTTTATTTAAACAAAAGCTGTATTTGGAATTTCGAAAACCAAATACAGCTTTTGCAAAACACAATTATTAAATATAGCTTGTTATAGTTTTTTAAAATCTACTTATCACCACCTACAATAGAATAAACAATTGATTGGGACAAAGACAAAATGACACTAAAAAACATTGCGATCCAAAATGTATCTACGGTAAAGCCTCCAACTATTTTGGTACACAAAAGGATTACCAATGCATTTACCACCAACAGAAACAACCCTAGAGTAACTATTGTAAAAGGCAAAGTAAGTAAAACCATTATAGGCTTAATAAACACATTAAGTAATCCCAACACAATTGCCACAACCATTGCCGTAAAAGGTCCTGCAACATGTACACCAGGCAAAAAATGGGCAATCCCAAAAACCAAACCAGCTGTAACAATTATTCTTAAAATCAATCCCATACTATTTTCTTTTAAGTTTTAATAAAAGTAATAAAAAATCTAAACTATAATCAGCTATTTTAAAAAATTAATAACTAATTCGTAAAATATTACAGGATTTTCGGCATGTAACCAATGTCCAACATTTGGGATAGTCGCTATGGCCGAATCTGAAAAGTGGCTTTTAATAGTTTCAAAATCACCATCAAGAATATAATTAGAATTCCCGCCGCGAATAAAAAGTGTAGGCTTATCGAAAACTAGATTTGCAGGCAATGCTTCTCCGATACTTTCAATTTTTTCGTTAAAAACTTTCAAATTAAATCGGAAAGCCAACTGTCCTGGTTCTACCCAATAAAGATTTTTCATCAAAAATTGTCTTGTTCCAAAATCCGAAATATAGACTTTCAGTACCTCTTCAACATCGTTTCGACTTGGTTTTGTACTAAAATCGACAGCATTAAGACCCGCTAAAATATCTTGATGGTGAGGAGGATAAAACTTTGGTCCTATATCGGCCACAACCAACCGATCAACTAAATCTGGAAAGGTAGTCGCCAAAAGCATGGCTGTTTTTCCTCCCATTGAATGCCCAATCACATCAACAGCTGTTAATTTATGAGCTTGACAATAATCATAAACATCTTGTACCAAGACTTTATAATTAAACTCATCCGAATGAAAACTACGTCCGTGATTTCGTAAATCTAATAAATGAACCTGAAAACCATCGTTAGCAAATTGAGCTCCTAATGATTTCCAGTTGTCAGACATTCCAAGAAATCCATGAATAATTAAAAGAGGTTTTCCTGATCCTTCAATTTTTGAATAAAGCATTATGATTTTAGATTACAGATTTTAGATTGCAGATTACAGATTTTATCAAAACCTACATATACAAATCATCAATCTGGTTTATAAACTATTTTAATTTTTGTAAATACATATTTACCACATTATCTAATCCGAGATAAAGCGCTTCCGAAATCAAGGCGTGTCCTATAGAAACTTCCAATAATCCTGGGATATTTTGCTTGAAAAATTGAATATTATCCAAGCTCAAATCATGACCAGCATTAATCCCCAAACCTAATTCATTGGCCAAATTTGCCGATTTCACATAAGGATCGATTCCTTTTTCATTCCCTAAACTGTATTGATGCGCAAATGCTTCCGTATATAGTTCAATTCGATCGGTTCCTGTTTTTTTGGCTCCTTCGATCATTTTCTCAATTGGATCCACAAAAATAGAAGTTCTAATTCCGTTACGTTGAAACTCCTGAATTACATCAATCAAGTACGATTGATTCTTTACCGTATCCCAACCCGCTGAAGAAGTTATAGCACCAATAGCATCTGGAACCAAAGTTACCTGATCCGGTTTGCATTCTAGAACCAAGTCGATAAAATTATGCTGCGGATTTCCTTCAATATTATATTCTGTGTAAACAATCGATTTTAAATCTCTTGCGTCTTGATAACGAATATGGCGCTCGTCTGGACGTGGATGAATCGTGATTCCTTGCCCTCCAAATTTCTGAATATCCGTTGCTACTTTGAGCAAATCGGGAACATTTCCTCCACGCGCATTACGCAAAGTAGCTATTTTATTTATATTAACACTAAGTTTTGTCATAAGAAACAACTATTAATTGAATACGTTAATTTGAATCGCAAAAATACAAAGTAAAAGGTAGCATATTTTGTATATTTTTGATTATTTTGCATCTATTATTGAGTGAAAATCTATGACAGACTTAAAAGACTACATAACGAACGACTTCAAAGCAATTGACATCCAAGAAACCATTGGAGTGGTTCAAGATTTTTTTGATGATTTAACTTTTTCTCATTTTCCTATTATCGAAGAAGGAATTTACATTGGCAGCATTGTTGCCGATGATGTCGAAACTTTTGATAGTGATAAAAAAATATCCGATTATAAATATACTTTAGAACATTTTTTTGCCAGAACCAATATGATTTGGCTGGATGTTTTAGAGGTATTTGCCAAAAACCACAGCAACTTAGTTCCTATTTTGGACGAAAACAACAAATATATTGGGTATTACGAAATCGAAGATGTCATCAAGTTTTTTCACGAAACTCCGTTTTTAAAAGAACAAGGGGCACTCATAGTTGTTAGTAAAGAAGCTATTGATTATTCGATGAGTCAAATTACACAAATTGTTGAAAGCAACAACAGTAAACTTTTGGGACTTTTCATCTCAAATTCTACAGCCTCTACTATTGAAGTTACTTTAAAAATTAGCTCAGGTTCACTTAATGAAATCATACAAACTTTCAGAAGATACAATTACGAGATCATTTCAGAACATAACGAAGATAATTACATCAACAATTTAAAAGAGCGTTCAGATTATTTGGATAAATATTTGAACATATAGTTATTGAAATAAAACAAAAGCATCAATAACAAAAACAAATTATAAAAAGACAGGATGAAAGTAGCTATTTTTGGCCAATATTATTTGGTAAGCACAGAACCAATTATAAAAGACATTTTTGTGTTTTTCAACAATAATAATGTAGAAATGGCTATCGAATCCAATTTCTTGAATATGTTGTATGAAAAAAAGATAGTCGAAAAACAATACAACACCTTTTCCTCTTATGACGAATTAGATTCCAGCTTCGATATGCTGATAAGCATTGGTGGAGACGGAACCATGCTTAGAGCCGTTACATTGGTAAGAAATTCTGGAATTCCAATTTTAGGCATAAATGCAGGCCGATTAGGTTTTTTGGCCACAGTTCAAAAAGAGAACATAGCAGCTTTTATGCAATTTGTCATTGACAAAAAGTACAAAATTTCTAAGAGAACTCTTTTGAGTTTGAGTTGTTCACCTGAAAACAAAGACTTAGACGAAGGGCTCAATTTTGCATTGAACGAAATATCAGTTAGCCGAAAAGACACCACCTCGATGATAACAATTGATACTTATTTGAATGATGAGTTTTTAAATTCGTATTGGGCAGATGGTCTCATTATTGCAACCCCAACTGGCACCACAGGATATTCATTAAGTTGCGGTGGCCCCATTTTGACACCCGATGTAAACAGCTTAGTTATTACTCCAATTGCACCACACAACCTGAATGCAAGACCACTTGTTGTACCAGATGATATCGAAATCCGATTGAAAGTTTCCGGTCGAGAAGAGCAATACTTAGTTTCGCTAGATTCTAGAATTGCAAGCGTTCGAAACGATTCTATTTTGACCATCAAGAAAACGAATTTTCAAATAAACATGGTCGAAATTCCAGGAGAAACCTTCTTTAAAACCCTTAGAACAAAATTACTTTGGGGCGAGGACAGAAGAAATTAATAGACTACTGCTTATACTTTTTATAAACTTTTCATCGTTTATAACTCATCTCTTATATATAAAAAAAGGGAGCTCGTCTAAAAAAAGACACTAATCTTCAGATGCGTATTGAATACTGCTGATAATTATTATATTTGCAGGCAATTTATTAATTTATGAGCAAAATTTTCATTTCATTATTATGCTTACTGACATTTACAACTATCCATGCCCAAATACATGAAATAGGAGTTTTTCTAGGAGGCAGTAATTATATAGGTGATGTGGGTTCTACAACTTACATAGCACCAAATGAAGGTGCATACGGAATTCTATACAAATGGAATAAAAGTCCGAGACATGCTTATCGATTTTCATATACTCAATCTCAAATTTCAGGAAATGATCACGACTCAGATGAGCCAGGTCGCAAAAACAGAGGTTACAAATTCAAAAACAACATAAAAGAATTTTCTGCTGGATTAGAATTTAATTTTTTTGATTTTAACTTACATCATGAAAGACCAAAGTTTACGCCTTATGTGTTTTCAGGGTTAAACTTTGTTATGTATGACAATCTATATCTTGACTCAGGTGTCATGAACAAGCAAAACATGAAAACCACTTTGGCCATCCCTATGATATTAGGTATAAAAACCAATATCTCTAGAAATTTTGTTCTAGGGCTTGAAGCAGGCGCTAGATACACATTTACAGACAATCTAGACGGTAGCAATCCAAGTGACAGTAATTTACCAAAGTTTGGAAACTTAAACAACAATGACTGGTATGTTTTCACAGGCTTGACATTGACTTACACTTTTGGAGAAAAACCATGTTACTGCGCATATTAAATTAAAGATGTTAAGAGACGAAATAAACACAGCTAATATCCCAAAACACCTTGCCATCATTATGGACGGTAATGGTCGTTGGGCAAAACAAAGAGGATATCTTCGAACACTTGGTCACGAAAACGGATCAAAATCATTAAAAGCAATCATCAAAGAATGCAACTCTTTAGGAATTGAATACCTAACAGTTTATGCATTTTCAACAGAGAATTGGAACAGACCAAAATTAGAGGTCGAAACTTTAATGAAAGTGTTAATCAAAACACTACGAAAAGAACTCCCTACCATGACAGAAGGCAACATCAGAATGAATGCCATAGGAAATCTTGAGAAACTTCCTAAAAAAGCACAAGCAGAGCTATTTGACGTAATTGACAAAACCAAAAACAATACGAAAATGACACTAACTTTGGCTTTAAGTTACGGATCTAGAGAAGAATTAGTAAATGTTGTGAAAACTATAAGTGATAAAGTTAAAAATAATATAATTTCAATAGACAGTATTGACGATTCAATTATAAATAAGCATCTTTACACGCATAATTTACCTGATGTAGATTTATTAATAAGAACCAGTGGCGAACATCGAATAAGTAATTTTTTGCTTTGGCAAATAGCCTATTCAGAATTATACTTTACCGATGTTTTATGGCCTGATTTTAAAGAAGAAAATTTACATGAGGCCATCATTAGTTATCAAAAAAGAGAACGTCGATTTGGAAAAACAAGCGAACAAATTAAATAATTTTTTAGTGTTACATAATAGCATAAAACTAGTCCTTTCCTTTGTACTATTAGGAGCTTTTACTCAAATCAAAGCTCAAGACAGAGTCCCATTTGATCAAGGCAAAAAATATATTTTAGGTGATGTAAAAGTAATTGGAGAAATCAGCTTCAATCCTCAAACAGTAGTTACATTTGCTGGTTTAGAAAAAGGACAAGAAATAACAATTCCAGGCGAACAAATCAGTAGTTCTATAAAAAAGTTAGGGAAACTTGGTCTTTTTGACGAAATCGCTTTTTATATCAATAGAGTAGAAAACGACAGCATCTTTCTTGACTTACAAATCAATGAATTACCTAAAATAAACGAAGTACGATTTGTAGGAGTTTCCAAAAGCAAAACCGAGAGTTTCATTAAAGACAATGGTCTAACAAACGGAAAAATCGTAACCGAAAACTTACTGACAACAACCAAAAATTATATTGAAAAAAAATATAAAAAAGATGGTTTTTACAATGCAAAAGTTAACATTTCGACATCAAGAGATAGTTTACCAAGCAATCAAGTAAACATGCTTGTACGTGTAGATGTTGGTAAAAAAATGAAAGTATATAAAATTGATTTTGAAGGAAACAAAGAACTGCCTAGCAAAAAGCTAATGCGTTCTATGAAAAACACAAAAGAAAAAAACATAACACACGTTTTAAAAAGATCCAAATATATTCAAGATAAATACCAAGAAGATTTAGAAAAAATTGTTAACGACTATAAAAAAATAGGATTCCGTGACGCTCGTATCGTAAGCGACTCAATAGCATACAACGAAGAAGAAGATGGAATTTATATAAAAATTAAAGTCGAGGAAGGTAAAAAATATTACTTTGGTGATATCAAATTTATTGGTAACACAGTTTATTCTGATGAAGGTTTACGTAGCATGTTAGGAATAAACAAAGGAGATGTTTATAACGGAGTTTTATTACAAGAAAGAATTGCAGACAAGTCTAAACCAGACGGTGAAGACATCACAAACTTATACCAAAACAACGGATATTTATTCTCGACTATCAATGCTGTCGAAACCAAAACTACTGATAATGTTATTGATTTTGAGATTAGAGTTACTGAAGGACCTATAGCTTATTTCAACAAAATCACTGTTGTAGGAAACGACAAAACTAACGACGAAGTAATCTATCGAGAGTTAAGAACAAAACCAGGTGAAAAATACAACAAAGCCGAATTAGTAAGAACAATCAGAGAGATTGGTCAATTAGGATTTTTTGATCCAGAAAAAATTGAGCCAAAATTCAAAAATGTTGACGCTGCAGCCGGTACAGTTGATATTGAATACAATGTAATCGAAAAAGGAGCCAGCCAAATAGAGCTTCAAGGAGGTTACGGTGGTGGAGGTTTTGTGGGTACATTGGGACTATCTTTCAACAACTTTTCGGCAAGAAACATGTTTAATAAAGACGCTTACCGACCACTTCCTATGGGAGACGGACAAAAAGTTGCTTTGCGTTTGCAAGCCAGTTCTTACTACAGAACCTATAGTTTATCTTTTTCTGAACCTTGGTTTGGTGGAAAGAAACCAGTTTCGTTTAGCACCTCATTTGCATTTAGCCAGCAATATAGCTCAAACTATCAGTTGCAAAAAATTGACAAGTCAAAATACATAAACATTTTATCATTATCTGTTGGTATGGCAAAAAGGCTAACAGTACCTGATGATTTTTTCACCCTATCACAAGCCGTGAGATTCCAGCAATACGACTTACATAACTACTACTATGGGTTGTTTACGTTTGCAAATGGAAGTTCTAAAAATTTATCGTACAATATTGGGCTCACAAGAAACAGTAAAGGTTTAAATCCTATTTTCCCAACTTATGGTGCGGAATTCAGTGTAACTGGAGAATTCACTTTGCCATATTCTTTGTTTAACGGAGTGGATTATGCAACATTAGGTGACCAACAAAAATACAAATATATTTACTCAGGATCATCTTATGTAGATAGCAACGATAGAGTTGTAAGCAGTGGAGATTATCTTGAGAGCATACCATCTACGAGTAATCCAACACCAAACAAAGTAGATAATTACCAGGATGCAGTAGCTGATCCTGCAAAAGTAGATCAAGAAAAATACAAATGGTTAGAGTACTATAAAGTTCAATTTACAGGAGATTGGTTTACAACTTTATACAAAAAATTAGTATTACGTTCCTTAGTACAATTTGGATTCTTAGGAGCATATAATCAAGACAGGGGAGTTATTCCTTTTGAAAGATACTATTTAGGAGGAGATGGTATGGCAGGTAGTTCTATTGATGGAAGACAAAACATACAGTTAAGAGGATATGAAAATGGAGCCTTAACACCTGCAAGTTCAACAGGAGATGCCTATGGTGCTACTATATACAATAAGTTCTCATTAGAATTACGTTATCCTATAACCCTAAAAGCATCGGCTTCTATCTATGCATTGGCATTTGCAGAAGCAGGACAATCCTACGAATCGCTTTCAGATTATCAACCTTTTAACCTAGCAAGATCAACAGGTGCAGGATTAAGGGTATTCATGCCTGCATTTGGTTTATTAGGAATTGATTTTGGATACGGATTTGACGCAGTACCTGGAGCAATCAAACCAAGCGGATGGCAAACGCATTTTATTATTGGACAACAATTTTAAGTAAATTTGGTTTGAGAATTCTAAAATTAAAAATTATGAGAAAAGAATTTTTATTTATAATTTTAGCCCTTATTGCAACAACAAGTTACGCTCAAACCAGAGGAAACAAAGTTGGCTATATCGATATGGAATACATTTTAGAAAATGTTCCGAATTACATAGAAGCCAAAGCTCAATTAGAGCAAAAAGCCCAGAAATGGAAACAAGAAATTGAAGCAAAAAAAATAGAAATCAATAAATTAACAGAAGCTTTAAAAGCTGAAAAACCTTTATTGACTGCTGATTTAATAGAAGAAAGAGAAGCCGAAATAAAGTTTCTTGAAACCGAAAAATTAGATTATCAACAAAAAAGATTTGGTCCAAATGGAGATTTAATCATTCAAAAAAATGGTTTGGTAAAACCAATACAAGACCAAGTTTTTACAGCTGTACAAGATATAGCCGAAGCCAAAAAATACGATTTCATCTTTGATAAATCTTCACACTTAACAATTCTTTTTGCGGCAAAACGATTTGACATTAGTGACCAAGTAATTCGAGTATTAAATCGAACTGACAAAAGAGAACAATTGTCTAAAAAACAGTTGAAAGAAGAACAATTAAAAGAAGAACATGAAGATGCCTTGGATGATAATCCTGAATTGGCCGCTAGAGAAAAAGCATTATTAGATAAAAAAGCAGCTCGCGAAAAGCTTGTTGCCGAAAAAAAAGCAGCTCAAGAAGAGGCTAAAAGAAAATACGAAGAAAGAAGGCAACAACTATTGGCTGAAAGAGAAGCTAAAAAAAATGGCACAGTTGTTGAGGCAAAAAAAGAAACAGCAGCAACAACCGAAAGCACTACTACTAATGCAGCCGAAACTGGAGAGGTTAAACTAAGTGCACAAGAAGAACGCAAAAAAGCACTCGAAGAAAAAAGAAAAAAAATATTAGAAGAACGAGAAGCCAATAAAAAAGCACTCGAAGAAAAAAGGTTAAAAGAAATTGAAGAAAAAGAAGCTCTAAAAAATCAAACAACGAAATAAAAATCAAACACTAATTAATTACTAAATATTTTAAAACAATGAAACAATTCAAAACTTTACTAATTGCTGCAATTCTTTTTATAGGAGCAACACAAATTACAACTGCTCAAACAAAAGTTGCTCATGTTGATGTAGCTGAAATTATGGGAAAAATGCCAGCGATGCTAGATGCTCAAAAGCAATTGGAAAAATTAGGAACTACTTACGACGCTGAATACAAAAAAATGGTAGAAGAATACCAAGCAAAATTAAAAAAATATGATGCTGAAGCTACAACTGTTACTGAGGCTGTAAACGGTGAGCGTCAGAAAGAAGTTCAAGACATGCAAAAAAGAATTGTTGACTATAGAGACAATGCTCAAAAAGAATTGCAAACTAAAGAATCTGAAATCGTTAAACCACTTATGGAAAAAGTAAGAGCTTCTATCCAAAAAGTTGGTAAAGCAAAAGGATTCCAATATGTATTAGACGGATCTACTCTTTTATTAGCAGACGGAACAAACATCACTGCTGATGTAAAAAAAGATTTAGGTTTTTAATCTAAAGGAAATCTATCAAAAACTGCTCTCTCCTTATATTTTTTTTGGAGTGAGCAGTTTTTTTTTACACTATAATTTATAGTATATTTAAACTAAAAATCATTCAACCACTATACCTAAAATAAGGCACTTAAGTTCAAATTTTAAAACCATGACAAATAATAATCCTATTGGTGTTTTTGACTCAGGAATTGGAGGAACTTCTATTTGGAAAGAAATTCATCACTTACTCCCAAACGAGCAAACCATATATTTAGCCGATAGCAAAAACGCTCCTTACGGACAAAAGTCTAAAAAGGAAATTATCGAGTTGAGTATGAAAAATACCGATTTATTAATTGAAATGGGGTGCAAACTAATTGTAGTAGCTTGTAATACAGCTACCACAAATGCCATTCAGGAATTAAGAGCCAAATACCCTGTTCCGTTCATTGGAATCGAACCAGCCATTAAACCTGCTGCCACAAACTCCAGAACTCAAACCGTAGGAATTCTAGCCACAAAAGGAACACTAAACAGTGAGCTATTTAATAAAAACATAGAGAAATTTCAAGACACCAAAATCATCGAACAAATTGGTCATGGACTAGTGCAGTTAATCGAAGAAGGGAAAATTGAAACACCCGAAATGACACAATTACTTCTATCTTACCTCAACCCAATGATTGAGGCCAATATCGATTATTTGGTATTAGGATGCAGCCACTACCCGTATCTAATTCCTGAGATAAAAAAAATACTCCCTGAGCACATTCACATTATCGATTCTGGAGAAGCAGTAGCAAAACAAACCCAAAATATTCTTAGAGAAAAAACAGGCTTTTCGAATCTAGAAAACAGAAAGCCCATTTTTTATACTAATTCCAATTCAAAAGTTTTGGCTTCTATTTTAGGGAATAAATACGATGTTGTAGAAAAAGATTTTTAAATTATTCTAATCGTCTTTTAACAAACCAAACACTGTTCAGATTAAGATTTAGAGTCAGCTTATGATAATTTTCTTGAATTAACGTATTTGACACTTGACCTTTGGTACCATAAGAATACGAAATAAACAAAGCCGAAGACAATCGATCTAAAGGCAATGAGGCTCCAATTGAAAAACTCTTATCGTCTATTTTATTCTTATTTAGCATCAAATATCCAGAATCATAATGAATACCAGTAGCAAATTTTATGCGATCAAGATAACTTCTTGAAACCTTATTTTTCTGGTACGAAAATCCTAATGAAAATTTTTCTTGATCGGCAAAACTACCATACATAGCAGATTGATTGGTAGATTCCCAGAAACTTTTTTCGTAATCTAAACTCAAATTAAACTTATTATTTGCAAAAGATTTATTGGCTCCAATACCAAAATCGAAAGGCAAATAAAAATCATCAGTATCCGATTGTTCATCTGTTTCCAGATCAATAGTCCCAGAATTGTTCGAAACAGTCACAGACTGAATTTTGGTTGCATTTACTCTTGTTGGCGATTTTACATTTAATCCCAAAGTCAACGAAGGTGTCATTTTAAATTGCGAACTCAAAATAGGTCGTATTCCTCTATAACTAACTTCTTTAGTAATATTTGTAATAGAATTTCCAATGGTAAACGTTCTATCATCTGTAATATTCCCAAAAAGAACCGAAGCCGACAAACCAAAAGACAATTTGCTCCCAAATCTATAAGCATACGAAAAATCCAAATTGTTTAGTCCACCCGTTCCTATCACATCCAAATAATAATTCTCATTATTACTATCTATAATAGGAATTTCTAGATCTGAAACTTTAAAAGAAGAACTCGAATATGGCATTAAAGCCAGACTAAAAGCCGATTTACTATTAATAGGAAATGCGAAAGCAAAATGTGAGAACTGAAAATTATTTCTTTGCTCTTTCTTTAAATTACTCTCAAAAGAAGCTTGAATACCAGTTCCTCCAACCTCAAAAATAAAATGATGCTCTGGTATGTTTGTCAAAGAAGCTGCATTTTTATTATTGATAAATTCCTCCGAAGGCAAAGCAATTCCAGACATCCCCATAGCAGCTGTTAACCCGAAATTAGACTCATACAAACTTCCTAGTCCATAAATAGAGTATGGAGAAGTCGCAATACTTTGGGCAAACGACCAAGAAGAAATAAATATTAAAACCAAAAAAGAAATTCTACCTCTCATTTAATAGGATATATAGTAAATTTGTAATTTTATTTCACTGTCTTTATTTGCCTGATCACCTATAGCAACTCTATCTACAATTTTAGACAAACTTGGTAATGTTAAGAGCAAGCCACTTTTAAGATCCGACTCTTTGAGCATTTCTTTTTGTAAAAATGATCCAACGGACAATTCGTAATGCACATTCTCATCAAACTCATCATTGGCATTATTTAAAGTTGCCACTACCTCATCACCATTATAATTTGTAAAAGTCGATTTTGTTCTATTAAGTTTATCCACTATATAAACACTGAGAGTTTCGGGCAGAGCAAACATAGTACTATAAGAGTTTTTTACAGGTTGAATAATCAGTTTAGCATCTACAATTGCTCCTTTTTCGGCAATGTATTTCAATTGTTTTATATTAGGAAAATCGATCCTACAAGCTATCCCCGTACCAGACTGTATAAACCCTTTATTATCGGTATATTCACTGGATAAACTCATTTTGGACAATGGCAAATCTTGAATCGAAGTTCCTGCCCTATCCGATGTGATGGCATTAAACTGTTTACCTGTATCTATAATTGTAAAATCAGCATTATAATTATCATCTGTTCCTCCTATTCCTTTAGAATAATACAAACGAACAAGGCTGGTACTGGTATCAAAACCAATCATACTTGAAGAAGAAGTAGAAGATGATTTTAGCACGAACCCTTTTAGGAATTCGGTAAAATCCGTCGAGTTTTCAATTTCATTATTTTTTAATTTATTAAAAACCTCTTTCCCAAAATCATTGTCCAATCTTATTTTGATACTATCATTACCTAACGGCTTAGGTCTATAACTGATGGTTCCTATGCTATTTTCATTATAAGTCAACGAAGAACTATTGTAAAAACTATCGTCATTGACATTCGGTTTGAAATTCTTTAAAACCCTATGAACATTCAAAGTTTGGACCTGTGTTGTATCAGCATAGTAGTAATCGTCATATTTCAAAATCATAACAATAGAATCGAAAACATAACCTGTAGCATCAGTATCGGAGTTTTGACTATACAAATTGAACGAATATGCAGAAACCTGAAAATAACTATCTGATTTTATTTTTCCAAAAAGCGGATCATCATAATTCCCAACAAGAATTCTACTTGTACTAGAAGTTACCAATGAATCTAATTTTATGGTCGAAACATTTACAGAAACCGTATCTATAGAAACCACTTTATTTTTTAGAGCTAAATAATCAGACCCTACAACAAACTCACCAGAATCTGTATCTGAATCACAAGAAATTATTAGCAAACCTGCAAAAAGCAAAACCAAAAACTTGTACATACTTATTTTTTGGGCAAATATAGGAGCGTCACTACTAGTAGTCCTAACAACATATACTACTTAGTCTATTGTATCTATAAAAACAAAAAAACAATCTACAACCCACAATTCGGGATTAAAACAAGATTTAACCTTAATTATAGCCCGTTTGTCTATAAAACAACGGTAAGCATATATATTCTTTTTTAGTACATAACAACACAATTACTTTTGAACCAATATTTAAACAATGAGAATACACAATTTTATTAAACTTATCTTTTTGATTCCGGTTTTTGGAGCTTATGCTCAAAATGGAGCTAGTATTGATTTTGACACCAAAACAGAACCAATAGATAATGGTACTATAAAACAAACAGAAGTTAGCATACAACTGTTTAAAGAAATCGGTACCGAAAACAAATTGAGGAATACTCTTAAATACAAAAGCACATCTATAAATGATGAAATAGAAACATACATAGCAAAAGATTACGATTCAAATTACGACAAAACGCACTTTAATACCATTAGTAATCTTTTCGAGTTTTCGCATCAATTAAATGATAAATCAAAATTGATTGTAAACATAGAACCGCAAGTAAATTTTCAAAATTCTATAAGCTTTTCTGATTTTACAATTTTAGGAGGGATAGAATGGTATCAAACTATAAACGATAAAAATAATTTTGGATTAGGAATAAAACGAATGACCGTTTTTGGGAAACCACAACTATTACCAACATTCGAATACAATCATCAATTTAATTCGGCTGTTGCTCTAAAATTAGGATTTCCAAATTCAATTCTTACATATTCCAATAACACCCGCAACATATTTAGTCTAAACAACGACTTCAGCGGAAGTATATACAATCTAGAATCATCAATAATTACAGATGACTCAAGAAACCTATCAAAAGTTGGGTTTTCGCAAATGGAAACCACACTACAATATGAGAGAAACTTTGATAAATCATGGTTTATAGGCCTCAAAGGTGGGTACTCATCAAACAAAGAATTCAAATTTTCGGATGAAAACAGGGATTCAGAAACCAATCAGAAACTAAAAAACGGAAGCGTCTTTTCGATCAGCATAAAATACAAACTTTAATAAACACGATGCACATTATGAAACACTTAAAAAAAGGTATATTTATTACCACATTACTTGTCAGTCTAATTTTTATTGGATGCAATAATGATGACGATGACGATGTACTAGGAAACTGGATAAAAAAATCAGCCTTTGACGGACCAGCACGATCAAGCGCAGCAAGTTTTGTCATTGGAACTTATGCTTATGTAACAACGGGTTACACAGGCGACGAATACCTAAAAGACTTATGGGCTTATAACTCAACTGGTGACTATTGGGAACAAAAAGCAGATTTTACTGGAATTGCTAGAAGTTCGAGCTCAGCATTTGAATTAGACGGAAAAGGATATGTAGGACTTGGTTACGATGGAAGCAATAAACTAAAAGACTTTTACGAGTACAATCCAGACACGAATTCTTGGACTCAAAAAGCAGACTTTGGAGGAACAGCACGTTATGGAGCTGTTGGATTTCAAGTAGGAGGTAAAGCTTTCTTTGGAACTGGATACGATGGTAATTATTTAAAAGATTTCTACCAATACAATGCTAGTGCTGATACCTGGACTCAAGTAAATGGTTTTAGCGGAAACAAAAGAAGAAACGCTACTGTTTTTGTAATTAATGATGTAGCCTATTTAGGAACTGGTATAAATAGTGGTGTAAACCAAGTTGATTTTTGGGCTTTTGATCCTAACACAGATGTTTGGACACGAAAAAGAGACTTAGATGATGATGAAAGTGACCACGAAACGTATTCTATAAAAAGAGCCAATGCATCTAGTTTTAGTATAAACGGATTAGGATATATAACCTGTGGCGAAAGTGGAAATACCATCTGGGAATACAATCCTACAACAGATATTTGGGTTTCTAAAACAGCTCTTGAAGGTTCTGGTAGATCGGATGGAATCGGGGTATCTATCAACGGGGAAAGAGGTTTCGTAATGCTAGGAAAATCAGGAACATCTTATTTTGATGACATTTGGGAATTTAAACCAAAAGAAGAACAAAATGATGACGACAACTAATAACAATAACAAAATCTTCTGGGGGAAAAACCAGAAGATTTCGTCTTATTTTTTAAATTTTTGTTTGATTTTTTCAATGATTGGATTAATCATTTTTGTGACCTATCATACCGAAGAAAATTTAAAAACAGAGGCAATAAAAACGAATAATGGCTGGGGTTATACTATTACTAATAATGACAAAATTATTATAAAGCAAACCATTATACCAGTTATATCAAATTCTAAGAGCTTTGAAACCAAAGAAGATGCATTGGCGGTAGGAGAATTGGTAATGCAAAAATTGAATGCAGATTCATCACCAACTATTACCAAAAATGACTTAATTTTATTAAAAATAAAATTCTAAATGAACTTTGGATCTATAAAAAATAGCGACACCAATAAAATACTAATTCATAGTATTATTTGGTGTTTTTTTATTAGTACGTCACTCATACAATTTTACGAAAGTCCATTTCGAATCAATTCGGATTTCTATATTCAATGGATTACAGGAATAATTTTATTTTACCTCAACTATAACTATTTTGTTTCGTATTTTCTGCTACAAAAAAAATATACACATTACATTGGCATCATTATATTTTTGATTGCCTTTTTCTTATTTATCCGACATGAATTTTTCATGCCCGAATATAGAGAAATAAGGCCTTTGCCCGAAATGAAACTCCCGAAAATTCCCTATAGAAAAGACTTCACTTTTCCTAGAATTCCAATGGGAAAACAGCCTTTTTTCATAAAAATAATCCCTTCTGTTTTTTATGTATTAATCGTAACTATTAGTACAATCATAAAAGTATTATCTGAGTTTTATGATGACCAACAAAATAAACTAATAGCCGAAAGTCAGAGAACCACAACCGAGTTAAACTATTTGAGAAAACAAACAAATCCACATTTTTTGTTCAATTCCTTAAATAGTATTTATTCGTTGGCCCATAAAAAATCAGATTTAGTTCCCGATGCTATAGTTACTTTATCCGAAATGATGCGATATATGCTCTATGAAACAGACAATAAGACTGTTTTACTTGAAAAAGAAATCAATTACATTAAAAACTACATCGAATTACAAAAATTAAGACTTAACAACATCGAGAACATTTCGATAAATATTCACGGAAATACCAAAGATAAATTTATAGAACCTTTGTTATTGATTTCATTTATAGAAAATGCCTTCAAATATGGAACCGATTATAAAGGGACTGCTTACATAAAAATCATCATAACCATACAAGACAATACGCTCAATTTTTGGATAGAAAATAAAATAGAAAACACTAAAAAAGATCCAGAAAATTCAGGAATTGGGTTGGCAAACATCAAAAATAGACTTACTTTGCTTTATCCAAACGCACACGAACTCAAGATCACAACAACTGACTCAAAATATACCGTTGATTTGGTTTTACAATTAGATCAAATACAACTACAAAGCAACTCAACTGTTTCAACATTATAAAAGAAGAAAGATTATGAAATGTGTAATCATAGACGATGAGCCACTAGCAGTAGAATTATTGGTCGAATTTGTACAAAGAGTAGAATCGCTCGAGTTGGTAACAACGTTTACAAATGCAATCGATGCCATTTCTATTATCAATCAATCCGATATTGATTTGATTTTTTTGGATATCGAAATGCCACATTTTTCAGGAATCGATTTTATAAATGCTATAGAAAAAAAGCCTCTTATAATATTCACAACAGCCTATTCTAATTATGCTGTAGAGGGTTTCAATCTTGGAGCAGTAGATTATTTAGTCAAGCCAATTCCTTTTAACCGTTTTTTAAAAGCTGTGCTTAGAGCTCAGCAACAACTGGCTCCAAAGAGCACTCCTATCCCTAATCAAGTAACTAATACTCCCGAAATCGAACATGATTTTATGTTTGTTCGTTCTGAATATGAGAATGTAAAAATTAATTTTTCGGATATTTTATTTATTGAAGGATTGAAAGATTATGTCAAAATTTATACTACCGACAATAAATACACATTGACATTAATTAGTTTGATAAAGCTTGAAAATTTATTATCAGCCAAAGGTTTTGCAAGAATACATCGCTCGTATATCATCAATATCAAACATGTAAAATCGATACAAAAAAACAAAGTTCTTATTGCCGATAAAAGAATTCCTATCAGCGAAAGCTACAAAACTTCATTTTTTGAAAAAATAAATATATAAGGAAAGAATTATTTTTCTTCTTTAAACCAACTAGAATACAGCACATAATTATTAGAAATTCGTGCTATTTCCCCAGCAAAATTAGATTGATCTATATCTTTAACTTTTTTGGCGGGAACCCCTGCCCAAATAGTTCCTGGTTCGATTATTGTATTTTGGGTCACTACGGCTCCTGCAGCAATAATAGAATTACTACCTACAACACAATTATCCATAACAATTGCCCCCATCCCTACTAATACATTGTCATGAATTGTGCAACCATGAACAATTGCATTATGTCCTACCGAAACATTATTACCAATAACAGTTGGATGTTTTTGATAGGTACAATGTACAATTGCTCCGTCTTGTATGTTTACTTTATTTCCAATTTTTATAAAATGTACATCCCCACGAATTACTGCATTAAACCAAACACTGCACTCCGCTCCAAAAACTACATCGCCAACAATAGTAGCATTTTCGGCCACATAACAATCCTCTGGGATTATTGGTGATTTTCCGTTTACTGTTTTAATAATCATGATACCGATTTAAAAATTAATTAATAGCTGGACAGTTGCAATCGTATTTTACTGGCTTGCACAAGAAGTTAAATCCAAATGTGAGTTGGTGAAATCCAGAGCTTTCAAACTGTACATCGCCTAACAAATGCGTATAGGTGTAAGCAAACATGAAATTTTTATAATTAAAACCTAATAACGGCGTTAGATATTGTAATTTCTGACTATTGGTTCCTCCTCCATTAATAGCATACTCGGCTCCATCAAGACTTTGTCTATAAGACAACCCTCCCCACAGCTGTCCCATCTCTAAATTTTTATAAGCTTTTAAGTTCATATCTACCGAACTTTCCTTGGTTTTATCTACGTATTGATACAGCAAAGAAGGTTCTAATAAAACGGTATCAGCATTTCCAAAAATATAACCTCCACTCACGATAAATTTTCTCAAATTATCACTTTCGTATTCAGAGTAAAGTGTCTGACGCGTTTCTAAAACATTCTTTACAACGGCATTCAAACTAAAATCATAAATATTATACGATGCCCCTATATCCAAATTAAAATAAGAAGCATGTCCTACAATATTTCCTAAAGCAGGATCATAATTCCCAGAATTTTGAAACTCAGATTCGTCTAATTGACTTTGATTTACACCTACATTAACCCCAAAAGACAACTGATTTAAATCTACTTCATCTCTAGAAAACATAATATGATGCGCATAAGTCGCTTTGAAACCAAATTGAGAATGATACCCATTTTTATCATTAAAAACAATTGCTCCAATACCAGATCTATCCCCTACTTTTCCGTTGTAACTCAAGGTTTGAAGTGCTGGTGCATCCTCTTGATCAAACCATTGCTTTCTTACCGTAAGTCTAAGTTTACTACAGTTTGAAGCTCCAGCCATAGACGGAAAAATTAAATAATAATTATCCGAAAGATAATCCGAATAAACCGGAATCCCCTCTTGGGAAAAAGTACTTATACTAATAAAAAAAAGAACAATAGCGACTTTAATTTTCTGATACATTTAGGGACTCTTTATGGAATTATTTTTTGTTAATTTATTCATTAAAAAACCAAATATAGTTAATCATAGAAAATAACTTTAGTAAATTTGCAAAAAATAGACAAATCATGACTAAAATAACGATAAAAGAAACTCAAAACCCGACGATTATAAAATTTGAATTCCCGGATTTCATCACTCAAAATGAAAATTTTGAATTCAAAAACATAGACGAAGCCAAATCTTCGCCATTAGCACAACAACTTTTCTATTTACCATTTGTAAAAACAGTATATATATCAGGAAACTTTATTGCGGTTGAACGATTTAGCATTGTTGAATGGGACGATGTAAAAGAAGCAGTTGCCGAACAAATTGAAGCTTATGTTGACAAGGGAGGTGTTATCATCAATTTAGATGAAAACAAACCTAAAAAACAACCTATTACGGTTTATGGAGAATCTACTCCAAATCCAGCTGCTTTAAAATTTGTGGTTAACAAAATGATTACCAAAAATGCTGTTGAATTTAAAAACATAGATCAAAGTGCGCCATCTCCTTTGGCTACAGAACTTTTCAAATTCCCTTATGTAAAAGAAATCTTTATCGATGAAAATTACATTTCGGTAACAAAATACGACATCAAAGACTGGCAAGACATCACATTAGAGTTGAGAACATTCATTAAACAATATATTGAAAACGGAGGAACTGTTCTTGATGAAAGTTTAATTCATACCATTGTTAAAGACGAAAAAGCTAAAGATGAATCATTTGACTCTCTGGATGAAACTTCTCAAAAAATCATTAACATTCTAGAAGAATATGTAAAACCTGCTGTTGCAGCCGATGGAGGTAATATCCTTTTTGATTCTTATGACGATACGACCAAAACCGTAAAAGTAATCATGCAAGGAGCTTGTAGCGGTTGTCCATCTTCAACTTTTACCCTAAAAAGCGGTATCGAAAATATGCTAAAAAGCATGTTACATGACGAAGGAATTAAAGTTGAATCAGTATAATTTAAGATTTAACCCATAAATAATTGACACTTGTAAACATCGTTTTGCAAGTGTTTTTTTATTGAGATTTCAAAAGTTTAAAATTTATCCTGAAACACCATCATCAACCACCAAAAAATAGGCACACCTTCGACCCAAAATGAGGTATAATATTTAGATCGATTCGGGTTAGCAAAAATGATAAAAAGCATTAATGCTATTACCATTATAAGATTGATTACTGCATCTTGATAATTAAATGTTGATATAAAAATTTCTAAAAACCAAAAAGGGATCAACAACAATAAACCTAAAAATTTCGTCTTTTTAACCCCAATGGTTTGCGGAACGGTTTGCAAATGGGGGTCATCATTAGCCAAATCAAGAATTTCGAAAACCAAAATCAATACAAAAACCAATATAAAGCGTTGGATACATTTGATAAAAAAATCTGATGTGGCAGGAATCTCAGCGTTTATCAATGGTAAAACTAAGGTAGCTCCCACCCAACAAATGGCCACAATATAAATCTTTACACCAGCCCAGTTCCGGGCATTTTTTTTGTTTGGAAAAAAAGGAAGCGTGTATAACGCTGTTATAGCTAAAATTCCAACCGAAACCATTTGGGTAACTCGCTGTAATTGAAAAAAATAATATCCAACCAAAGCAAACGAAACCAAACTCAAAAGAGTGATAATTGTTAATTGTTTTGTAACCAACTTTTTTTTTACTCTGACCAAAGCATCATACTTCACAAAATTATAACCGACTATTGTTCCAAAAAAAACAAACATTGCCATCGGTTGATCATACTCAATATGAAAAGCATGAAACGTAATGCGTACCAATGCATAACAGGACAAAGCCACATGAATACTGCTGTTTAAGTAAAGATTCAATAAATGCTTGAGTAATGTCATCCCTTAATTCTAATCAATTAGTAACAAATCAACATTTTGGTTATAAATTTCACAAAAATAGAAGTTAAAATTACCCATTAAATTATTAATAATACTTAATTTTGCGCCACAAAAAAACAACATAATTACGATAAAATGTAACAAAGTGAGTATATGCCTGATCTAAATTAAGATATACTGCTGAATTACATTTCTTTTTTCAAAAATATATAGCTACAAATGAAAACAGATGCATTTGCTTTAAGACACATTGGCCCAGAGGAATCCGACCTATCACACATGCTAAAAACAATCGGAGTTGACTCGATAGAACAGCTTATTTACGAAACACTTCCAGATGACATTCGTCTAAAAGCTCCTCTAAACTTGGATCCTGAAATGACTGAATATGAGTATTTGAAACATATTACTCTTTTAGGAAGCAAAAATAAAATGTTCAAAACCTATATTGGTTTAGGATACAACCAATGTATCGTTCCGGCAGTTATTCAAAGAAATGTTTTTGAAAACCCAGGTTGGTACACCGCTTACACGCCTTACCAAGCTGAAATTGCTCAAGGTCGTTTGGAAGCCATTTTGAATTTTCAAACTACCGTTATCGAATTGACTGGAATGGAAATTGCCAACGCTTCATTATTAGACGAAGGGACAGCTGCTGCCGAGGCTATGGCTTTATTATTCGATGTAAGAACACGCGATCAAAAGAAAAACAATATCAATAAATTCTTCGTTTCTGAAGAAATTTTACCTCAAACTTTATCTGTTTTGCAAACACGTTCTACACCAATTGGAGTAGAATTGGTAGTTGGAAATCATGAAGACTTTGATTTCTCTGAGGAATTCTTTGGAGCTATTCTTCAATATCCAGGAAAATTTGGACAAGTAAACGACTACACTGCTTTTATTGCAAAAGCTGCCGCAAACGAAATCAAGGTAGCAGTTGCGGCTGATATTTTAAGTTTGGCCAAATTAACTCCTCCAGGAGAAATGGGAGCTGCAGTAGTTCTTGGAACCACACAACGTTTTGGAATTCCATTGGGTTATGGTGGTCCACACGCTGCTTATTTTGCAACCAAAGAAGAGTTCAAACGTTCTATGCCTGGAAGAATTATCGGGGTAACTGTTGACACTAATGGAAATCGTGCTTTGCGTATGGCTTTGCAAACGCGTGAACAACACATCAAACGTGATAAGGCGACTTCAAACATTTGTACGGCTCAGGTTTTATTGTCTGTAATGGCAAGTATGTACGCTGTATATCACGGGCCAAGAGGTTTGAAATATATTGCCAACAAAGTACACGCTTCGGCTGTAACATTAGCTAAAACATTAGCTAAATTAGGTTTCGAACAAACCAATACTGCTTTTTTTGACACCATTGTTTTAAAAGCTGATGCAAACAAAATAAGAGAAATCGCCGAAGCTAATGAAGTGAATTTCTTTTATCCAACAGAAGATACGGTTTCTATTTCGCTAAACGAAACTATTGGTTTTGGCGATTTGAACAAAGTCGTTTCTATTTTCGCTGCCGCAAAAGAATTGGCGACCATTACAATAGACAAATTATCCGAAGAAATTCATTTCCCTGAAAACTTGATTAGAACTTCACCATTTTTACAACACGAAGTTTTCAACAAATATCATTCGGAAACTGCCTTAATGCGTTATATCAAAATGTTGGAGCGCAAAGATTTGGCCTTAAATCATTCGATGATTTCATTGGGTTCTTGTACAATGAAATTGAATGCGGCTGCCGAGATGCTTCCTTTAAGTTCACCAAGTTGGAACAGTATTCACCCATTTGCTCCACTAGATCAAGCAAAAGGATACCAAAAAATGCTTTCTAAACTAGAAGAATATTTAAATGAAATTACTGGTTTTGCAGCAACAACTTTGCAACCAAATTCAGGAGCTCAAGGAGAATATGCCGGATTAATGGTAATTCAGGCCTATCATCAATCTCGTGGCGATCACCACAGAAATATAGCTTTGATTCCTTCATCGGCACACGGAACCAACCCTGCTTCTGCAGCTATGGCTGGAATGAAGGTTGTAGTTACTAAAACATTAGAAAATGGAAATATTGACGTAGATGATTTACGCGAAAAAGCCATTTTACACAAAGACAATTTATCTTGCTTAATGGTAACTTACCCTTCTACTCATGGTGTTTACGAAAGCGCTATTAAAGAGATCACACAAATCATCCACGACAACGGAGGACAAGTATATATGGATGGTGCCAATATGAATGCTCAAGTAGGATTGACAAATCCAGCAACAATTGGAGCCGATGTTTGTCACCTAAACTTACACAAAACTTTCGCTATCCCTCACGGAGGTGGAGGACCAGGTGTTGGACCAATTTGTGTGGCACCACAATTAGCTCCGTTTTTACCAACAAATCCAGTAGTACCTACAGGAGGATCAAATGCCATTACCGCTATATCAGCTGCTCCTTGGGGTTCTGCTTTAGTGTGTTTGATATCTTACGGGTATATCAAAATGTTGGGTGCTGAAGGATTGAAATCGGCAACTGAACATGCTATCTTAAATGCCAATTACATCAAAGAAAAATTAAGCGGTCATTATGATACTTTATATTCTGGTGAAATGGGACGTGCGGCTCACGAAATGATTTTAGAATGCCGTCCTTTTAAAGAAAAAGGAATCGAAGTTACCGACATTGCTAAACGCTTGATGGATTATGGTTTCCATGCCCCTACGGTTTCTTTCCCTGTTGCAGGAACATTAATGATAGAACCAACTGAAAGTGAAAACTTAGAAGAATTAGACCGTTTTTGTGATGCTATGATTTCCATCCGAAAAGAAATCGAAGAAGCTTCTATCGAAAATCCAAATAATGTATTGAAAAACTCTCCTCATACTTTAGCAATGCTAACGGCTGAAACTTGGGATTTTCCATATTCTAGAGAGCAGGCAGCTTATCCTCTAGATTATATTGCCGAAAATAAATTCTGGCCTTCTGTTCGCAGAGCCGATGATGCATTTGGAGATAGAAATTTAGTATGTAGCTGTGCTCCTATTGAAGCGTATATGGAAAACTAAATAAAGGTTACTACTTAACAAATACCCTGAGTCTGAAAATTTCAGATTCAGGGTATTTTTTTATCTCTTTTAAAAATTCTTTTCAAAAAAAAATTCTTCCAACATTCTTTTCAAACGTTTGAAATCTCGGTTAAAAGCAAAAATCATTAAAAAATAATCAATAAATTTAACAAAAAACATTTATTTCATAATTATATGCATGCATAGTATTTTTTATGAGACTTATCATAATTTTATTTATAATTTAGCCCTACATTTAGCCCCAATTTGATCTGATAATTACCGAATAATGAAAATAAAAATAATAGGTACAGGAAGCTATATCCCAAATATTGAAGTCAAAAACACTGACTTTGCTAAACATGTATTTTTGAATGAAGACGGAAGTCCATTTGCCTATACAAACGAAATAGTAATAAAAAAATTCAAAGGTATTACAGGTATAGAAAATCGACGATATGCTGATAATCACTATACAGCATCTGATTTAGCTGTTTTTGCTGCTGAAAAAGCAATTGCAAATGCCAAAATCGATCGAGAAACAATTGACTATATTATTTTTGCCCATAATTTTGGTGATGTCAAATTTGGAACCAAACAAACTGACATACTCCCAAGTTTAGCTACTCGTGTCAAAAACAAACTGGCTATACAAAACCCAAAATGTGTAGCCTATGATATTCTTTTTGGATGTCCTGGTTGGATAGAAGGTGTTTTGCAAGCCAATGCCTTAATCAAATCAGAGATGGCAAAACGTGTTTTGGTTATTGGTGCCGAAACACTTTCAAGAGTGGTAGATGACCATGATCGCGATTCAATGATCTATTCTGATGGCGCTGGCGCATCAATTTTAGAGCTTTCTACAGATGAAGCTGGCTTATTATCCTATGAAAGTGCCACCTTTGCCAATGAGGAAGCCAACTTTTTATTCTTCGGGAAATCTTACAATCCTGATCTAGACCCAGACATTAAATACATCAAAATGTATGGTCGAAAAATTTATGAATTTGCCTTAAGTCAAGTTCCAAATGCTATGAAAAGTTGTTTAGACAAGAGTGGTATCGAAATTGATGAAGTTAAAAAAATATTGATTCATCAAGCCAATGAAAAAATGGACGAAGCCATTATAGATCGCTTTTACAAATTATACAATAAACAAGCCCCACATGATATTATGCCAATGAGTATTCACGATCTTGGCAATAGCAGTGTTGCCACCGTACCAACTCTTTATGATTTAATCTTACAAGGCAAAATAGAAAACCATCATATCAACAAAGGAGATGTTATTATTTTTGCTTCGGTTGGAGCAGGAATGAACATCAACGCATTTGTCTATCGTTATTAAACATCCTGTACGTTTATATTGAAAGTCCACTATTGCAAATTGTTGTAGTGGACTTTCGCTTTTTTACATAAATACTAAGATTGTAAACAACTCTGTTTCCACTCTTCTAATCTCACAATTATCTCTATATTTGCAAACTCTAAAGCAAAAGCGATAGTAAAAAAATTAAAGTCATGTACGAAAAAACATTCCCGAATAAAAGATTCAAACTTACCTTAGAATTTTTACAAAAACACATTAAAACGTCTGAATCGATTTTGGATTTGGGAGTAGAGAATCCGTTTTCTAAAATCATGAAAGAAGCAGGTTATTCGGTAAAAAATACAACGGGTGAAGATCTAGATTTAGATCAAAGTGTTTTCGAGGTCGAAAAGACCGATGTGGTAACCGCTTTTGAAATTTTCGAACATTTGCTAAATCCTTTTACAATATTGAATGAAATTAAATCAGACAAACTTCTGATTTCAATTCCAATGCGCTTGTGGTTCTCACCAGCTTACCGCAGCAAAACAGACATGTGGGACAGACACTACCATGAATTTGAAGATTGGCAATTGGACTGGTTATTAGAGAAAACAGGTTGGAAAATTATCGACAGCCAAAAATGGACAAACCCTGTAAAGAAATTTGGTTTAAGACCATTTTTAAGAAACTTTACCAATAGGTATTATATAGTTTATGCTGAAAAAGTTAAGATTACAGATTAACGATTTTTGATTTTTGATTTTTGAAAACGTATTAAACAAATCTAAAATCTAAAATCTAAATCTAAAATTCTTTAAATGAGATATTATATAATTATTCCCGCCTACAACGAAGAAGCTTTCATGGCACTAACCTTGCAATCATTGGTAGAACAAACAGTTCTCCCTTCAAAAATAGTGGTTGTCAATGATAATTCTACCGATAAAACTCCCGAAATAGTTAGCGAATTCAGTCAAAAATATCCTTTTATCTCTTTAGTTAACAAAATCTCTGGAGCAATACATTTACCAGGAAGCAAAGTAATTCAAGCTTTTCACGAAGGTGAAAAAAACATTGACGACAACTACGATATTTTGGTAAAAATAGATGCCGATTTGATTTTTCCTCCCAATTATTTTGAAACTGTAATCAAACATTTTAAAGCGGATGACAAAGTCGGAATGGCAGGTGGATTTTGCTACATTGAAAAAAATGGCGAGTGGGTTTTAGAAAACCTAACCGATAAAGATCATATTCGAGGAGCTCTAAAAGCCTACCGAGCATCTACCTTTAAACAAATTGGAGGATTAAAACCTGCAATGGGTTGGGACACTGTTGACGAATTGCTTTGTAAATTCTATAACTGGAAAATAGTAACCGATGAAACTTTACATGTAAAACACCTAAAACCTACTGGAGCAAACTACAACAAAACAGCACGATACAAACAAGGCGAAGCTTTTTATACTTTGGGATACGGTTTTTGGATCACTGCAATAGCATCGGCAAAATTGGCGATGTTGAAGAAAAAACCTTTTTTATTTGTGGATTACATTCAAGGATTTTGGAAAGCAAAATCGGCAAAAAAACCTTTATTAGTTACCGATGAACAAGCAAAATTTATCCGTAAATATCGCTTGCAAAAAATGAAGCAAAAGCTTTTTTAACAGGACCCAGGTCTTTACTTTTTACGAATCTCTAATTACTTTTACTATTTTTGTAATTTAGCCCATATACTATAATTATGATGCTCCTTCGTTATTTATCCCAAATTGGGAAATATTGTTTGATGTGGAAAGAAATCTTCAAAAAGCCAACAAAATGGTCGGTAATGAAAGGTCTTATTTTCAAAGAAATAGATGACTTAATAATTGATTCATTAGGAATTGTTGGTTTCATTTCATTTTTTGTTGGTGGAGTAGTTTCGATGCAAACCGCTTTAAACTTAACTAATTCCTTTATACCCAAATACCTCATCGGATATGCTACTCGTCAATCGGTAATATTAGAATTTGCCCCAACTTTTATGTCTATCATTATGGCAGGAAAAATGGGTTCTTTTATAACGTCGAGTATAGGATCAATGCGTGTAACCGAACAAATTGACGCTTTGGAGGTAATGGGGGTAAACGCACTCAATTATTTGGTTTTCCCAAAAATCATAGCATTACTATTGTATCCATTTCTAATTGGAATAGGAATGTTTCTTGGTATTGCAGGAGGTTATATCGCAACTGTTTACGGAGGCTTTGGAGCCGACATCGATTTTATCGAAGGAATTCAAAGAGACTTTTTCCCGTTTCATATTGTTTATTCATTTACCAAAACGTTCATTTTCGGAATGCTTTTAGCAACTATACCCTCTTTTCATGGTTTTTATATGAAGGGTGGAGCGCTAGAAGTTGGTAAAGCAAGTACAGTATCCTTTGTTTGGACCTCGGTTACTATTATTTTGCTCAACTATATTATTACCCAATTAATGCTAACAAAATGATCGAAATAAAGAACATAGAAAAATCATTTAACGGTATCAAAATTCTAAAAGGGGTTTCGTGTCTTTTTGAAGCAGGAAAAACCAATTTGATTATTGGTCAAAGTGGATCTGGGAAAACCGTTTTGTTAAAATCATTATTGGGAATTCATACTCCCGAATTCGGAACAATCTCTTTTGACGGGCGTATTTATTCCGAACTTAATCCTGATGAAAAAAGAGAGCTCCGTACCGAAATAGGAATGCTTTTTCAAGGAAGTGCTCTTTTTGACAGCATGACTGTTGAAGAAAATGTAGCTTTCCCATTGAGAATGTTTACAAACGATAGCAAATTAAAGATTCAGAAACGAGTAGATTTTGTATTAGAAAGAGTAAATCTTATAGGTGCTCATAAAAAACTACCTTCTGAAATATCTGGAGGAATGCAAAAAAGGGTTGCTATTGCAAGAGCAATTGTAAACAATCCTAAGTATTTATTTTGTGACGAACCTAATTCTGGTTTGGATCCCAACACCTCAATTTTGATTGATAACCTAATCAAAGAAATTACTGAAGAATACAACATCACTACTGTTGTAAATACCCACGATATGAACTCTGTTATGGAAATTGGAGATAATATTTTGTTTCTAAAAAATGGTGTAAAAGCTTGGCAAGGTAACAAAGAAGAAATTTTTAGAACAGATAACGAAGCTATAGTTGAATTCGTTTATTCGTCAGAGTTATTTAAAAAAGTGCGCGAGGCTTATTTAAAAGGATAATAATCGCTGTAAAAAAACCGATTTAGAAAATAGACAGTTGCTGTTTTCTAAATCGGTTATGTTTTTATTACTATTTCGAATCTCAGAAATGCTTTGTTTGTATTTTTTTTAATTCAGCATCTTTTAGTGAAGAACAATCTTTTATAGACAAATCCGTCACATCATTCAGCAAAATCAGATTTGGATGTTCGCCTTTTGCAACAGTTAAATTTCGGAGTTTCATCCCTTCTACATCCGTAACAATTACTGCAGGTCTCTTTTCTTTACCTAATAAATGTAAATTAATATTGCTCAGTTCCATATTTTTAGCATGACGAATATAAAAGCCATAAGCTGGAATCAAACCAAATTTTTGAGGCTCAGGGTACGCTTTTTCGTATTCAGAAACTTCATTCGGAATTTTGGTTATAGAAGAATCAAGCGGTTTATACCAAATACTAATATTACTTAACCGAACATCCTCAATGTCATGCCCTGGAATACCACTAATAAGAGTAGCAAAACGGGAGTCCGCATTATAAACATTTACATTACTAATATTTACACGCCTCAATGCTCCAATAATGGTTCCCTCAGGGCCTCGCATTCTCCCTCCTAATCTAAGAAAAATTGGCGAATTTATAATATCCCGCATAGTAATATTTGTAATAGTCACATCTTCTAACAGCCCGCCATCAACCGTCTCTAGTGCCAAACCTCTACAATATTCAAAAATACAATTACTAATAGCAATATTTTTAAATCCACCATTCGATTCTGTACCAAACTTTATTCGACCCGTTGGCCCTTCTTTATCGGGAACAAGATCTGCTTCATTACGCAAATAAGTACCGTTGTAAAAAGTACCTCTATCAAAACCACTTACACTGCAATTGGTAATGGTAACATTTTCGGTAGGTCTTGCAAAACCAAGAGCATAAGAACTTTTCAAACAAATAGCATCGTCCCAAGGGGAGTTTACACTGCAATTGGAAATACGAACATTTTTGCAACAGTCAACATCAATACCATCTCGATTAGTATCAATTTTTAGATTATCAATGGTTAAGTTATCGACACCCGTTGCCAAAATTCCGAAATGACCTCCGTATAATATTGTAAAATCTTTTAAAATCACATTGCGACAAAGTTTTAAAGCTATTGCTTTATTACCAATAGGAGCTTTATAAGGTCCGCTTCGGGATAAGCCTTTCCCGTAAATCTTACCTGGTCCCAATATTGAAATATCTTCTATATTTTCGCCCCAAATCACACTATTGTGCCAATGACTGTGACCAAAATCTTGAAACTCGTCATTGATTGCTTTCTCTGGCGCATCATATCCAACAGTTTCGGTTGGTGTAGCAGCCAAAATTGTCGCTCCTTGATCTAAATAAAGAGCAATATGACTTTGTAACCGAATCGAATAACTAAGATAAGTCCCAGCCGGAAAATATACAGTTCCGCCTCCAGATTTTGCAACTGCATCAATTGTTTTATTAATAGCATCTGTATCTAATGTAACACTGTCCCCTTTTGCTCCAAATGTCTTTACATTGAAAAAATTTTGAGCTGAAGCTTGAACATTCACAAACCCAATAAAACAAAGGAAGAAACAAAACTGACACTTGTACAAAAACAATATAAAACGATTAGATAAATTTTTCATCTGGATTATTTAGGATTATTTTTTAAGACAAATTGCTAATTATACTCGAATTATTCATCCTGCACAATCCTGCAAAAAATGGGCAAAACATAAATTTACCTCGCTAAATCGCAGAAAAAAACAATGATTTTCAGTAGCTTAACAAAAAAACCTTATTTTTGATAGTATAACCTAATTTAAAAAACCATGGGAGTATCATCATTTTTTAAAAATTTATTTGGCTCAGCCAAAGAAACAGCTAAAGAAATAATCGAACAAGCTGAAACTACGATAGAAGAAACCAAAGTCAATGCCCAGCCTTATGTAGAAAAAGCAGAAGCCTTTGTTGAAGAAACCGTTGATAAAATCAAAGAATCGGCAACTCCTCATCTTGAAAAAGTCGAAACTTTTGTAGAAGAAACCGTTGACAAAATCAAAGAAACAACTTCGCCTCATGTAGAAAAAGCAGAAGCCTTCATTGATGAAACGGTTGATAAGATAAAAGAATCCTCAACACCTTATATCGAAAAAGCAGAAGCAATATTGGAAGATGTAAAACAAAAAGGAGCTGAAGCAATAGAATCGCTAAAAGAAAAAACAAATTCGGTTACGGATAATCTTGAAACGCCTAAAACATTAGAATCCTCTTCGGATGATGAAAAAGAAACAAAATAGACTTTCAGAAAAAAAATTAATTTCTAATTTTGTCTAGCTAACTTATAACCTTCTCTATCGAGAAGGTTTTTTATTGACACTAATTATGACTTTAGATCCAAATTACATTACCCATTATGCCGATATTTTTATTACGAAAGTAATCGAATATTCGCCAAAAATTGTTTCGGCCTTTATTATTTTGTTTGTGGGCCTTTATGCCATTCGAATCATCAATAGAATCATTCGAAAAGTAATGGTTAAAAGAGAGTTAGACCCTACACTTTCTAAATTTCTTGCCGATATTTTGCTTTGGGTATTACGCGTTTTATTATTTGTAACCTTCATAGACAACTTAGGAATCGGAACATCTTCTTTTGTGGCAATTTTAGGAGCAATGGGACTTGCAGTTGGTTTATCGTTACAAGGTTCTTTATCCAATTTTGCAGGCGGAATGCTTATTATCCTCTTTAAACCATTTAAAGTTGGTCAAACCATAGAAGCGCAAGGAGTTATTGCTACTGTTGCCGAAATTCAAATTTTTGTAACGAAACTTATTACTGCAAATAATCAAGTTATTTTTATTCCGAATGGAACTTTGTCCAACGGAACGATTATCAACTATTCGATGCAAGGTTCTCGAAGAGCTGATTTGACAATATCTGTATCTTACGAAACTGATTTAAAAAAGGCCAAAGAAATAATAGCTTCTGTGTTATCTAGTAACAAAAAAGTTTTGACTACACCAGAAGCCGAAGTATCTGTAAAAAACTTAACAGACAATTCTATCCAAATTGCGGTAAGACCTTGGGCGAAGACCGAAGATTTTGGTCAAGTTGTTTCGGATACTTTAGAGGATTGCAAACTTGCATTTGACGCAGCAGGAATCCAATTTCAACCTCATGTAACCGAATTTTCAAAAACCATCCAATAACGATTTATTGTTTTTTGGAAGTAACCAAAAAATCTTTCAAATAAAAAGGTTCAAAATAAGCGACATCTACTGTGTCGCTTTTTTGGTATTTAGTATAACTAAAAACACTCATCTCATTGGCAGATGGGTATTGAATTTCGTCTAGGAAAACAAAATTTTCTTTGTTTAAAACAGTTTTACACTTTTCGTTACAATCGCCTATAAAATATAATTTCTCAGAAAAATCATTAAAAGAATTTTCGGTAATAATTTCGGCCAAAACCGCTCTCTTTTTTTTCAAATCAGAACTAAAAATTGCATTGTAAACCTCCATCCTGCGAGCATCAATCATAGGAACAATCAAACCTTCCTCTATTTGCACTTTTGATGCTAATGTTTGTAAAGTATCAACCGCTATTAATGGGATATTTAAAGCATAACACAATCCTTTTGCAGCCGAAACTCCTATTCGCAAACCTGTATAAGAACCTGGTCCTTGACTTATGGCAATTGCATTTAAATCTGTCATTCTAATCCCAGACTCATTGATAATTTCTTCTATAAAAACATGCAAACGTTCTGCATGAGAATAGCCTTCATTGGCAATTTCTTTGCATAAAACAGTTTTTCCATCTTTTGCCAAAGCAACAGAACAATTTTTGGTAGCGGTTTCAATGTTGAGAATATAAGACACGTTGATTTTAGTTTTTAGATTGCTGAAGTTCGAATTTTAATTATGTACAATTCAAAACAAATCAGATACTGGTTATGGCGCAAATTTACATCGAATTTCTATAATTCTTATAAAAAAACAAAACACGCCTAGAAAACTCTAAACGTGCTGCTCTGTATTCATTTATAAAAAGGGTTTCAAACGCTATTTTTTCTTATCGGCTGCTGTTGGCACAAAAACTTTATCTCCCGAATTCAAATCTTTTGATACTGTGGTGTAAGGCCCAGTAATGACAACTTCACCTTTTTTTAACCCTGTCAACACTTCTATATTGGTGTCGTCTTGAATTCCGGTTTTAATAATTTTAATTTTAGCTTTATCGCCAACTTTTACAAAGATGCATTCATATTTTTTATCACTTTTCGGAGTTGCTTTTTTGTTGGTCTGATCCGAATCTGCCATATCCAAAACATTCACCGCTGTTGTATCCGATTTTACGACAACTGCACTGATAGGAACCTTTACCACATTGGTTCTAGTTGTGGTGATAATATCGACTGTGGCTGTCATACCAGGACGAAACGGAGAATAGGATGTAGGTTTTCCTTCCATCAAATCTTTATAGGAATCTTTTAAGATTCTCACTTTTACCTTAAAATTAGTAACTTGATCTGCAGTCAAAGTCGAACTGGCCGAATTAGAAATGCTGGTTACAATACCTTTGAACTGTTTTTTCAAATAAGCATCAACTTCAACATTAGCCGAATCTCCAACTTTTATTTTTACAATATCATTTTCGTTGACATCTACTTCAACTTCCATGTTATTTAAGTTGGCTACTCTCAAAAGCTCAGTCCCTGCCATTTGTTGCGTTCCCAGAACTCTTTCACCAAGTTCTACATTCAATACCGAAATTGTTCCATCAGCAGGAGCATAAATAACAGTTCTTCCTAAGTTATCTTTTGCCTCATTTACTGATGCAGAGGCACTTTGAACACTATAATAAGCCGATTGTTTATTGGCTTTGGCAACTTCAAAAGTAGAAATAGCTTTGTCCCAATCGGATTTAGAAATGATTCCTTTTTCGAACAATAATTTATTTCGCTCGTAATTGGCTTTAGCCTCATTATAAGAAGCTTCAGACTGACTTAATCCGGCTTTAGAACCCGACAAGTTGGCTACACTCCTATTCAATCCAGAGGTATATAAATCAGGATTAATTTTTACCAATAAATCCCCTTTTTTTACAACCTGCCCTTCTTTTATAGGCAAATCGATTATTTCTCCAGAAACCATTGAAGCCATTTTGACCTCAATTTCGGGTTGAATTTTTCCAGTAGCCGAAACCGTTTCGATGATTGTACCAACTTCGGCATTAGAAGTTTCAACTTCTTTTCCTTTGTCTTTGTTTCCAAGAACACCTGCTTTTGACAATCCAACCAACAAACCAATAAGTACTATTGCAACTCCCAGTAAAATATAAATTGTTTTTTTTGACATAGTAAACTAGTTTTTAGAAATTGGGACAATTGGAATTCCAAAATAGAATTCTAATATTTTTATTCTAAACATGTATTCGTATTTGGTTCTGATAACATCAGTTTGAGCGTTAGTCAACAATGTTTGAGCTTGTGTAAAATCGAAAGAATTCATTAATCCCACATCGTATTTTTCTTTAGCATAATTGTAAGACTGTTGTCTCGCTTCTAAAGTTACTGTGGCAGACTCATAGGTATTCAAAGCTCCTTTTGCATCTGTAAAAGCGGTATAAACATTGCGTTGCAAGTCTAAATTTTTCTGTTCTAAATCGATTTTAGATTTCTCTAAACTTACCTTATTTCTTTCTACATTATTACGAACCGAAAAACCATTAAAGATTGGAACGTTTAACTGAAGACCGAAATTATGTCCTTTATTATTATCAAACTGATCTAGTATTGGGTCTGGACCAGTTGTGTAAGGATTATTGTTAGAATCAAATTTTACTTGATCACTATAACTGGCTCTGGTATTAAAAGCATAAAATCCAGTAAGTGTAGGCTGATAAGCTCCTTTTGCGATAGCAACATTCTTTTCGGCGATTTCAAGATTGGTTTGAGCGAGTTTTAACTCTGTTCTTGTTTCTTTTGCCTTATTATAAATATCGATAGGCTGTTGCGACATAATGCTGTTTTCGTCTGCAATATTGGTATCATCAACAACATCAAAATCGGTAAACTCTTTTAATTGCAGAAGTTGAGCCAAGCTCAATTTTGAAATCAATAAATTATTTTCCGATACGGTAATATTTTGCTTATCGGTTGCAACAGTAGCTTTCAAATCAAATAAATCACCACGTGGAATTGACCCAGCATTTACCATTTCTTCTGAACGCTTCAATCGTTTTTCGTCTATGCTCAATTGCTCTTTTTTTACTTTTAAATCTTCCTTGAATGATAAAATTTGAAGGAAAGCATTAGCCACGTTTAACGATACATCTTCTTGCATTTTCAATAATTGGTATTGAGAGGCAATAACTGACAATTTTGATCTTTGATATGTATTATGATTTTGTAAACCTTTATAAATATCTACACCTGCATTAATACCTACTGATGAATACTGGGTGGTTTGATTTCTAAGCACACCTGTAGTAACATCCTGATTTAAACCAATATTCCAAGAATGAGAGGCGTTACCATTTACAGCAGGAAGGTAATTCCCAAATGCATCTTTTTTATTAATATCTGCATTTTCTAAGTCCAATTCCGAATTTTTAATCGTAATGTTATTGTCCAATGCATATCGTACGCATTCTTCTAAGGTCCATACCTTTGTTTGTGCTTGAGAAGAAAGCCCAGCAAGAACAAGAAAAGCAATACTTATATAATTTCTTTTTTTCATTTTATATTAGGATAAAAGCGCAAATATCTCACACTTATTTAACTTATATTTTATTTTGCATCAAAACCTATAATCGAAAATTAGTTTGGTTTAGCTTCTTCGGTAATTAATCCTTGGTTCCAAATTTTTATTTTATCCGAAGCCGTGATGCCGCTCTTAACATAGACATAAATTCCGTCACTTACACCCAAAACCAAATCTTTTCGAACAAACTTTTGCGGTGCTGTTTCGATCTCTACATACGGTTTTTGAGTTTTTTTATCGAATTGAACTAGTGATTCTTTTATAGCCAAAACTTTATCTGCTTTTTCTAAAATAATAGATGCATTTGCGCTTAGACCCGCTCTAATAAAAGTAGCATCTGTATTTTCTAATGATGCCTTTATTTCGAACTGAATGGCACCGTTTTCAGTAACTCCTTTAGGAGCAATATACGTTAGGACAGCAGTAAATTTTTTATTTTCAATGGCACCAACTGTTATCTCGATTGGCATTTTTTCTTTTATTTTTCCTACCTCAGACTCGTCTATTTTACCCACAAAAATCATTCGCCCAACATCTGCAACGCTAGCAATGGTAGTCCCTTCGTTAAAATTATTACTTTCTATAACTTGGTTTCCGACTTTTACAGGAACATCTAGAACCATTCCGTTTACTGTAGAACGAATTAACGTATTGGCATAACTTCCCAAACTAGCAGTAGTACCTGTTTTTACAATATCTAAATTTTGTTTAGCCGAAAGATAACTTTGTTTGGCTTGCTTATAAGCCAATTGAGCCGCATCAAAATCGTTGGCCGAGATTACTCCTTTATCAAATAATGTTTTTTGTCTTAAAAATACTTTTTCTTGATTATCTAAAGCAATTTTGGCAGTTTGCACTTGATTTTGTGTATTACTTACATTAGAAACATTAGCGACTACTCTAATTTTAGCTATCATATCGCCTGCTTTAATTTGCTCACCTGCTTTGATATAAACTTTTTCGATAATACCTGAAATATTTGGTTTTATCAAAACCTCCTCATCTGGCTGAATATTTCCTGTCGCAATAGTATTTTTCACAATTGTTTTAATTTCAGCTTTTTCAGTTTTATAAACAATTGGCGATTCTTGATTTTTGGCATACAAATAATATAATGCGCCAAAAAACACTAAAGCGATAAAAATTAAAATAGTTACTGTTACTCCTTTTTTCATTTTGTTTTTGGTTTAATCGATTATTTTTTGATTGATAATTTATTCTGTTCGTAAAGCATCTACTGGTTTTACATTGATTGCGGTTTGTGCCGGAATAAATCCTGCTAACAAACCTGAACCTACTAATATTAATAATGCAACAAATACAACTCCCAAATCGACACTTGGATTTGCAAACATGGTATTGCCATCTGAGGGTTGAGAATCTAACATCATATTTAAAGCGGCAATAATTCCCGTGGCAACTGCAATTCCTAGCATACCCGAAATAATTGTCAAGAATATTGACTCGGATAAAATTTGCCCTCGAATAGCCGCTGGTGTGGCTCCAAGAGCTCTACGTATTCCTATCTCTTTGGTACGCTCCTTTACCACAATAAGCATGATATTTGAAATTCCGATAACACCCGAAATCAAAACCAATGTTCCTACAAAATAGGCTATGATTTTTAAGATACTAAATAAACTTTGCACTTTGTTAAATTGTTCGTATAAGTCAAAATTACCAACTGCCCTATCATCTTCTGGATTTACTGAGTGCAGTATTTTGATTTGTTCCAAAATTTTGGGTTTCAAATCGGTAATAGATTTATCATCTTTTGCCGTTAGTGCCATCCAACCTACTTTGTCACCATAATTGAAAGCTTGTTGAAAAGTTGTGAAAGGAATAAAAATATTTTTTTGCTCTTGCTCTGCATTACCACCTTGCTGTTTAGAATTGTAAACCCCAACCACCATAAAGTTGATATTATTAATTTTGATATAAGTGCCTATTGCCTCTTCTTCTTTTTCATAAAGTTCAGAAATAACCCCCTTGCCAATCACAGCTATTTTACGTCTTTCATTAATGTCTTGATGGTTGATAAAACGTCCTTTGGTGATATCCATTGGTTGTTGCTTGATGAGCTCTGGGTAATCACCATAAATTGTAAAAGAAGAGGTTTTAGTCCCTCTGACTACGTTATTTGTCCCATTAAAATCACCTAATTGATTTCTAGGTGATACGTATAATAAATCTGGAAATGTTTCTTTCAAGACCAAAACATCACTATTCCTAAAATCATAGCGACGAGTTTTAGGTAGGCCTTTATAGGCTTTTGATGTTGTTTGGCTCCACATAAACATAGTATTGGTAGCAATTCCGTCAAAGCCCTTTTTGATTCCATTTTCTAAACCTTTACCTGCCGCCAGTAATATGACCAAAATAAAAATTCCCCAAAACACTCCAAAGGCCGTCAATACAGTTCTAAAAACATTGGCTGTCAATGCTTGTAAAATTTCGTCCCAATTATCTTTTTTAAACATGATTATTCGTCTCTAAGTGCTACAATAGGTTTAATTTTGGCGGCTCTATAAGCTGGAAAAAAACCAGCCATTGCACCTGCGAATACCAATAAAAAAAGTGTTGTTAATGCCACACCAAAATCGACTTCTGGGTGTCTAAAATATTCGCTCTGTACCATCGGCCCAACAAATTCTAACAGCAACAAACTTCCTAATAGGCCGATAAATCCAGAAATAGTTGTTATAAAGATTGATTCATGAAGAATCATCGTAATGATAGAAAATGGAGAAGCGCCAAGTGCTTTGCGGATTCCAATTTCTTTTGTTCGTTCTTTTACAATTATCAGCATAATATTACTCACCCCTACAACACCAGCAATTATGGTACAAATCCCAACCCACCAAAAAAACAATCGGATAAAAAGGTTTAAATCATAAAATCTTTTTACGTCTTCGACAGAATTATAGACTCCAATTCCGCTATCGTCATCAGGAGCTACTATATTTTTACTTTTTAATAAAAATTTTAAATCTTCGGTAAACTTTTTAGACTGTGCCAAAGCTGCATCATAGTCATCCGTTTTTTTTAAGGTAAAAAACAAATTGCTTATTTTATCTCCACCTCCATAAGTTCTTTGAACAGTAGTTCTAGGTAAATAGGCTCTCGCTTCTTCTCGTTCGCCTCCTGGGTCTGTAAAAACTCCTATTACTTTAAAACTAATTTTATTAATCAAAATCTCTTTCCCAATTGCATCTTTATCTTTGAACAAATCCGTTTTAATTTTCATCCCAATAGCAGCCACTTTCTCATTATTTTCAAGATCCTTGCTGTTTACAAAACGTCCTTGTACAATGGTAAGATTTTCAACCAATCCATAATCAGGATCAATCCCTCTGTATTGATAAGAACCTGATTCTTTTCCATACGAAAATTCAGCCCCCCAAAAATTATAACTTGAAGATCTTATATCTAATTTGTCTTCAAATTTTTGAACACTTTGCGAATAATCACTATTTCTTAACTGAATTTGTCTGCCAGGATTTAATCCTTTATACTCTTTTGTTGTAGCCCCACTCCAAACTTCGATTGTCCCTTTAGCATCGCGCTCAAATTGTTTTTCGATACCGTTTTGAAGTCCTTTTCCAGCTCCTAACAAAATAACTAAAATAAAAATACCTGAGGCTACCGAAACTCCAGTTAGAAAGGTTCGCAATTTATTTTTAGAAATCGATTCGAATATTTCTTGCCAACGTTCTATATTAAACATAAGATGATGCTCTAACTTGTTCTACCATTTTATCATCGATAATAAGTCCGTCTTTTAGGACAACATTTCTTTTGCACATTGCAGCAATATCAGGCTCGTGGGTAACAATCAAAATGGTCTTTCCTTCGTCATTAATTCCCTGAATAAGTTCCATAACTTCATAAGAAGTCAATGTGTCTAATGCTCCGGTAGGTTCATCGGCCAATAACACTTTTGGGTTTGAAGCCAATGCCCTGGCGATTGCCACACGTTGTTTTTGTCCTCCAGAAAGTTCGCTAGGCAAATGATGAATGTGTCCTCCTAAACCAACTTTTTCTAAATATTTTAATGCAATAGCATTGCGTTCTTTTCTTTTGATCCCTTGGTAATACAAAGGCAAGGCAACATTATCTAATGCATTTTTGTAATTTATCAAATTGAAAGATTGAAAAATAAAACCCAAAAACTTATTTCTATATCGTGAAGCAATTGTTTCGTTTAATTTTTTAATTGGCACATTATCCAATGTATAAAGTCCTGAATCGGCCTCATCAAGTATCCCTAAAATATTCAACAAAGTAGATTTACCTGAACCTGACGAACCCATAATAGCAACTAACTCACCTTCTTTTATACTGAAATTAATTCCTTTTAGCACATGTAATTCTGCATGTCCCATTTTATAAGATTTATGTAAGTCTTTAATTTCAATCATAACATTATATATTAAAAAAATAAAAATCACTCAAAGTAAAATTGACCATTTAACAAAATAATCAACTCAAAAACATAAGACATAAAATTAACAAATTTGTTACAAGCTGATCTGAAAATATATGAATGAATAATTAAATTTGCTATCAAAAAAAGTTAAAATGCTAAAACACTTTTATCAAAAAAGCCTATCTATACTAATCCTTACATTAATGATTAGTTGCTCATCAACTTCTTCAAGAATTGAAGCTCTAAAACCAGAACCCGATGATGCCGTTCCCTTAACTTACACCAGTGTTCCATCGTTTATAAATCTTCCAGTTAGCATCAAATTAAAGGAGATCGAAAAACAAACCAATGCTTTGATGAATGGTTTAATCTACGAAGACAATAAAATAGATGATGACAATATCGAAATTAAAATATGGAAGCAAGCTCCTATACAAATCACAAATAACTCCGAAAAAGAGGGAAACAAAATAAAAACGGTTCTCCCTTTAAAAGTTTGGGTAAAATATCGAATTGGCACAAAAACAATGGGGGTCGATTTGACCAAAAATCAAGAATTTAACCTAAACGGAGAAGTGACCTTGTTAAGTGATGTTAGTTTGAATAATTGGAAATTAAGTTCAAAAACCAAATTAAAATCTCTTGACTGGGTTGAAAGCCCAACAATGACAGTTTTTGGGAAGAACATGCCTGTAACTTACATTATAAATCCTGCCATAAGTTTATTTAAAACAGATATTGAAAAAAGCATCGATTCAGCTATAGAAGACTCTATGGATTTTAAACCCAATGTAATGGATGCTTTGTCTAAAATTTGCACACCATTTGAAATGAGCGAAGCATATAAAACTTGGCTCCGAATAGTCCCGATAGAAGTATATTCTACCAATGCAAAGTTAAAAAAGGATTCATTTATTCTCAATATGGGTATGAAATGCAACATGGAAACCATGGTTGGAAAAAAACTCGAATCAAAATTTGACCCAAACAAAATAACGCTAAAAGCAGTTGACAATATCCCTAATCAAATAGCAGCGAATATTGCAGCTCTATCTACCTATCAAGAAGCATCTCGATTGATGACTGCCAATTTTGTCGGGCAAGAATTTGGATCTGGAAGTAAAAAAGTCAAAGTTCAAAATGTAGCGATTTGGCATAAAGAAGGGAAAATAGTAATTGCTTTAGACCTTTTAGGATCTGTAAACGGGACGGTTTATTTAACTGGTATTCCACAATACAACGACACAACTAAAGAAATTTATTTCGATAAATTGGATTATGTTTTAGATACCAAAAGTAGGTTAATGAGAACTGCAAACTGGCTCGCTCAAGGACTTATTTTAAGAAAAATGCAGGAAAGTTGCCGTTATTCAATTAAACAAAACCTAGAAGAAGCCAAACAGAACATGGCTTTGTATTTAAACAACTACTCGCCAATGCCAGGCGTGTTTATTAATGGAAAAATGGAAAACATCCAATTTCAAAAAATAGACCTCACCAATCAAGCAATTATAGCTTTTATAACTGTAAACGGCTTAGTAAATGTTTCTATTGATGGTTTAAAATAGAGCAAATATCATAAAAAAAGGCAGTTTCAGAAGACTTTCGCTGAAACTGCCTTTTTTTATCGGTAAATATTTTAAATGATAAAAGAATCTAAGATTTCTTTTTTTTCATTCGGTAAACATAATATCCTAAAGCGGCGACCAAGACATAAGGAATAACCATCAAATAAACAATACCATCATTGATCGCTTCGGCCTTTACTTTGTTTTCATCACCTGTCAAAGCAGCTCTACACATTGAACATTGTGCAAAGGAATAAAGTGAAAATCCTAAAAAGAAAATTACAGATAAAATCACTTTTTGTTGGTTCTTAAATTGGCTTCTAACTAACATAATAAGGAGAAATCATTATATAAACTATTACGCCAGTTACGGCAACATAAAGCCAAATAGGAAATGTAATTTTGGCAATTTTTTTGTGCTTATCAAACTTTTCAGCCAAAGCCCTAACATAGGTTATCAAAACCAACGGAATTATCACTATTGACAACACTATATGCGTTACTAAAATAAAGAAATACAACGCTCGCATAAAACCTTCTCCACCATATTTGGTTGAATCTGCAGTCATGTGATAGGCAACATACATTACTAAAAAGGCAATTGAACAACCAATAGCTATTTTCATCAATAATTCATGTCGCTCTCGGTTTCCATTTTTAATGGCAACAACAGCTGCAACTAATAAAAAAGCTGTAATTCCGTTTATCGTTGCATATATTGGAGGTAAAAAAGACAGCGGTTCAACATCGAAACCAAAATCTTTCAACTTTACTTTAAAAAGGATTGCAACTACCGCAGGGATTGCAATTGATAACAACACAATCCATTTATTATATTTTTGTTCTAAATTATTATTCTTCATTACTTCTTTTTACAACTTAATTATTCCTTTAACAATATCTGAATGTCTTGCTGTATGTCTCTTACTCCTTTTTTTTCTAAACCATCATAATACAAAATAGGATTACCATAATCATCCTTTCTACATCTGATATTACCATTTTTGTCAATTAAAGCAAAAAGACCTGAGTGTTCAAAACCTCCTGCTACCTTATTATTCTCGCCAACATATATATTGAAACCTTTGTTTGATAAATTATAAATAGCCTCTTTATCGCCAGTCAAAAAATTCCAATTAGCAGATTTAACCCCAAGTAATTTTGCATGTTGTTTTAAAACTTCAGGAGTATCATGAACGGGATCTATTGTTATAGAAACGATGCCAAAATTTGGATTTCCAAAATAAGTGTTTTGTAAAGTAATCATATTGGCGTTCATTTTTGGACATATCGAAGGACAGGTCGCAAAGAAAAATTCTAAGACATACACTTTTCCTTTGTAAAAATCATTTGTGATTTTTTTATTCTCCTGGTTGATCAATTCAAATTTTGGCGCTGGACCAATTTTAACCAATTTATGATCTTCGGTATTTGAACCGCCAACTTGATCCAAACGATTACCTTGAACGATACTATTATTTTGAACTCTATCTATAATTTTCGGAACTGCATAAATTCCAAAAACTAGAATGATAAAGGAAATACCGATATATGATTTATTCTTTAACATCTAATTGTTTTGTTGCGTTATGATTCTTTTTTAAAGCGGCACGATATTCATAAAGAATGATTTTAAAATCGTCCAACATTTCATTACTCAATTCAGACGGATGAAAAGTATTATAGCCTTCTTTATAATCTTTTACTTCTTTTCGTCCTCTAAGATTACGTTCCTTATCAACAATATAAACATTTGGTGTCCCAAAATCATTTCCTAAAGAACCCTTTAATTTCAATTGAGCGTAATACAATTTAATTTCTACAGGTGTTGCAAATACGAAATGCCATTGACTTACATCTGTAAATGCGCCTAACGCTTGAATAACGGCTTTTACATCGTTTTCTGTTCCTAGCGGAGCCAAAACAACAAATTGTAAATCTTTAAATTTATGATAACGTTGGTAAATTTTTTCATTTAAGTTAAAATAATTGCCTCTATTTTTAAGGATTTCGGTTCCCGAAAAACCCAGAATGGTTATTTTATTATCTAAAGATACTTTTTCTCCATTCAACGATTTCCACTCACCCAAATCTGGAATCTTTGTGGTTATTACGGGTAATTTTGTAAAGCTATTAACACCAGATGCAAAAAACAAATACGCTACAATTGGCAATACAAATAAGATAAAAAGAACAATATTTTTTTTCATTAGGAAGTAGAATTAATTGTATTAAAATAAAAAAAGGCATCCGTAAAACGGATACCTTTAATTTTGAATTAATATCTTATTAAAAATTCCATTTAATAGTAGAATTTCTAAAAACCTCAAATACATAATCACCTTCAGTTAAAAGAATAAATATTAAATAGCAAACCAAAAATACCAAAGGATATACCACTGAATTTCTCAATGAGCTTTTTTCTCCTTCCATATGCATGAATGCCCATACAATATAATATGCTTTAACTAATGTTAGTATGATAAACAACCAGTTTAACCAATTCATTGTTAAAAAATTGTTCATATATAGAGCGTCTGGTCTTACGATACCAAATGCAACTTCAACTATTGTAATCAAAGAAAGTATTCCAAATACTGTCCAAATTCTTTTTGTATTAGATACGTGTTCGTGTGACATAATAATATAACCTAAATAATTAAACTAAATAGAAGAATGTGAATACAAATACCCAAACTAAATCGACAAAGTGCCAGTATAACCCCACTTTTTCAACCATTTCGTAACTTCCTCTTTTTTCATAAGTCCCTAATAAAACATTAAAGAAAATAATGATATTAATTACGATACCTGAAACTACGTGGAATCCGTGGAAACCAGTAATAAAGAAGAAGAAATCAGCAAAAAGTTTATTTCCATACTCATTATGAGTAAGATTTGCACCTTCGATAACCAATTTAGCTTGATCCATACGCACTAAAGATTCTTCTCTTGAAAGAACAACTTTCTTTTTGTCTTTGCTTAGGGTTTCTATACGTACTAAAACATCTGGATGTTCTTTGAAACCTGCTTGAACTTCAGCTACCGTATAAGAAGGAATAGCCGATTCTTCCATAAACCATTTTGATTTATCTCTAGTTAATTGTTCTCTTTCTACTGGAAGTTTTTTTGCAAAATCTGCTAAAGCAAGACGATGACCTTCTCTATCCACGAATTGCAACAAACTACCTCCTGTTGTCTCTACTGCTCCATATTCACCTTTGATAAAGTTTTTCCACTCCCATGCTTGAGAGCCAACGAAAACAAGACCTCCAATGATTGTTAAAAACATATAAAGTGCAACTTTATCTTTTTTCATTTGATGTCCTGCATCTACAGCCAAAACCATAGTTACAGATGAGAAAATCAAAATAAATGTCATTAATGCTACATAATACATAGGAGCAGATACTCCATGTAAGAAAGGGAAATGTGTAAACACCTCATCAGCCAAAGGCCAAGTTTCAATAAATTTAAATCTAGAAAATCCGTAGGCAGCTAAGAATCCTGAAAAAGTTAAGGCATCTGATACGATAAAAAACCACATCATCATTTTACCATAACTAGCTCCTAAAGGTTCATTTCCGCCTCCCCATGTTTTTTCACTATTTGCAGTAGTAACTGTCGCTTCCATAAAAGTTATTCGTTAAAAAGTTCCCAAATTTACGTTTTTTTCTTATTTAAAGAAATATAAAAATAAAAATAAATACACCCACAAGAAATCAAGAAAGTGCCAATACATCGCACCTAGTTCTATTCCAAGAGTTTGAGTTGAATTATATTTTTGTTTAAAATGATTATAAATAATAACCAGCAATGATATCACACCTCCTGCCAAGTGCAACAAGTGAACCAACACTACAATATACAGAAAAGTTGTAGTAATTGTACTCGCACTTCCTGTAAAATAATAACCTTGTTCAACTATTTGACTAAAACCAACAAATTGCAACACTACAAACAAAATTGCCAATACCAATGTCGCCAAAAGTAAAATAGTTGTTTTCTTATGTTCGTCTTTTTGAATTGCTTTTTTGGCTAGATGAAAAGCAACACTGCATCCCAAAATAGCAACTGTACTTAAATAAAAAGCTGATGGCAATTGGAACTCTTTAAGCCAATCGACTCTTGACTGACTCACGACATAAGCACTGGTTAAACCAGCAAACATCATAGTCATACTTACCATCGCAACCATTAACATCAACTTATACGATTTTGCCGTTCTCGCTTTATACTCTTCGGCTGTAATTGAAACTCCCATATTATCTTAAAAATTTATCTACTATATATATTAATTGCAATAACGTAATATAAGAAACACTCACCAGCATAAGTGTTCTAGCTGCTTTAGCTGTCTTTATGTGATACAAACGAACAGCATAATACAACATCCAAAGTCCAAGCAACAATACCAAAACCGCTGCAATTGGAGTGATAAACAAGCGCCCCGTATAACCCAAAGCAGGCAATAAAGAAGCAATTACTAACCAAACTGTATATAAAATAATTTGCAACGAAGTCCCTTTATCTTTCTTACCCGTTGGCAACATAAAGAAACCTGCTTTTTCATAGTCTTCGTATAAAAACCAACCAATAGCCCAAAAATGAGGAAATTGCCAAAAAAACTGTATCAAAAACAAAGTTCCAGCTTCGATTCCAAAACTATTTGTAGCAGCAACCCAACCCAACATAAAAGGTATTGCTCCTGGAAATGCCCCAACAAATACAGACAAAGGTGTAAGGGTTTTTAGCGGAGTATAAATACTGGTGTATAAAAATATCGAAATCGCACCAAACATAGCCGATTTTGGATTGATACTATACAATAATGCCACCCCTAAGACGGTTAAAAAAGTAGCTAAAAACAACGCCAGATTAGGAGACATTTTCCCTGATGCAACGGGACGATTTTTGGTTCTATCCATCAAAGCATCTAAATCTCTCTCGATAACCTGATTGTAAGCATTAGAAGCTCCAACCATACAATAACCCCCAATAGCAAGTTTTAACAAAACCAGCCAACTAAAAGAATGGAGATCATCAAAACCAAGTACATACCCAGCAATTGAAGAAAAAACAACACTTATGGCTAACCCAGCCTTAGTTATTGCTTTGAAATCAAGATATATAGACTTAAAAGAAACGGGATTTGAATTTGTACTCAATGCAGATAATATTGGTATTTTTTCTAAAATTTTCGCAAAGATACAAATAAGCGTTCAAAAAAGGCCAATGATTTTAAAATTTGAAAAAAAAGTTACTGTTTTTCAATCAATTCTCAATAAATACTTATTAAAGCTCTCCTATCAGAGAAAAAACATTAATAATCAAAATACCAATTGAACACATCTGATCTAAATCCTATAGTAAACCAAGATGTCTGTTCTTTAAAAACAGTAGCCGTAGTAGCAGTTGGATTAAAATTTCGATATAAAAAATTACCAAAGAACTTAAAGTTTGTAGCTGGATTTACAAGATATCCAACTTGAACCTCAGAAATAAAAACATTCGTTTTATTACCCTGACCTACTTTGACCCCGCTATCATAAGGTCTCTTGTCATCATAATCTTTATATATATTTTGTCCGTAATTAAGATCATCTGTTTCTGTATCAAAATCAAAACCACGAGTTCCTAGGGTAAATTTCGCATTCGCATAAAGTCTATTTTTATTATAATAACCTAACAAAACCAATTCTTCAAAATTTCCTCCCCACTGGTGCCCTAAGCTTTGATTATTATGCCCGTAATTAGTAATTGGTTCACTATGGGAATACACATAAGGGCGAACATGATTATACTCCAGCTGCATGGTTAAATTTTGAACATTGAATGCATTAAAATATTTAGCCCCTAATTGATAACCTAATTTATTTTTCCAACTCCCTTCTCCTGATACAATATCGCCAGTAGAAAACTCATCAATTAACAATTGACCATAAAGATTCACTTGATTGCTCCACTTATATTTTGAAGTCAGCCCCAAAAGAGCATTTCCACTTCTGGAAGAAGAAGTAAACTCGACTGCTCGATAAAACACAATTGGATTAATAAAATTTGCATCAAAACCTCTTCCGTTAGAATTTGTCCAAATTACAGATTCAAAAAAACCTAAATTCAATCTATTAGAAACATTCCAACTCAAATAATGATTCACTGCGTATTTTGAGGCATAGGTTTTATCAACAGTAACATCAGGACGAACATCCTTTAGCCACATATAATCTACTGTGTATTTTATCTTCCAGAAATTAAGATCAATTTTAAAAAAAGGATACGGACTTGCCCCATCGCTCAACATTAGCGAACGGTAACCATCACCAATAAAATTTTTCCCATACCCTAACTGCAAGTCTAAAAATTTAGCAGCATTATAGGTAATATTAGCATCTGCCAAAGGAAAATCATAAGAATCAGTTTTAAATTCTTTAGCAATTCCGATACCTGGAATAATGGCTGGATTTCCACCTGAAGGCTTAATTGAATTCGCATAGGCATTATAATAGTCGGCAAAACGTCCTTGACTTTCATAGAATGTAGTTGTAAAATTAAGACGAGAACCAATTCCTCCCTTAAAATTTAAAGCTCTTGTATTGACATACGTATAATCGTAAGAACTTGGATTTGATATTCCAGCTTGAACATTAAACAGAAAATTCAATGCGAACCAATAATCCTCCCCTTGAATTTGTGCTAAATTTTCGTTCCATGTTTTTCGGCCTAACCAACTCGTTTTGTTTTTCATCAAATCCGCATTAACTTTTTGGAAGTCATAATACTTTTTAACTTCGGCATAAGTATATGGTTTTGATGCTGTGTGGTTATTGCTTCCTATTCTATTTATTGCCGCATCAAATTGAGCATAATAACTATGAGAAAAAGGAATACTCAAATGACTTTCAAATTGTGGATTATTAAATTTTTTATAAACAATACTATCCAATTCGGTCAATCCTGCATTGATATTAATGTTTTCATTTTTAATGGCAGCCGCTTTCTTAATCTCATCTGGAGACAACAATGGGATCGCGATATTCAAATTAAACTTAGAATAGGTTGGATTTCCATTATAAGTAGGTGGATCTATTGTTGGAAAATTCCCAAAAACACGTTTGGTTTCGGTTACCAATTCTTCATTGTCAGAATTCACATATAAGACTTTGAACTTTCCATTAGAATCGACTTCAAACAACACATTGATCGTTCCTTGGTATTGATTTTGTTTTAAATTTTCGGGAACTTGAAAATTACGATACACCAACTGTTGCACTTCGTTATAAAAACAATTCTTCAACTCTTCTCGTTGTAAATCTTTGCAACTTAAAAAAACTGGAAAACGTTCTACAGAAAAATCAGATGTATGAGCAACTGGAGTTTGAGCTTTTAGCACAAATGCAGAAAAAATTAAAAGAAAAACTAAACCTTTTTTTATCATTATTATTTATATATCAATCTCGGGCATAAGTAAAACTCTAAAAAGCCATATAGATTGGGTTGAGACATCCCTGTTGGTTTTTCAATGACTGTTTTATTTTACATTCATAAATTACAAATTAAATTCAAAAAACCAATAGAAACAAAAAAACCCACCGAAGTGGGAATTATTTTTTTAAAATTGAATCTAAAAGATTCTTGTTGTAACAAAGTTGTGTCGCAATAACTGACAATCCTGCACCAACTAAATTTGCCACAACATCTAAGGCATCAGCTTGTCTTGTTGTTGTAAAAGTTTGTTGCAAAATCTCTATTAGTATTCCAAAAAAAAAGGAAACCATAAAGGAAAACAACAATGGTTTAAATATTGAATCGAGTTTTAGTTGCTTATAAAAAAAAAGAAACCAAAGAAAAGTAAGTACAAAATAAAAAAATGCATGAATACATTTGTCAATATTTGGAATACTTACAACAGGTATTGCACTAGCTTTTATCAAACAAAAATAGGTAATGCAACCTGCCCATATTATAGCAACTAAAAACAGAAAAAATTTAGGCACCAATAAGTTCTTTATAAGCTTCACTAGAAAGCAATTGTTCAACTTCAGAAGGATTAGAAATCTTAACTTTTATCATCCATCCGTCTCCATAAGGATCTGCATTTACGCTTTCAGGTGTACTCTCCAATGCATCATTAAAAGCGATAATTTCTCCAGACAATGGAAGAAACAAGTCAGAAACCGTTTTTACCGCTTCAACAGTACCAAAAACTTCATCTTTATCCAAAGTTTGATCTAAAGTTTCTACTTCAACATAAACAATATCACCTAACTCTTTTTGCGCAAAATGTGTAATTCCTACAGTCGCGATATCTCCTTCAAGACTAACCCATTCGTGATCTTTTGTGTATTTTAAATTTGCTGGTATGCTCATAAAATGATAATTGATAATTAATATTTATTTTTTGCACAAATGTAACAATCTTATACAGAAATAAGAATTAGATTTTCGAAAAATTAATTCCCAAAATTATACCTAAATGTAAAACCTGAACTAATATTAGTCAAAGGATATGAGGTAGAAATAACTGGCTCCGAAAAAGAATGATTGTAATAAAATATTATAGTAAGATTTTTACTCAACGAATAATCAGCTGTTGCATTTAAAGTCCAAATATTTTGTCCTCCTCCCAATTGATTGTTATCATAATCTAAATAACGTACGATGGTTTCGTTATCTCTAAAGGTTAAATCGGCTTTGATATTAATGTCACTCTTTATAATTCCAGTTGGATTATCGGCTAGTTTCGAAGAGAAAGTTACATCTTTTATACGATAACCCAATCCAACCACATACTCAACACCGTGCACTTCGGTCAACAAATTATTATCAAAACTCATAGACAAAGCTCTGTCTTTGTTAATTTGTGTCAACAATTTAAAAGAATTTTTTAATTCAAAATCCACTTTAATTAATGGATTAAATTGTTCGACTAAGGTAACATTAGACATAATGGTTGGACTGTAATAATTACCACTCTCATCTAAACCATTTGGGTTATTTGTATAATTATAATTTGAAGTAAAAGAATTAACAGTATAAGAAGCTCTATAATTTTGTTGAAGAGAGAATCGTTTAAATCTTTTCTTAAAAAACTCATATCGCATTAACCCATTATATCGAATAGCCCAATTGGGTATAGGGAAATTTTTGAAAAGATCAAACGAAACCTTCTCGGCACTTGTACCTGTATAAGCAGCCAAAAACGAAGGCAACAAAACGGCTTGACTAGAACTCGAATAACCTAAAGGGAATCCTTTTTCATCAAGATTGGCAGGATCGGTAATATCAATTCCTCTTTCGACAGCCAACCTGTTTGCAACAGTAAGTCTATTGCTTCTAAATTGATCGAAAGCCGTTGATCTTGTTGCGTCACTCGTTGAAAAAGAAGTTTTAATTAAGACAGTCGAGATCGAAAATATTCCAGAATTGTACGGTGACAACGGTTTATATACTCCTGTAGATGCATCGTACTGTTCAGAGTGATTTTCTGAAAGTGAACGATCTGCCAACAAATCAATTTTAAGATCTGGTATTACTTCTAAATTTGCAGAACCCTTAAACGTTTGATTGTTTACTGTTGCATAATTTTGATTGTACTCATAATAGGTTGTTAGCCAACCATTCTTGGCCGCTTGATAACGAACATCTTTTTGACTACCAAAAACAAATCCCAAAGTAGGTTTTGATGATCCAAAGAAACCAACACTTTGTGTATAACCTGGTAAAACTGTTCCTTGATTTTCATTGAAACTCAACTGAACATTTTTTACACTTGTCAGTACTCCAATTAATCCATCCACGAACTCACTACGATTACTACTTTTTACTGGATTCGCTTTTACGATTTTCTCACCTGGTTTTGGAGGGGCTGTCGATTTGGGTTTTGCGTTGGTTGTCCCTTTAGTAAGGCCTAAATATTTATATAGCGTTTCCATATTAAAAGTTGCGTTCAAAATACTTGTCTTAGCATTTTGAACAGTATTTCCTAAATCATAAGACACTCCGCCTATTTCAATTTCATTTAAAGCATCTGAAGATTTTTGCCAACTATAATCTCCCGTGTAAGAATAATTAGCCTTAATGAAACTAAAAATTGGAATTTTGTTTAATGGTATTTCATAATTCAAAACAAACTGTTGCATATGATAATTAGGATTACCAATATCAAAATAACCATCCCAAATTGTAACATTGTCCATAGGCTCATCAAACTCATCTAGGTAATTTTTTACCAAATTCCTTGAGGCACCGGTATAATTAATTTTTAAAGATTTGGTCAAATTAAAATTAAATCCATATTGGTAATTAAATCCAAAATTCCTTCTATACATTGGTTCGAATCCGATACCAATATCTTCAACTTGTCTATATTGTTGTTTGATATTTTGTCGAACAACATTGGTATTGAAAGTCAAATTTGAAGGTAAATAATTAAAATTCAGATCGCTCAAAAACTTCCAATAACTGCTTTTTTTAGTGAATTTTGATTTTTGAAAAGGTTCAACAGATTTTGATTGAAAATTATAAGCATAATCTAAAGTTGTTCTTGATTGTTGATCGATATTCTTTTCAATTTCAAAATCGTGGCTCTCTACCTCATTATAATATTGAGAAAAAGTAAAATTTTCTACATCATAAGGTTGAGATTTCTTCTCTGGCAAACGATCTTTACGAACACCAATTAGATTGATGCTCTTACGCTTAGTATAATCTATAGCCTGAGTTAATTTTGATTTTCTTTCCTCATCGGTTTCAGCATTATCCAAAACTTGTTTCAACTTAATATCTTCATAATAAGGATCATATTCTGGAGTAATGATTTCTTCACCAATAGAATAATTAAAAGGCAAACTCACCCCCCATTTTTTAGGCAAAAACCTTCCTAAATTGATATTGGTAACGATATTATATTGCTGAATATCCTCTCTACTCCTTTCATTTGGGCCTTGCTCTATTGTTCCGAAACCAAACGTTTTCATATTACCGCTAAAGGAAACTGTGGCCAGGTCGGCAAAATTTGTATCAATATTTAACAAAGCAGCCATACCGCCTTTATTATCCATATTGGCCAAACGAAGCTCGTTGAACCAAACTTCCCCTTTTATATCCTGATGTTGTTCGTTACTCTTAACACCAAGCATAATATTCCTAATCAAACCTAAATTAGGATTTCCTTTTATCCCCAATCGCAAGTTTGAATCTCCGTCACCATCTTCTACATCTGGGTCATCATCAGAATAATAAATTCCGTCATCCGGTAAGGTTGTCTTATCTACTTTTAAATATTTTAATTTTAATTGGGTTAATAATTCCAGTGCCAAATCGATCTCGTTTTCAGATGGCCAAACCAAATCTGCGTTAATGGGTGAACAATTTTTATCTGTAGAAGTAGATGAAGTTGCAGTTACCTTTAATGGAATTTCGATTTGATAAAAATCAGTAGAATAATCGGCACCAATACGTATAAATGCTACCATTTGATCGTCTTTCAATTCAATCTCACCAGGCAATGATTCGGCATGTAAAAACATTTTAAGTTTATTATACTGACGCATATCAATATTAAAACTTTTAAAGGCACCACGCCCATCCAAAGGTTCTAATCCGTTACCAGAAACTCGCATCGATAACGATTGTTCATTCTGATTGATTACAGTATTATTATTATACAATTGCTCTCTTTGAACACTTGGGGGACTGATATAATTTACAGGACATCTACTAGAATTTTCTTCAATATTAACTGATGCCGTTTCAAAAATAGTTCCATCGTCATTTATAGTTGCATCATTCGGATCCAAAGAGTTTTCATAACGTCTCCATTCGCCACGAATCAGGTCTAAAGCACCAAAACGCAAGGTAACCTGATCGGTAAAATTGGTCATAAACATTCTCATAAAACGAATGGATCTAAAATCTGAAATAGTTCCAATTGTGTTTTCAGGTTGAGAAATTGGAATTTTAAACTGTATCCATCTAGATTCGGTAGTCGTTCCATTTGCCAAAGTAACTACTGTATTTCGTATATCCGAAATATAATTTTGGCCGACTTCCATGTCAGGCTTCATATCAATACTGTATTCATAATAAGCATTGATAGTATTCATTGTGTTATCTCTATTTACATCCTCAACATCTGGAAGAGTTGTTGAACCTCTATTGGCCGAATCGACATTGATGGTTGAGTTGTTCTCTACCCCATTATAATTTTTATAGCGATCAAGTACGTTTCCATCTGTGTTGAGATAATAAACATAATCATCTCCAGCAGGATCCGCTTCGGAAGCATAATTATTATAAACCGTTGCTTCTTGTGTCGATGAAAGACCATCAAAACCTATATCTTGAGCCACACGATTGCTTTCGTTGTTATCAAATGCATAAATCAATGATTGTGAAGCTGGAGCATTACCCCAAACTGGTGCTGGATTTACCAAAACCTGATCTGATCCAAAACCGTTTTCATATACTTTTCGCCCATCTTTTAAAACATCTTCGGAGATTTCACCTAGATTAAAGTAAATTTTACCAGAATTCGAATTTGCAGTCTTTCCTTCTCCCACATAGGGATCCATTACCCAAAACTGGATATACTCGACATTACTTTGCTCAAAATTGGTTGCTGCTAATGATCTAATAATACCTCCAAAATTTTCGGTAGGTGCACTATCAACATTCAAATTATTATTATAAGGCCCTCGCTCTTTTGGATAATAACTCAAATCCAAAGTACTCACAACAAGGGACTGCCCTTGAACAATATCAGTTAGAGGATACAACTCTTCGCTATAGACTCTTCGTGTCGCATTTGTAGATAAATCATCATTAGAGATACCAGATGGCTTAGAGGTATAGAAAACAGGATCTATCGTGTACCAAGAAAGTTTAGCTCTTTTATAACCATAGTCCAGTCCATTTAAATTTCCATTAAAATCATACGGACTATTGGTGTTGTTTTCGGGTGTCGAAGACAATGTCCACGAATATGGGGAACGCAAATCTATTGTGGCTTGAGAACTTTCAAAATCATCTACGTAAATTGTAGATTCTCCTTCAAATTTATCACCATCGGACGCATTGGGCATCAAATAGGCAAATTCGCCGCTTATCGAAATATTCGAAGGCGCATCTGTATCGATATTGGGTAATTTATTTACTAAACGAGTAAAAAATGGAACTTGTGAAGAATAATTACCATGAAATCCAAAAATACTGTTGTTAACTGATTCTTGGCCATAGCTCGATTTTTGGGTAAATGGTTTTTCTCTCAAATTCAAAAAGGTGGCCCCAACCATAAAATTCTCTGAGATTAAATGATCTACATTTACCCCAAAAAACCTTCTAGTTTGTTGCCCGAATACCGAGTTGTTTTCTAATGAAATTTCAATTGGTGTATTAGATGCCTGCAAAGATGGATCTAGAATTTGAACTTTCCCTAATTGATAATTCACACTATAATCAACACCTTCTACTAAAACTCTTCCAGCTGCAGTCACCTTAACTGATCCTATCGGAACATTAAATGCCCCTATCGATATTCCATCGCTACCAACAGATTTGTATTTTCCTTTCAAAAGAAACTTGTTCACTTCGGGGTATTGTATTGCACCAGCTTGTGTAACACGGTACATATACGGATTCACATATTTTTTTTGATTAGCGTTATAGGTTGTAACATCATTATAGTCTTCTGTTGATCCTGGTGTTTTTAATTTAGAGAACAATAATTCCCCAAAAGGTTCTTTGGTAGTAAAAATCAGCCGCCCGTTTTGAGTATCTACTGTCATTCCAGAGATAAAATCAAAAAATCCATCTCCACCAGTTTGTGGATCATTATTGTAATTTAATTTATCAACATTAAGAACTCTCAGTAATGTTGTATTTTCGATTGTATTTTCAGGTGTAGGATTACTCGGAAATGGAGTACCGGTGACTGGAGTAATATAATTTAAGGCCGAAGGATTTTTATACAAGATATTCATTCTAAAATCTTCTTGCGATAATTGATAAGCCCCCTGAATTTGATAGATGTTTTTCATCATCAAATTCCAAACTGGATTGGTAATATTGGTCAAACTACTTTTTAGCATTTTCAAAACCAATGTTTGCGAAACAACTGTTTGAGAAGATTGACTACCATTAACAACTGTTGCTTCTACACCATCGTTTCCAAATTCCCCTACTTGATAAATTTTGTCTCCAACAGAATATTGATATGCCACAGCCAAAATTTCGTCATTGGCTAATTTTTGTTGCAATGAAATATAACCCAACTGAGCATTGAAAGTGTACTCGGTAGATAATAGTTTTCTTGCGTTTTCTAATTTGGCATAATCTTGACCTTCACTAACAGTAATTGCAGACGAAAATCCAGAACTTGCCGTTACAATTTCACGAATATTACTATTCAGATAACCGGTATTATTAGTTATCAGAGCAGGATTATATAAGTTATTAGTATTATCCGTAGGTGAGTTGGCTGGATTAACAAACATCCCTGTAGAAGGGTTTAACACAACCACTTTATTATCTGGTAAACCCGTTATTTGTGATTCACCTAAATCTTGTAGTGCTATTATATTTCTTAAATTATTGCTAGTAGCATTTACTCTATTTTGTCGATTGGTTACCCAAACTTCGATACGGGTTATTTGAACTCTAGAATTAATAAAAGGATAATCTTTTAGCGCTTCGTCATATTTAGCTCTAAAATATTGAGATAAGAAAAAGTGTCTATCACTATCATAATCCAACCCATACATTTCAAATTCTTGAATGGTTCCTCCTCCTTGCGCAGTTACACTTTTGGCTTGCGATTTTTGTTCTGAAAAAACTCCAGTTACAGTGGTTTTTCCAAACTGTAATTCTGTTTTTACCCCAAATAAACTTTGTGCTCCTTGAATCAAAGTGCTATTTAGTGGCATACTTATATTACCTACTTCTACTTTTCGGACGATATCATCTTCTTCGGGAGTGTATTCTAATTTTAATAAATTTTGGAAAGCAAAAGTAGATTGTGTATCAAAATTTGCATTTACCTGAAGTCGTGTTCCAACTTTCCCCAATAAACTCATACTAATTCGTTGATTAAAATCGAATGATGTATTGGTTCTGTTTCTTGGAGAAAATGCTGGATTATCTTGTTTTGTATATAAAACACCTAAATCAATTTCGATTGATCCAGTTGGTTTTACATCGATAGTATTGCTTCCAAAAATAGATTCAAAAAGTCCCGATCTCACATAGTACCTTGGTAATAAATCTTTCTTTGCTTTATCGCTTCCTTCTTTATTACCATCGATAGCATCCAATTTTTTCGCAAAATACTGGTTCATTGACTCTTTCAGCATCAATTTTTCGTATTCTTCGGGAGTTAAAACAATTGGATAATTAATATTAAAATCGTCTATAGAGCTTGTATAGACATAAGTATCTGTAACAGGATCATAGGTATATGCAGACGATATGCTCTTTGGGTTTGCCAATTGCAATTTCCCTACATCATACCCTTTCTTAACCGTATCTTGTACAACTCCTTGATCTTGAGCTCGAGACACAAAGCCACAAAGTAATACCAGCAAAAAAACGTAGATTTTATGCATATCTATTAGGTTTCTAAAACCTCTTATAAATTTTTTAAAGCTCTTTTTATTATGGTTTCAACAGTAGCCTCAGGATCATCTTTTACTATTTTCTCTACCACTTTTTCGGAAGCCTTTCGAACAAAACCGAGTACTTCTAGTGCAGATAACGCTTCATCTTTGTTTGTATTGTTTTGAATAAATGATACTTCATCCAAATCATACAATTTTAACATTTTTTCTTTTAAATCAAGAATAACTCGTTGTGCAGTTTTACCACCAATTCCTTTTATTTTTTGAATGGTAGCAACATCACCTGCTGCAATTGCATTTATTATTTGTTTGGGTTCTAGTGAAGAAAGCATTGTACGAGCAATTCCAGCTCCAATACCAGAAACGGATAATAACATTTTAAAAATTTCTCTTTCCGATTTTTCGACAAAACCAAATAATGTATGTGCATCTTCTTTAATTTGAAGATAAGTAAACAACTTTATAAAATCTGCTTCTGGAAGTAATGAGTATGTATGTAAAGATATATTTACATGATATCCAACTCCATTACAATCAATAACTACTTCTGTTGGGGTCTTCTCTACTAGCTTCCCTTGTAAATGTGCGATCATAAATATATTATAAGCCCAAATATAATAAAATTTGAGATTAAAAGACAAAGGCATTGTTACTAACGGGGAATACATTGTTATATTAAACCCCTTAAAACGCCTTTAACCTTAAAATCTCAAATTTAATTTATCGGATCAACTTTTGTTTATTTCCTATTCAATCTCATACTATTTTCTTGAGCATTAATTACTGAAATTGCAGCCATATTTACCATTTCTTCTACACTAGCCCCTAATTGAACAACATGAACAGGGTGTTTCATTCCCATCATAATTGGCCCTATCGACCCAACTTTGTTCAATTCTTTCATCAGCTTATACGTAATATTTGCTGATTCTAAATTAGGAAAGATCAACGTATTTACTTTTTTGCCAGCCAATTTAGAGAAAGGGAATTTTTTTGCCAACATATCTGGACTCAACGCAAAATCGGCTTGAAGTTCTCCATCAACAATTATTTCAGGATGATTTTTATGCAGATAAGCCACAGCTTCTTTCACTTTGGTTGCACTGATATTTGACGAAGAGCCAAAGTTAGAATAAGAAACCATAGCAATCACGGGTTCCATTCCGAACATTTTTACTGTATTCGATGTCATTACAGCAATTTTGGCCAATTCTTCTGCAGTTGGATTAATGTTTATTGCAGTATCAGAAAGAAACATCGGTCCTCTTGCCGTCATCATTATATTAGTTGTCGCAACTAATGATGCATTAGGAGACTTCCCTATTATTTGCAACAATGGCTTCACTACAGACGGATAACTTCTAGAATACCCAGAAATCATACTATCGGCCTCACCAGTATTGACCATCATGGCAGCAAAATAGTTTCGTTCGCGCATAAACTTCTCTGCATCATACAAAGAAACTCCACTTCTCTTTCTAGTCTCCCAGAATTCTTTAGCAAACTTTTCTCTTCTGGCTTGTTCTTCATCTAATTTTGGATCAACAATTAAAACATCAGCATCAAAACCAAGTTCTTCTTTTAATTCTAAAATTGCTTCTTTATTACCCAACAAAATTGGATGACCAATTCCTTCTTCATGTACAATTTGCGCAGCCTTCAATACGTCTAATTGTTCTGCTTCGGCAAAAACAATTCTTTTAGGATCGGTTTTGGCTCTATTGGTAATTAATCGAACCATTTTGTTATCGTTCCCCAAACGCTCCATTAACTCCTCTTTGTATTTTTCCCAATCGGTTATAGGATTCAAAGCAACTCCTGACTCCATGGCGGCTTTGGCCACAGCTGGAGCAACCTCTGAGATCAATCTTGGATCAAAAGGTTTAGGGATAATATACTCTCTACCAAAACCTAATTTTGTTGCACCATAAGCTATATTAACCTGTTCTGGAACATTTTCTTTGGCAAGTGCTGCAAGTGATTTTACTGCAGCCATTTTCATAGCCTCATTAATTTTGGTAGCACGTACATCTAATGCACCTCTAAATATATAGGGAAATCCAAGTACATTATTCACTTGATTAGGATGATCGGAACGTCCTGTAGCCATAATTACATCTTTACGAGTTTCCACAGCAAGATTATAAGCAATTTCAGGATCTGGATTTGCCATTGCGAATACAATAGGGCTGTCTGCCATAGAAAGCAACATCTCTGCAGACATTATATTTCCAGTTGATAATCCAATAAAAACATCTGCTCCTTTTAAAGCGTCCTCTAAACTAACTGAAGGGCCTTCTACAGCATATTTTTGTTGTAAATCAGACAAATTTGGATTGTCTTTAGTCAAAAGACCTTTGCTGTTATACATTAAAATATTTTCTCTTTTGACACCTAACAAAACATATAAATCTGCACAAGCAATTGCAGCAGAGCCAGCTCCTGAAACAACCATTTTTACATTTTCGGCTTTTTTATTAGCTAATTCTAAGGCGTTAATTAAGGCTGCCGCAGAGATGATAGCTGTTCCATGTTGATCGTCATGCATTACGGGAATATTAAGTTCCTCTATCAATCTTCTCTCGATTTCGAAAGATTCTGGCGCCTTTATGTCTTCTAAATTAATTCCTCCAAAAGTAGGCGCAATGTTTTTTACAGTTTGAATAAACTCTTCAACATCTTTTGTCCCGATCTCTATATCAAAAACATCTATATCTGCAAATATCTTAAACAACAAACCTTTTCCTTCCATAACAGGTTTTGAAGCTTCTGGTCCAATATCTCCTAAACCTAAAACTGCTGTACCGTTTGTTATTACAGCAACTAAGTTTCCTTTTGCTGTATATTTATAAACATCATCAATATCTTTCGCAATTTCCAAACATGGCTCTGCAACCCCTGGAGAATAAGCTAATGACAGATCTCTTTGTGTTGCATATTTTTTAGTAGGGACTACTTGTATTTTTCCTGGAGTTGGTTTCTCGTGATACAATAACGCTTCACTTCTTTTACTATTTTTGTCCATTTTGTTATATTTTTATAAAAAGCAAAGATAACAGAGTTCCTATAAAACAGACACAATTATATTATCCTTTTCTTATATTTATTTCATTCATTTAAATCTCAAAAAAAAAATAGTTGCACTTATTAATGCAACTATTTTACTATAAAAACTATTATCAAACTATTATCAAACTATTATCAAACTATTATCCAACTATTATCTCGAAATATAAGAATCTAAATGTTTGATGGTTTCTTTTTGAATTTCTATAATTGATTTTACAACATCTCCAATAGAGACTAGTCCGATTACTTTGTCATTTTCAATCACTGGTAAATGTCTGATTCTTCGTCCACTCATTAATTCCATACAAAATTCTAAATCATCCGAAGATTTAACAGTTACTACTTCACTAGCCATAATCTCACTGACTGGTGTTTTCTTTGAAGATTTATCTTTTAAAACAATTTTCCTTGCATAATCTCTCTCTGACAAAATTCCTTTCAAAATTCCATCGTCAATAACAAGTATAGCCCCTATGTTCTTTTCACCCATAACTTTCAATGCTTCGAATACAGTATTAGTCGAATTTACAGAAAAAACACCCGCTCCTTTCTTTATTAGTATCTGATTTACAGTCATAATAGATAAATTTTAGAAAGTTAAATTTAGAAAAAAAAAAGGTACGAAACACAAAATCAGACCTCAAAAAACTTATCAATAATCAGTATAACTACTCAATTTGAGGAAAAAGAAAAATGTTTTTTGAAAAATGTTTGCGAATAAATCATAGATTAAAACAGTTTATGTTTGAATTATAAATTAAACTCAATCATTAACAAAAAACACACACAAAACACTAATAAACAAATATTTGAAAAAAAATTACAATTTATAGACAAAAGATAAAACTCCTATCTATTCTAAAAAAAGAATATTTCTTTTTAATCCAGAAAATTTTGATCGTTTAAGTGGAGAATCTTTGAAGACTTTTCTAAAAGTTTCTTCAGTAATTTCTAACCAATCCTTTTTGGACATCGAAAGCAATTCAGAATTTGCTGTTAATAGAGGTTCGGAATGCGGTTTAGAAAATCGATTCCAAGGACAAACATCCTGACAAACATCGCAACCAAAAGCCCAATCATCGAATTTTCCTTTCATTTCTGATGGAATATTCTCTTTGAGTTCAATAGTAAAATACGAAATACATTTGCTCCCATCCACAACATAAGGAGCAACAATTGCCTGAGTTGGGCAGGCATCTAAACAAGCAGTACAGGAACCACAATGATCTGTAACAGCCTGATCGTATTCTAAATCCAAATCAATAATAAGTTCAGCTATAAAATAGAAAGAACCTACTTTTTGAGTCAATAAATTACTATTTTTTCCAATCCAACCTAAGCCACTTTTGGCAGCCCATGCCTTGTCTAAAACAGGAGCAGAATCGACAAAAGCTCGACCTGAAACCGCTCCAATGTTTTGTTGTATAGAAAAAAGCAATTCATTCAGTTTTTCTTTAATGACAAAATGGTAATCTTGCCCATAAGCATACTTCGAAATTTTATAAGAATCTGGACTTTGAAGTTCTGAAGGATAATAATTTAATAAAAGCGAAACAACACTTTTAGCATCATCAACCAACAAGGTAGGATTTAATCTCTTATCAAAATTATTCGCCATGTAAGACATTTGACCATTCATTTGCTTCTTTAGCCAATTTTCTAATCGCGGTGCTTCCTCTTCAAGAAAACCAGCTTTAGAAATACCGCATGACAAAAAACCAAGACGTATTGCCTCATCTTTTATAAATTTTGAATATTTTTCTTTAGAATTTGTTATCATCTTTTAGAAAATAAAACTTCAACTCCTACCGGTTTTAAAGTTACCAACGGATTGAATACAACATCTCCGCTAATAGGCTTTACTTTGTATTTTTTTATGATTTTATAAATGGTCAACCCTATTTCATACACAGCAAAACCAATTCCAATGCACATTCTTGGTCCTGCTCCAAAAGGGTAAAAATATTGCATCGAATGTCTTTTTTGGTCCCCTAAAAAACGTTCTGGATTAAACTCGTCAGGATTTATCCAATATTTAGGATTCCGATGTAATTCATAAAACGAAATACCAACAAGTGTCTCCTTTTTTATATGATAAGTACCAATAGTATCATCAACAATATTTTGTCTATCTGTAATCCAAGCTGGGGGATACAAACGCATTGACTCATTTACAACAGCATTGATGTAAGTCATTTTTTGCAATTGTTCTACCGCAATAGCTGTTTCAGCTTCAATTCCCACTATCTCATCATACACTTTAGCTTGGATATTAGGATATTTTGCTAAAAGATAAAGAGTAAAAGTTAAAGCATTTGCAGTTGTCTCATAACCTGCTGTGAAGAGAATCTTAATTTCATCTATCAATTGTGTTACGGTCATTCCTTCTCCAGTATCCTCATATCGGGTATCTAGAAGCATTTGGAGCAAATCATTGGTTACTTCATTAGATCCAGCTCTTTCTTCTATAATTTCATGAATGATTTTATTATTTTCAGAAGCCAATTCAAGATGTTTCTTTACTTGACCACTCAATGAAAACCATAAAGCTTTATGAGGAAGTCTAATTTCTTTAATTAAAAAATTCTGAATTTCATCAATAATAAATTTTATCCTTTGAAGCTTTTCTTCCGAAATAGAAAGGTGGAATAATGATTTAGCAACAACTGTATAAGCCAATTGACTCATTATTGGAAAAACATTAACTGGTTTATCTGCAAACAAATTATCCAATTGAGAATCTATAATTAAACTCATATTTTCTACCAACGCATTCATTTTTTGTTTGTGAAATGCTGGTTGAATCAATCTTCTTTGTTTTAACCAAAAATCTCCATCCGAGGTGAGCAAACCTCGACCAGCATACTTTGCTAAATAAACCGTTTGAAGTCTTGATTTATGATAATTCTTATGGTTTTTTTGTAAAATATGCAAAGCAAAATCATTATCTCTAGACAATATCAAATGCGAAGTAAAACCAATTCTTACCGAAAAAGTATCTCCTAACTTTTCAAAATACTGTTTATGAATAGGAATTGGGTTTCTACGTACTTTTTCGGCGTCTAAAAAAAATCTAACTATTGATAGTTTTTTCGGATAATTATATTTGCTGTTACTCAACATTAGATTACAATCTAAAAAAGTTCTCCTTGAATATTACCTCTTACTTTTCCTAAATGTTTATAAGCTTTCTCAGTAACTTCTCTTCCCCTTGGAGTTCTCATTATAAATCCTTCTTGAATTAAAAAAGGCTCATAAACTTCTTCTATCGTTTCGCTACTTTCAGAAACTGCTGTAGCAAGAGTTGTTAATCCTACTGGACCACCTTTGAATTTATCAATAATGGTATTCAAAATTTTATTATCCATTTCATCCAACCCATTAGCATCTACATTCAACGCTTTTAAAGCAAAACGTGCAATTTCTATATCGATAGTACCGTTTCCTTTAATTTGGGCAAAATCACGCACACGTCTCAATAATGCATTAGCAATACGAGGTGTTCCTCTACTACGACCCGCAATTTCTATTGCAGCTTCCATAGTAATTGGCATTTTAAAAATCATAGCACTTCTCTCAACTATTGTGGTCAAAAGTTCGGTAGTATAATATTGTAATCTAGAAGAGATTCCAAAACGAGCTCTCATTGGCGCTGTCAAAAGACCTGAACGTGTGGTCGCACCGATAAGGGTAAAAGGATTCAAATTAATCTGGACAGTACGGGCATTTGGCCCTGATTCAATCATAATATCAATCTTAAAATCTTCCATTGCAGAATAAAGATACTCTTCAACTACAGGACTCAAACGATGAATTTCATCTATGAATAACACATCTCTTTCATCTAGATTTGTAAGTAATCCAGCCAAATCACCAGGTTTATCTAAAACAGGTCCAGAGGTAATTTTAATACCAACTTCTAATTCATTTGCTAAAATATTAGCCAAAGTAGTCTTACCCAAACCAGGTGGACCATGAAAAAGAGTGTGATCTAGAGCCTCTCTACGTTGATTAGCAGCCTCAACAAACACTTTTAAATTTTCTAAGACCTGATCTTGTCCGGAAAAATCATCAAAAGACAAAGGTCTCAACCTTTTTTCGATATCCAGCTCATCAGAACTGTACTTCTTATTTGTTGGGTCTAAATTTTCATTCATTCGATAAAGGTAAAAAAAGTAATTCTTTTTATATAAAAGAAATGCCTCTCATAAATGAAAGGCATTTTATATGATTTTGAAATTTTAGTGGTGTAAAACAACCTCTCCTTCTTTCATTGGTACTGTTTGCGGTACAAAATCCTCTTCATGATTTGGATTACTGTAATCATAAGCCCAACGGTGTACTTCTGGAATTTCACCTGGCCAGTTACCGTGAATATGTTCAACTGGAGTAGTCCATTCAAGAGTTGTAGATTTCCATGGATTTTGCTCTGCTTTTTTACCGTAAAAAATACTAATAAAGAAATTGTACAAGAAAACTAATTGGAAAGCTCCTCCTACTAAAGCAAAAGTAGTAATCAATACATTCACATTCTGTAAATCGTCGAATAATGGGAAACTTGTATTAGAATAATAACGTCTTGGTAAACCAGCTAATCCAATAAAGTGCATTGGGAAAAATACACCATAAGCACAAACTGCAGTTACCCAGAAATGAACATAACCAAGATTTTTGTTCAACATTCTTCCATACATTTTTGGAAACCAATGGTAAATACCTGCAAACATTCCGTAAAGAGCAGAAATACCCATTACTAAGTGAAAGTGAGCGATTACAAAATAAGTATCGTGAACATTAATATCCAATGTACTATCTCCTAAAATGATACCTGTTAAACCTCCTGTAATAAACGTAGAAACCATTCCGATAGAGAATAACATTGCAGGGTTAAATTGTAAGTTTCCTTTCCATAAAGTAGTAATCCAGTTAAATGCTTTTACAGCCGAAGGGATAGCAATTAACAAGGTTGTAAATGTAAATACAGACCCTAAGAATGGATTCATACCTGAAATAAACATATGGTGACCCCAAACAATTGTTGAAAGGAATGCAATTGCTAAAACTGACATAATCATTGCACGGTATCCAAAAATAGGTTTACGTGAATTGGTAGCCATTACTTCGGAAACAATACCCATTGCAGGTAAAATTACAATATATACCTCAGGGTGACCTAAGAACCAAAATAAATGTTCAAACAATACTGGTGAACCTCCTTGATAATGCAAAACCTCTCCAGCTATATAAATATCAGACAAGAAGAAAGAAGTTCCGAAACTTCTATCAAAGATCAACAATAAAGCAGCTGATAATAATACAGGGAAAGAAATAACACCAATAACAGCTGTCACAAAAAATGTCCAAATTGTCAATGGTAATCTTGTCATAGTCATCCCTTTTGTTCTAAGGTTTAGAACCGTAACAATATAATTCAAAGATCCCATCAAAGAAGAAGCAATGAATATAGCCATAGAAACTAACCACAATGTCATACCAGTTCCAGAACCAGGAATTGCTTGAGGTAAAGCACTCAAAGGAGGGTAGATTGTCCACCCAGCTGAAGCAGGTCCAGATTCAACAAACAAAGAACACAACATGATTACAGCAGACAAGAAAAATAACCAGTAAGAGATCATGTTCATAAACCCTGAAGCCATATCACGAGCTCCAATTTGTAAAGGTATAAGTAAGTTACTAAATGTACCACTTAAACCTGCTGTCAAAACAAAGAATACCATTATGGTGCCGTGTATGGTTACTAAAGCAAGATACACATCATTTTTCATAATTCCATCAGGTGCAAATTTGTCTCCTAATAAAACATTGAAAATTTTAAATGATTCCTCAGGCCAAGCTAATTGCATTCTAAAAAGTAAAGACATTGCAATACCAATAATTCCCATCAAAATACCAGTTATAAGGTATTGTTTAGCAATCATCTTATGGTCAATACTAAAAATATATTTAGTAATGAATGTGTCTTTATGGTGGTGTTCGTGTTCGTGATCGTGTCCGTGATCGTGACCTTCTGCTGACATATATTTATACTTTAAATTTTCTTAATAAATTATTATTTCATAGCGATTTTTGCAACTGCTGCTGTATCTCTTACGATAGCAGAATCAATTGCTGCAGGTGCTTCAATTGCTGCAGGTTCAGCATTAGCAGCTTTCACCTCACTAACCAAAGTTGCTTTTTCGCTTAACCATTTTTGGTAATCTTCTGGTGTATCTACAACAACTTTCATTTGCATGTTATAGTGAGAAGATCCACAAATTTTATTACATAATAATAAATATTCAAAAGTGTAAGGATCTAAACCAGGCTGTCCATTAGCAACCAATTCTATGCTTTTCTTAGCTCTTATAGCATTAATATTAGCTACTTTTTCGACCATATATGGCAAAGCTTGATATTCAGCTGTAGTATAGATTGGAGTAAAAGCAAATTCAGTTACCATTCCAGGTACACAGTTCATTTGAGCTCTAAAATGTGGAAAGTATGCTGAGTGCAAAACATCCTGAGATCTCATTTTGAAATGTACCTTTTTTCCTTTAGGAATATGAATCTCTGAAACAACAATATCGTCTTGAGCATAAGGATCCGATAAATCAACTCCTAATGTATTAACCCCTTCAATTAGACGTACATTAGCCTTACCGAGTACATTATCTGCACCTGCATATCTTGCAGTCCATTTAAATTGTTGTGCGTATAATTCTATAACAACTGTATCCTCATCCTCATCTACGAACATGATATTTGTCCAAGCATAAAGACCATACAAAATCAAACCAGCCAAAACTACTGCAGGAATAACACTCCAAATTGCTTCCAACTTATTATTATCAGCAAAATATAAAGCTTTTTTATCCTTGTTTCCTCTGTACTTAAATGCAAAATAATGTAATAATACCTGAGTAATAGCTTGAACAGTAAAAATTAATATCCAAGTAATATTCATAAGGCGATCCACTAAAGCTCCATGATCTGAAGCTGGAGTATGAAGCACTAAATGTCCCCATTTAAAAACCCCATATATTGTAAAAATATAGATGAAGGCAAGAAAACCAAACATCAAATATCCTTGAACATTATTATCATTATCAGTTGCAACTTGTGAATTGTCCGTATTCGAAGCAACCTGGGTTAAATCGAATATTTTCGTCAATTGCCATATCGCAACAGCTAATAAAACTAAAACTATAATTACCAACAAACTTGTCATCTGTTTATCTCTTTAAATATTAATAATGAAAATGTTTACTCTCTTCTATATATGGATTTCTCTTTGGCAACAAAGGTGCTTTAGATAAAGCTGTGAAGACAACATAGATAAACAATCCAAGAAAGAATAAAACCGATGCAATTTCTGAAACACCAATAAACCAACTACCTCCAACTGTACCAGGCATGATCATATTAAAGAAATCAATGTAATGACCTAACAATATTACAATACCAGCCATAACTAAAATCCAATTGATTCGCTTAAAATCAGTATTAATCAAAATTAAAACTGGGAATAAAAAGTTCATAACAACAGCTCCAAAGAAAGGTAAATTGTAAACTTGTATTCTAGTAATGAAATAAGTAATCTCCTCAGGAATATCAGCATACCAAATCAACATAAATTGAGAGAACCATAAGTAAGTCCAAAATACACTAATCCCGAACATAAATTTAGCTAAATCATGAATATGACTAGAATTAACAAATTCTAAATATCCTTTAGATTTCAAATAAATTGTCACCATAGTAATCATCGTGATACCACTCACAAAGAAACTTGCAAATACATACCATCCAAACAAAGTACTAAACCAGTGAGGATCTATAGACATAATCCAATCCCATGACATAATAGATTCAGTTACAATAAAGAATACTAAAAATCCAGCTGATATATTGAAATTCTTTTTGTAAAATGAATTATCATCAGACTCATCTTGAGCCAAACAGTTTTTACGAGAATAATAACGGTATAAATTCCAACCTATCAAGAAAATAGCAGCTCTGATAATCCAAAATGGAAAGTTTAAGAATCCAGATTTTGTCTGAATCAATTCGTCATGTTTTACTACTTCAGGATCTAACCAGATGAAAAGATGGTTAAAATGAAGTCCGCAAAGCACTAATATAATGAAGAAAATTACAGATCCAACAGGCAAATATGCTGTAATTCCTTGCATAACTCTAAATAAAACTGGAGACCAACCAGCTTGAGAAACTTGTTGAATTGCATAAAAAGCTAAAGTTCCTAGCGAAACCAACATAAAGAAAATACAAGCAACATAAAGAGCTGACCAAGGCTTATTTTGTAACTGGTGCAAAACGTGCTCTAAATGCTCTGTATGTTCTGCTTCTGCTTTCACTTTTGCTTCTGGCGAAACTTCATGTGCACCGTGAGTTTCAGCACTTGCTTCATGATGACTACCGTGAGCATCAGCAGCGAGTATTTTTTCGACATCATGAATGTTTTTAGGTGCAGTTAAAAAACCATATCCCATTCCTAAAAGGCCTACGACCATTAAGATCAAAGAAAAAGTTTTTAATTTACTTGAAAATGTATACATATCTAATACGATCAGTTTGTTCAACAATTATTATTGTGCTTTAAGTTTTAGAACGTAGTCAGCAACTAACCAACGTTCGTGAGCACTCATTTGATTTGCATGTGAACCCATAGCATTCAAACCATAAGTTTCAACATAAAAAATACTCCCTTCAGTAATGTCTCTATCTTTATAACTAGGTACTCCAAGAAATTTTTCTCTTTCTACTAACTTTCCTTTACCATCACCAGCTGCACCATGACAGCTCATACAGTAAATTTCATAAAGTTCTTTTCCTTTATCAGAATTTCTATCTAAAGAATCCAATGGCGATTTCAAATTAGCTTTAGCCAAAGCATATCCTTCTGGAGTATTTTCGTATTCGAAAGGTTCGAAACCTCTATTTATTGAACCTTCTGCTGGTAGTCTTCCTTCCTTACCGTCTTTAAATACATTAACTGGAGCCTCTCCATATGTTTCGGCACCTGCTGATTCATACATATTTGGCATATATTGATAATTAGGTTTTTCATTATTATGACATGATGAAACCATTACCGTAAAACCAAATATAAACGTTATTTTATATAAACTTTTCATATCTACAATTAATGCTTTTCAATTACTTTAACTTCTACTGCACCAGTTTCTTTGAAAAAAGAAACAAGTTCCTCCTCGTTATTATTAACAGCAACTTCCATTAAAAAATGGTCATCTGTAGTTCTTACATCAGGATTTTCAGCTTGTTTGAATGGCCACAATCTACTTCTCATATAGAAAGTGATTACCATTAAGTGAGCAGCAAAAAAAACAGTTTCCTCAAACATAATAGGTACGAAAGCTGGCATGTTATCAATATAACTAAAACTTGGTTTACCACCAATATCTTGAGGCCAATCTTGGATCATTACATAGTCCATCAAAATTGTACCGAAAGACAATCCACATAATCCATATATGAAAGCACATATCGCTAAACGTGTTGGGGCAAGTCCCATAGCTTTATCCAATCCGTGTACAGGAAATGGTGTAAATACTTCTTCTATATGATGATGAGCTGCACGTGTTTTCTTTACAGCATCCATCAAAATATCATCGTCATTATAAATGGCGTATATAACTTTATTACTCATGATGTGAATGTTTATTAGCTTCTCTTTCTTTAATATAATTTTCTCCTGTAGCTTTCAATATTGTTTTTACCTCTGCCTGTGCAATTACTGGGAATGTTCTTGCATACAATAAAAACAATACAAAAAAGAAACCTATTGTACCAATAAAGATACCAATATCAACAAATGTTGGTGAGAACATTGTCCAAGAAGATGGTAAATAATCTCTATGTAAAGAAGTAACAATAATTACAAATCTTTCAAACCACATTCCAATATTTACAACTATCGAAATCACAAAAGAAAACATAATACTTGTTCTTAGTTTTTTGAACCACATAAACTGAGGTGAAAAAACGTTACAAGTCATCATTGCCCAATAAGACCAAGCGTAAGGTCCAGTAGCTCTATTTAAGAAAGCATATTGTTCGTATTCCACTCCAGAATACCAAGCAATAAACAACTCAGTTATATAAGCCACACCAACAATAGAACCTGTAATCATAATGATAATGTTCATTAATTCTATATGTTGTAAAGTAATATAAGCTTCAAGATTAATAACTTTTCTCATAATTATAAGCAATGTATTTACCATTGCAAATCCAGAGAAAACAGCTCCTGCTACGAAGTAAGGAGGGAAAATTGTAGTATGCCAACCTGGAATTACCGAAGTAGCAAAGTCCATAGATACAATTGTGTGTACAGAAAGTACAAGAGGAGTAGCTAAACCAGCAAGAACTAATGAAACTTCTTCAAAACGTTGCCAGTCTTTTGCTCTACCACTCCATCCAAAACTTAAAATAGAGTATATTCTTTTATTAAACGGAGTTACAGCTCTATCACGCAACATGGCAAAATCAGGTAATAAACCAGTCCACCAAAACACTAAAGAAACTGATAGATAAGTAGAAATCGCAAATACGTCCCAAAGTAATGGGGAATTGAAATTTACCCAAAGAGATCCAAATTGATTTGGAATTGGTAATACCCAATATGCTAACCAAGGGCGTCCCATGTGTATAATTGGGAATAATCCCGCTTGAATTACGGAGAAAATTGTCATTGCTTCTGCAGAACGGTTAATAGCCATTCTCCATCTTTGACGGAATAACAAAAGTACAGCTGAAATAAGTGTTCCTGCGTGACCAATACCTACCCACCAAACGAAGTTAGTAATATCCCATGCCCAATTTACTGTTCTGTTTAATCCCCAAGTTCCAATACCTGTAGATACTGTGTATATAATACAGCCTAATCCCCAAAGGAAGGCTATTAATGCGATTGAAAATACAATCCACCATTGTTTATTTGCTTTACCCTCGATAGGTGCTGCTACATCAACAGTTATATCGTGATATGATTTATCACCTATAACTAAGGGTTTTCTAATGGCTGCTTCGTAGTGAGACGACATAATCCTTTATTTGATTCTTAATTAATATTATTTTTACTAGGTATTTCTAACTTTAACATGATAAAAAACATTTGGTTTTGTACCAACATGTTCTAATAAATGGTATGCTCTTTCGCTTTCAGCTAATTTAGCAACTTCACTTTCTTTATCATTTATATCACCAAATACCATTGCTCCAGAAGAACAAGCCGCTGAACATGCGCAAGCATTATTAAACTCATCTTTGGCAACTTCTCTACCTTCACGTTTTGCTTGTAAAATAACCGCTTGTGTACTTTGAATACAGAAAGAACATTTTTCCATAACACCACGAGAACGAACATTTACATCTGGATTTAAAACCATACGTCCTAAATCATCATTCATGTGATAATCGAATTCTTTGTTTTGGCTGTATAAGAACCAGTTGAAACGACGAACTTTATAAGGACAGTTGTTTGCACAGTAACGAGTACCAACACATCTGTTATAAGCCATGTGATTCTGACCTTGACGACCATGAGAAGTAGCAGCAACAGGACAAACAGTCTCACAAGGAGCATGATTACAATGTTGGCACATTACAGGCTGGAAAGCGACTTGTGGATTGTCACTTGCATTTTCCATTTCATTAAATGTAGATAATGAACTAGATAATCCTGCTATATTATCTTTTCTCTCGTTATCTCCTTCAAAAGTAGTTTCAGATGAATAATATCTATCAATACGCAACCAATGCATATCTCTACTTCTTCTCATTTCCGATTTACCTACAACAGGGACATTATTTTCAGCGTGACATGCAATTACACATGCTCCACATCCAGTACATGCATTTAAATCAATAGATAAATTAAAATGGTGGCCAGTAGAACGATCAAAAGAACCCCATAAATCTACAGATGAAGCCTCAACTTCTTTGTGATCTAAAGAAACTTTTGGTTTTTCATTCCAAATTTCTGCATCTTCAGTGTTAAATATTTTTAAAGAAGTTTCTTTAATAATATCACCTCTTCCCATCAAAGTTTTTTGACCTTGAACACAAGCAAACTCATGCTCACCACTAGCTTTTTCAATAGTAACAGACTGTACATTATTAAATCCGGTATACAAAGCATAAGCATTAAGCCCTACTTGCATTTCCTCTTTTAATGATGCCTTACGTCCATATCCTAAAGCCATACCGATAGTTCCTACGGCCTGACCTGGCTGAACAATTACAGGAACTTTTTCAAGTTTAACACCATTTACAGTTAAGTTTGCGTAACTTCCATTCAAACCACCGTTTGCAACTATTTCATTCGATAAATTCCATTTCTTAGCATCAGCATTAGAAACAGTTACGTAGTTATCCCAAGATACTCTTGTCAAAGGATCAGGAAACTCTTGTAACCATGGGTTATTTGCTTGTTGCCCATCTCCCATTCCTGTTTTAGTATATAAAACTAATTCTGTTGGAACTGGTTTAGCCTGTGCCAATGCATTAGCAGCACCATTATAATCAGCAGTACCACCAGCTGCAGCAGGAATAACACCAACATAAATACCATCATGTAATACTTTATTCCAAGAACTACCAACGATTATTGAAGAAGAAAAACCTTTTAAATAATCATAATACGTACCAGGAATACCGTTTATTGATAATAAAATATCTTGAAATTGTTTGGTATTAAATAAAGGACGAATAGTTGGTTGAGTCAAACTATAAGTTCCCTTTGTTATAGTCAAATCGCCCCAAGCTTCTAAATAATGAGGAACAGGAGCGACTACTGTAGATAATAAAGCTGTTTCATCTTCTTTTAAAGAGAATGCAACAGATGTCGTAACTTTTTTCAATCCCTCAGCAAATTTTTTACTTTCTGCCAAGGTATAAACTGGATTTACTCCACTCATTATCAAAGTATGAACACTACCTGCATTCATATCGTTAATCAATTGAGCAACTTTTTCATTAGAACCTTTACGAATTTGTCTAGTTCCAGAAGTAGTAAAGGACTCACTAGCTAAAACTTGGTTAATCGCTAAGACTAACATTTGAGCGTTTTTATCTTGAACACCCGAAACTAAAACCCCTTTTGAACCAGCCGCTTTTAATTGTTGAGCAACTTTAGTCACTTCAGCTTTGAAAGCAGAATCAAGATTGTTAGCAACTGGAGAACCTGTAATAATACTATAAATAAGAACTAATGCTTGTTTTTGATTAGCGGTTGTCATAGCAATACGCTTATCAGCAGCAGCACCAGATAAAGTCATATTAGACTCTAATTGTATGTGCTTTGATATTTTTTTACTCCCTGCAGAACCAGTTGGGATTCTTCCTTTTGCATAACCAGCATCATATCCTCCACCTTGCCAATCTCCAAGAAAATCAGCTCCAACAGAAACAATTAAAGAAGCTTTTGAAAAATCGTAATCAACTAAAGCTCTTTCTCCATAAACAGTTTCAAAAGCATCTAAAGCTTCAGAAGAAGAAACAGCATCATATATAACATGTTTTGCATTAGGATTAGCGCCGATAAAATCAGCAATCAATTTTTCAGTTGATGGACTCGCTAATGTATTTGTCAAAAATACTATTTGTCCTCCTTTTGCTTTTGCTTCAACAATACTAGATTTAATTTTAGAATCAACTGCTGCCCATGTAGAATTTTTAGCCCCAACTTTAGGTTCTTTTATACGTGTACTATCATATAAAGATAATATTGAAGCATGAATTCTAGCATTAGCAGAAAAATTTGCTCCAGCTATAGTATTGTTTTCAATTTTGATTGGTCTTCCTTCACGTGTCTTAACCAAAAGGTTTGCGAAATCAAAACCATCAAAAACTGAAGTCGCATAATAATCAGCTACTCCAGGAATAATTTGTTCTGGTTGCAACACATAAGGAATAGACAAATGCACAGGACCCTCGCATGCAGCAAGTGAAGCTGCAGCTGTACTAAAACCAACGTACTTTAAAAAGTCACGACGTGTTGTTGAAGAAGAAGACAATACTTCTTGATTACCTAAAAATTCATCAGTAGGTATTTCTTCAACAAATTCGTTATTTCTAAGCGTCTCAACAATAGAACTATTTACGTCTAGTTCTTCAACACTTTTCCAGTATTTTTTGTTTGATGACATATTATATATAAATATTAATCTTAATAATTTTTTCTTTTTTCTATGCTTTAACCTTACTCTTATACAGTGTGATCAATATTAAAATCTTAATAGTGACATTTACCACATTCTAGACCACCCATTTGAGCAGCAGTAAGTTTTTCAACGCCATATTTCTTTGAAAGTTCTTCGTGTATTTTTTTGTAATACTCATTTCCTTCCATTTTAACGTCTGTTTTTCTATGACAATTCACACACCACCCCATAGTTAAAGGAGAAAATTGTTTCATTATTTCATAAGTTTCAACAGGACCGTGACAAGTTTGACATTCAATACCAGCAACAGTCACGTGTTGAGAATGATTAAAATATACAAAATCTGGTAAGTTATGAATACGAACCCATTTTACAGGCTCCGTTTTTCCAGTATAAGATTGCGTAGCTGGATCCCAACCAACTGCTTTGTATAATTTTTGAATTTGAGCATCGTAAAAAGCTTTACTGTATTCTGGAGTAGCAGTAGTTTCAGCAACCTCGCTAATCGTTTTATGACAATTCATACAAACATTTAAAGAAGGTATCCCTGCAGTTTTACTTACACGTGAAGCTGAGTGACAATATTTACAATTAATTTCATTATCACCAGCGTGAATTTTATGCGAATAATGTATTGGTTGAATTGGTTGATATTCTTGATCTACACCAACCTGCATTAAAAACCCATATACTAAGTAAGCCCCAATCAACAACATCAATATCGTTGATACTAACACTAAAAATTGATTTTTTACAAATGCTTTCCAAATAGGCAAAGAAGGCTCTTTTGCTACTACTTCGATACCGTTTGCAGCAGCAACTTTTCTAAGCACTCTGTTTACCAATACCAACATTACAATTAGTATTGCCATCACCAATGCTAAAGCTCCAAGAATAACATCATTAGATACCCCTCCTTCTTGTGAAGCACTTGCAGTTGGCTGAGAACCTGTAGTGGCTTGAGCCGCAGCTTCTGCTTTGGGTTGAGAAGTATATGCAATTATATTATCAATATCACCTTCCGACAACTGAGGAAAAGATGTCATAGGAACCTTATTATTCTCTTCAAATACTTTTATAGCTGCAGCATCACCTGATTTAATCAAATCAGTACTATTATGAATCCATTTATAAAGCCAAGCTTTATCATGTTTATCTGCTATTCCTCTTAAAGCAGGACCTGTTGATTTAGCGTCAAGTTTATGACACGCTGCACAATTGGTATTAAAAAGCTCTTTTCCTTTTGCCACATCACCTCCAGAACTTGCTGCAGGAGCCTCTGTTGTAGCGGCTTCAGCTGGAGCAGCATCTTGCGCAAATGAAGCTACGGAAATACTCAACAATAATGCCAAGCTTAAAAATAATTTCCTTGAATTCGAATTATGGTTACCCACCTTTTCCATATACTATTATTAATTATCTACTAAAATTGACCGTTTGTTATTAAGATGTTGACAATACAAACGATCTTTATTTAAAAAATTTTTACAAAAATACGACTTAAGAACTATTCTCAAAACCTTAAAATAGTCTTAATTATAATTTATATCAAATCTAAATAACGGATACAATTTCTATTTACAGCTAAAATATTACTTTTGTAAATTAAATAATCAGAATATGAGTTTTTTAAGATCCACACCTCTTTTAGTATCAGCACTTTCGTTTGTTTGCGTCGTTTCAAAAACTGAAGCACAGAATTCGAATTCATCTATAAATCAAGACCCAAAATTCGAACAATTACTAAATGAAAAGAGAAAATTGAATTCAAATTTATCCTATAACGATCGCTATAAAATTCAAATTTATAACGGCACTAGTGATAATGCTAAAAAAACACTAACTGAATTCAAACAAGAATTTAAAAATTTAGACGGAACCATCATTTTCAACACACCAAATTATAAAGTTTGGGTTGGAAATTTCAGAACCAGAATGGAGACCGAAAGATTTTTGGTTGAAATAAAAAAAAGATACAAACCCGTTTTTTTAATAAAACCCAACAAATAAACCAAAACCGTTATTTAAGTAATTTTAACACAATCGCAAGACCGAACTTCGAAGCTACTTTAGTAACGAACTCATTAAAGTCTATCACAGAATTATCGTTTGCGCTATCTGAAATTATTCTGACAATAACGAAAGGAATATTATATTCAAAACAAACTTGCGCTACAGCCGCACCTTCCATTTCGACACACAAGACTTCTGGAAGCTGTTTTAACAATAATTCTTTTTTTTCATTACTAGAAAAAAATTGGTCACCACTTGCAATCTGACCAACAACGGCTTTTTGTCGATGCAAAGAAAAAAATTCTTTTACATCTTCAAAAAGCAAATTTATCAATACCTTATTATTGATTAAATCGCTTACCTTAGAAAAAACCTCATTTACGGTATTCACTTCAGGACAAAGTTCCGTTTTCCCAATAAGAGGTATTTCGAACTGACTCATAATTGGTCGAGCATCTAAATCATGCTGAACCAAACTACTAGCAATTACAATATCACCTATATTTAAATTTGGATTTATAGCTCCCGCAACACCAGTAAATATCAATTCAGTAATCCCAAACTCAACTATCAAATGGGTTACAGTTGTAGCTGAAGCAACTTTGCCCCACCTTGAAAAAACAACAACAACTTCAACATCATTTATCAGTCCCAAATGATACTTTCGCATGCCTTTGACAACTGTTTTTTTGTCTTTTAACAAGGAAATCACACCTTCAATTTCCTCTGGCATAGCTCCTAAAACACCAATACGCTTATCCATTATTTTCAAAAATTAAGGATTAGAATAATAGCCAATATTCAAAATAAAAAAATCCCAACGAATTGGGATTTAAAATTTTATAAAATTATTTTATTTCAATTTCTTTTTGATTGCAACCTCATGGTATGCTTCAATGATATCGCTTTCTTGAATATCATTATAACCTTTAACTTGAATACCGCAATCATAACCTTTAGTAACTTCTTTCACATCATCTTTGAAACGTTTTAAAGCAACTAATTCACCTTCATGAACAACTACTCCATCCCTAACAATTCTGATTTTAGCACTTCTAGTAATTTTTCCATCAGTAACCATACATCCTGCAATTGTACCAACTTTTGAAATCTTAAACAATTCTCTGATTTCTGCTGTACCCAATACTTCTTCTTTCATTTCTGGTGCCAACATTCCTTCCATCGCATCTTTCAAGTCATCGATAGCTGCATAAATAATAGAATAGTAACGAATATCGATTTCTTCTTTATCAGCCAATTGTCTTGCATTTCCTGCTGGACGAACGTTGAATCCGATAATAATCGCATCTGAAGCAGATGCTAACATTACATCAGTTTCTGTGATTGCTCCAACACCTTTATGGATGATATTAATTTGAATTTCTTCAGTAGATAATTTAGAGAACGAATCAGACAAAGCTTCAACAGAACCATCCACATCTCCTTTAAGAATAATATTCAATTCTTTAAATTGACCCAATGCAATTCTTCGCCCAATCTCATCCAAAGTAATGTGACGTTGTGTACGTACTGATTGTTCTCTCATCAATTGAGAACGTTTGGCAGCAATTTGCTTAGCCTCTTTTTCGTCTTCAAAAATATTAAACTTATCCCCTGCTGTTGGAGCTCCATCAAGACCTAAAACCGAAACAGGAGTTGAAGGACCAGCTTCTTTAACCGCATTACCTCTTTCATCATGCATCGCTTTAACCTTACCATGGTGTTTTCCAGCTAACATATAGTCTCCAATTTTCAAAGTACCTTGCTGTACTAAAATTGTTGAAACATATCCCTTACCTTTATCCAAGAATGCCTCTACTACGGTTCCTTGAGCAGCTTTATTTGGATTAGCTTTCAAGTCAAGAATTTCAGCTTCAAGTAAAACTTTTTCCAATAATTCTTTAACCCCAGTACCTACTTTAGCAGAAATATCATGAGATTGAATTTTTCCACCCCAATCTTCAACTAGCAAATTCATACCCGCTAAACGCTCTTTAATTTTATCAACGTTCGCATTTGGTTTATCTATTTTGTTGATTGCAAATATAATTGGAACACCTGCAGCTTGAGCATGCGAAATTGCCTCTTTGGTTTGCGGCATGATATCATCATCAGCAGCTACAACGATAATAGCAATATCGGTAATTTGAGCTCCACGAGCACGCATTGCTGTAAACGCTTCGTGACCTGGTGTATCTAAAAATGCTATTTTTTGACCATTGTCTAATGTCACCCCATAGGCTCCAATGTGCTGTGTAATCCCTCCAGACTCACCAGCGATAACATTTTCTTTACGAATATAATCCAACAAAGATGTTTTACCGTGGTCAACGTGTCCCATTACAGTAACAATTGGCGCTCTAGTAACAAGATCTTCTTCTTTATCTTCAACTACTTCAATTGCTTCTTCGATATCAACAGTTATAAATTCTACATCATAACCAAATTCATCAGCAACAATAGTTAATGTTTCAGCATCAAGACGCTGATTCATTGTTACCATAATACCAAGGGACATACAAGTACCAATAACTTTTGTAATTGGCACATCCATCATGATTGCAATTTCACCTACAGTAACAAACTCCGTAACTTTGATTGTTTTACTTCCTTCATCTAAAGCTCTCTGTTCGTCATCTGATTTTTGACGATGCGTATCTCTTTTATCTCTTCTATATTTAGCCGCTTTAGATTTCCCTCCTTTACCCTGAAGTTTCTCTAAAGTCTCTCTAATTTGATTTTTAACTTCTTCTTCTGTAGGCTCTACTTTGGCAACAATTGCCGGTCTATTACCTTTTACAAAACCAGGTCTAGCACTTCTGTTTGCATTAAATCCTCCGCCTGCATTTTGATTTGGCTTATTGGCTGAATTTGTATTCTGATTTGGTGCACCTGAAACTGTAGGCGGTTTTGGTGTCCCTGGTTTTGGCGCAATTCTTTTTCGCTTATTTTTATTTGCACCAGGAACCCCTGGAGCTCCGGGTTTATTAGCAACAACTTTAGGATCTTCTTTTTTCTTTTTTGGCTTATTGAACTGAGACAAATCGATAACTTGACCTGTCAAAGTTGCTCCTGAAAGTTTTTGATATTGAGTTGTAATCGAATCTTCACCATGTGATTCACTTGTAGAATCATCATTTTTATTCTCAGCAACCGCTTTTGGTTTATCATTATTTTTAGTTTCTTCAAATTTAGGTTTGTCTTTAACCTCATTTACACCAGAAACAGGATTCTCAATTGTTGGTTTTTCAACAGATACTTCATTTTTTTGTACTGTTTCAACAGTTTCTTTTTTTACTTCAGTATCCTTTACAGGTTTTTCATTTGAAACTATATCTTTAGGAGCAATTACATTATCTGCAACAGGAGCTGGAGTAGATTCAGATTTTTTAGGATTAAGATCAATTTTTCCAACTTGAACAGGACCTGACAATACAGCTCTTGCTTTTATAATTTCTTGTTGTTTTAAACGCTCTTCTTCTAATTTGCGTTTGTTTTCAACTTCTTTTTCACGTTCTAAACGCAATGCTTCCTTTTCTTTCCTTTTTTCTTCTCCCACTTCCTTAGAAGCCTCTTTATTCCCCTTGTCGCCTGCAAACTGACTTTGTAGGATATTAAATTCTTGTTGAGAAATCTTTGTGTTAGGATTTGATTCAATGGCAATTCCTTTATCTTTTAGATAATCCACAGCTCTCTCTAACGAAATATTTAATTCCCTTAAAACCTTGTTTATTCTAATTACTCTCTCTTCAGACATAAAATCTTTTTATATTTACCTTATTCGTTGCTCCATTTTTAATTTACAATAAAAATAGAAATTTATTTAATATGACGGATTAACAGTTGGCTAACTATCAAACTCTTCATTCAATATCCTCATCACATCTAAAATGGTTTCCTCTTCAAGATCAGTCCTTCTAACCAAGTCTTCAACGTCATGTTTCAAAATACTTTTTGCAGTATCAAGACCTATTTTAGCGAATTCTTCAATCACCCATTCTTCAATTTCATCTGAGAACTCAGTTAATTCTACATCATCATCATCTGCAATTGCACCTGCTACATCGCCTTCTCTGATAACATCTAATTCGTATCCTGTCAACTGACCAGCCAAACGTATATTATGACCTCCTCTTCCGATTGCTTTAGAAACTTCTTCTAATTTCAAGAACACTTCAGCTCTTTTAGTTTCCTCATTAATTTTTATTGAAGAAACTTTTGCTGGACTCAATGCTCTTGTAATATACAATTGAACATTATTAGTATAATTGATAACATCGATATTTTCGTTTCCTAATTCACGAACTATACCGTGAATACGAGAACCCTTCATCCCTACACAAGCACCAACTGGATCGATACGATCATCATAAGAATCTACAGCTACTTTAGCTTTTTCACCTGGTATTCTCACTACATTTTTAACCATAATTAAACCGTCAAATACCTCTGGAATTTCTTGTTCAAACAATTTCTCTAAGAACTTATCTGAAGTTCTAGACATAATAATCTGAGGTTTGTTTCCTTTTAGCTCAACACTTTCAATGATTCCTCTAACATTATCTCCTTTGCGGAAAAAATCTGACGGTATTTGTTTTTCTTTTGGCAAAACTATTTCATTACCGTCATCATCAACCAAAATTACAACTCTTGGACGCACATGGTGTACTTCTGCAGTATAAATATCACCGATAATATCTTTAAATTGTTTATAAAGATTGGTATTATCGTGTTCGTGTATTTTTGAAATTAAATTTTGTCTCAAAGCTAAAATCGCTCTTCTTCCTAAATCTATCAATTTAACTTCTTCTGAAACCTCTTCACCTATTTCAAAATCAGCCTCAATTTTTCTAGCCTCAGTTAAAGTAATTTCTTCATTTTCAAAATCCAAATCCTCGTCAGCAACGATTACTCTTCTTCTCCAAATTTCCATATCTCCTTTATCAGGGTTGATAATGATATCGAAATTATCATCCGAACCGTATTTTTTCTTCAATGCATTTCTAAATACATCTTCCAAAATTGCCATAAGCGTTACACGATCAATAAGTTTATCATCTTTAAACTCTGAAAATGAATCGATTAATGCTAAATTTTCCATGCGAATTCTTTAATTAAAATGTTACTGTTACAACTGCTTCTTTTATATCCTCATAAGACAATTGTAATTCTTTCTGAACTGTCTCTTTTCCTTTTCCTACTTTTTTAGGCTCTCTAGCTTGCCATGACAAAATTATAAAAAGATCATTAGCTTCAACTAATTCTGCTTCAATATTTTCCTTGTCGGTTTTAACAATTAATGTTCTCCCAACATTCTTTTTATACTGCCTAACTAATTTCAAAGGTGAACCCACTCCTACCGAAGCAACCTCTAAAGAAAAATCTTGTTCTTCTCTATCTAAATTACTTTCTACTGCTCGACTTATATCGATACAATCTTGTAAAATCACTCCATTATCCCCATCAATACCAATACTAATTTTAAAACTTTCCGATATCGTCAAGTCAATTAAAAAAAGTGATGGTTTTTCAAGAAGAGCCTCGTCTAATACCTGTTTTACTTTTTCTTTAAATGTCATATCTTTATAAAAAGAGGGGACATTAGTCCCCTCATTATTTAAATGATTTAATAAATAACGTTGCAAATATAGTACATTTTTGCAAATCTAAAAAATTGATTTTTATTAAAATATATACTATCTTTAAATTTCCTATTAAAAATTAATTTTTATTACCCGCAAATCCATTTATCATGAAAAAAATTCTAATTCCAACTGATTTTTCAAAATATGCTAACGAAGCTATAGAAGTTGGTGCACAAATTGCAAAAGACAACAATGCCGAAATCATCTTAATTCACATGTTGGAACTTCCAACACACCTCAACGACGCTATCTCTAATCAAGTTAGCATCCCAGAAATTATGTTATTCAAACAAAAAGCCGAAGAAACATTATTCAATATAAGAACCAGACCAGCTTTAAGCAATATTAAAGTAACAGAAGTTATAAGATTAGACGGTGTACAACACGGTATAAACAACTACCTAAGTCAAAACAACGACATCGACTTGATCATCATGGGATCTAAAGGCTCATCAGGTATTAATGAAATTTTTATTGGGTCAAATACCGAAAAAATTGTTAGACAGTCTGAAATACCCGTTTTAGTGATTAAAAATAAAGCAGAAAATTTCGACATCAAAAACATCGTTTTCGCATCTGATTTCTCTAACGAAATTCAAAAACCATTTGCAAAATTCTTGTCTTTAGCCAAGTTATTCAAAGCCAAAATCAATCTAGTAATGATTTGCACACCCAATAGCTTTATAACGACATCAACAGGAAGAGAAATAATCACGAATTTCATCTCAAATTTCGACATGCCCGAATACAGCTTTGAAACATATAATGAGAAAAACATTGAAAAAGGAATCATCAATTATGCTAATGACAAAAATGCCGACTTAATTGCCCTATGCACACACGGGAGAACCGCCTTGAATCATTTTTTCATAGGAAGCATTTCGGAGGATTTAGTGAATCACTCCTCAAAACCTGTAATCACTTTTAGAATATAACCAAACAAAAAAAAGCCTTTCAAAATAATTGAAAGGCTTTTTCCTAATCACGTACAGTTTAATATAATTCAAAAAACTTCTTATGTTGAAGCTTTTTTTGTTGGTCTACTAGGACTCGAACCTAGAAAGACTGCACCAAAAACAGTTGTGTTACCATTACACCATAGACCAGCTTTCTTGCCTAGCATTCTTGCTTAGCGAGTGCAAATTTAGAACAAATTCCTAGTTGTGCAAACTTTTTTTGAAATTTTCTTCAAAAAAAATTGAAAAAAAATGCACTCGAAAAAAAAAATTCAATTAAACAATTGATAAACAAAGAGTTTACAAAAACGATAAAATTATATAAATAAAGCATAATGCAACTCTATTTTAAAAAAAAATGCATTTTCTTTGTAACGCTTAAAAAAACACATAAAAAAAAGAATACAAGTAAATATGACATCATTCAATTTCAACAAATGGAATACTATTACAGGTTGGTTTGCCTTTACAATAGCATTAATAACATATACTCTAACTGTTGAACCAACCATGAGTTTTTGGGATTGTGGCGAATATATTGCTACAGCAGCAAAACTAGAAGTAGGACATCCACCAGGAGCTCCTTTGTTTCAAATGATTGGTGCGTTCTTTGCCATGTTTGCTATTAATAAAGAGCAGATTGCTTTGATGGTAAATATGACTTCTGTATTCTCAAGCGCCTTTACTATTCTATTTATGTTTTGGTCATCTACTATGATTTTAAGAAAAGTCGTAAGCCAACATACTGAAATTAACAACAATAATTCTGTTGTAATTCTAGGAAGTTCATTAGTAGGATCTTTGGCCTATACTTTTTCAGATAGTTTTTGGTACAATGCTGTAGAAGCCGAAGTTTATGCAATGGCGACTCTTTTAATTTCTTTACTACTGTGGTTAGGATTACGTTGGGAACAAGAAATGAATACCTCAAGAGGAAATCGTTGGTTATTATTAATTTCTCTAGTTGTTGGATTGTCTTTTGGAGTACATTTTATGGCTCTATTAACTATCCCAGCAATCGGTTTTTTATATTTTTTCAAAAACTACAAAACTGTAACAGTAAAAAACTTTATCATTGGTAATATTGTAGTAGTTTCTATTTTACTTTTTATATTTAAACTATTGTTACCGTTAACAATGGCTTTTTTTGGTAAAACTGAAGTATTTATGGTAAACTCAATGGGGTTACCTTTTAATTCAGGAACAATATTCGTTACATTACTTTTAGTTGCCTTTTTTTATTTTGGATTAAATTATACTCAAAAGAAAGGATTGATACATTACAACACCCTTATTCTTTGTATTCTTTTTATACTAATTGGTTTCTCTACTTGGTTAATGCTGCCAATTCGCGCCAATTCAGAAACTGTAATAAACGAAAATAAACCTTCGGATGCTGCTGAAGTTTTAGCTTATTACAACAGAGAGCAATACGGCGTAAATCCATTATTTTATGGACCACAATACACCGAGGTTTTTACAGGATTAGATCCTGAAACTCCATATTTAGACAAAAAACCTAATTATGAGAGGGATTACAAAACAGGTAAATATATAATTGTAAACAACTACAAAAACGCTGAGCAAAATAGTGATGACAGTCAAAAAACATTTTTACCTAGAATGTGGAGTACTGAGCATATTGCCAATTATATTAATTTTACTAATCCACCCACATTTAGAATAGACCCAAATCATAATTACGAACAAGATCTTGTAAATTACGGTTTAGACCCAGAACAATTAACCGAAGAAGATTATAACAAAGCAATAGCTCAGTTAAGAAACGAAACTGAAAAAACGGTTGCCCAATTTAGACAAGCATATGCCCAAAAACAAATCGACAACGAAGGTTATGTTTCGTTTTTACAACATTACAAAGACTATTTGATAATTGAAAAGCCAACAACAGCCGATAATTTCAGTTTCATGTTTGAATATCAATTTGGTTATATGTACTGGAGATATTTAATGTGGAATTTTGTCGGAAGGCAAAATGATGAACAAGGTAGATATGATTATCTTGATGGAAATTGGATAAGTGGTATATCGTTTATTGACAGTTTACATTTAAACTCACAGGACAATTTACCCGCAGATACCTTAAACAATAAAGGCCGAAATACTTATTTCTTCCTACCTTTTATACTAGGTCTTATCGGAATTATGTATCACGCAAGCAAGGATCGAAAAAGTTTTTATGTGCTACTAGTACTATTCCTTTTCATGGGGCTAGCATTGAAAATTTACCTAAACGAAAGACCATTTGAACCACGCGAAAGAGACTATGCTTTAGTGGGATCCTTCTATGTATTTGCAATGTGGATTGGATTTGGCGTTTACTCTTTGTACGAAAGTTTTCATAAATATTTAAGCCCAAAAATAGCGGGTCCAGCAATTATTGGAGCTTCTTTATTGGCAGCTCCAATATTAATGGCTTCGCAAAACTGGGACGATCATGACCGTTCTGGAAAATATACCGCAACTGCAATGGCAAAAGCATACTTACAATCCTGCGATCGTAATGCTATCCTATTCACTATTGGAGACAACGACACCTTCCCTCTTTGGTATGCACAGGAAATAGAAGGTATTCGAACAGATATTAAAATCGTGAATACAAGCTTACTGATGACCGATTGGTACATTGACCAAATGAAAAGAAAAGCATACGAATCGAATGCATTACCTATTTCATTTACGCATAATCAATACGTAGGTGACAAATTAGATTATGTAGCTCATATACCAAAAACAGAGAGCCGTTGGAATTTAAGTGATTTTATAAAATTCATTAAAGACCCAAGATCTACAGTAGAAATGCAAAACGGACAAACAATCCATTATTACCCTACTAATAAAATCAGAATACCTATCAATAAAGATAACATCATAAAAAACAAGGTTGTAAACCCTAAATTAATTGATTCAATTGTTCCCTATATCGACATTGAAATCAAAGGAAATGCTATTTACAAAAACCGATTGATGATGTTAGACCTTATCAACAATAACAACTGGAATAGACCTGTTTATTTTAGTGGAGGCGCATTTGATAATGAAGATTATTTATGGATGAAAGAATACCTTCAATTAGAAGGAATGACCTATAAACTTGTTCCTATAAAAAAACCGCTAGATAAAGATGCTGGTCAAATGGATATGGGAAGAATTGATTCTGAGAACATGTACAATAAAGTTATGGCTTGGGATTGGGGTAACAGCGAAAGCGACAAAATATATCATGATCCAGAAACCCGTAGAGAAAGCTTGACCTACAGAATGAATTTATCTAGACTGATGAATCAGCTTATTAAAGAAGGTAAAATTGACAAAGCCAAAAAAGTTATTGAATTAGCAATAACAAAAATGCCTTTAGATAAATTTGGTTATTATTCATTAGTTGAACCTTTTGCTAAAGGATATTACGATGTTGGTGAAAAAGCAAAAGCACATGCTTTACTTGAAAAGTTAATTGCAAAATATCAAGATAACTTAAATTATTATGCCAAGTTAATTCCTTCTGAGCAATCAAATGTAACCATCGAAATCATTACCGATATTGAACGTTACAGAAGTTTATTAACAGTAATGAAAGAAAGTAATGATATTGCATTTTACAATTCAAGTAAAAAAGCATTCAATACTTACATCGAAATTTTTGCTCGATTTGAACGCGACAAAGAATAAAATTAAATCATAAATTGAATTATAAAATGTAGTGCAACTCCAAAATGCACTACATTTTTTATTTAAATTTGAACACAACTTATTGCCTTGAACGATGAAACCCTATTGGATTAAAACAAATTCTTTGATAAAAATACTATTCAAAAAGTACGTTTGGAACATCCCTAATCAAGATAATAAAATCTATCTCACCTTTGACGATGGTCCAACTCCTGAAATAACTGAATGGGTTTTGGCTGAATTAGAAAAACACAACGCTAAAGCTACATTTTTCTGTATTGGTAAAAACATTGCTTTATATCCTGAAATCTTTATTAAAACACTTGAAAAAGGTCATCGCATAGGCAATCACACTTACAATCACCAAAATGGATGGCAAACGAATATAGAAGAATATATCAAAAATACGCAATTATGCGAAAACAGCATTTTTAATTTAAATTCTGAAATATTACCTCTAAAACCTAAGCTCTTCCGACCTCCTTATGGTAAAATTAAAGGATCGCAATCTAAAAAATTACAGCAATTAGGCTACAAAATAATTATGTGGGATGTTCTCAGTGCTGATTTTGACCAAACCATAACACCAAAGAAATGTCTTGAAAATGTTCTGCAAAATGTAGTTTCGGGAAGTATAATTGTTTTTCACGATAGCGTAAAAGCACATAAAAACCTTAGATATGCACTTCCTATTGTTTTAAAAACATTAAAAGAAAAAGGATATAAATTTGAGCAAATTCTGTGAAGAATCACAAATACAACTTATTTACAACTGCTCTTGTACAATTCCGATTAAAGTATTGGCATCTAACTCGCCTGATTGCCTCCAAATCATCATTCCTTCTTTATAAATCATAAAAGTTGGCAATCCTTTTATGCGCAATGCGTCTGATAATTCTTGATTTTTATCAACATCTATCATAATTACTTTTACTTTATCACCAAGTGCTGCCGCTACATCTTTTATAACTGGATGCATTGATACTGAAGACTCGTTCCATTCTGTGTAAAAATCTATTAACACTGGAACTTGAGCATTTATAAGTTCTCCAAATTTTGACATAAATCCAAAATATTAAATTTCTATTACTTTCAAAAAGAGATATTAGCTTACAAAATTAGCATTTTATACCAATTATGCTAATTTTTCGCCTTTTATTAGTTGAATTACCGTAATCTCAGGCATAATCCCTACTCTCCCAGGATAAGCATGAAAACCAAATCCTCTATTTACATAGACATATCTTCCGAGGTTTTCATACAGACCTGCCCATTGCTTATACACATATTCTACAGGGCTCCACTTAAAAATCCCTGGAATTTCGATACCAAATTGTAAACCATGTGTATGCCCCGAAAGTGTAAGTTGATAGTGTCGCTCGTCGTGCTGAACGATTTGATCCCAATGACTAGGATCGTGACTCATTAAGATTTTAAAATCGTCTTTACTCAATTGTTGAGAAGCTTTATTCAAATCACCAGCCTGCTTAAAGTTACGTCCCCAATTTTCAACTCCAACCAAAGCAATTCTTGCTCCATCCTTTTCTATAAACCTATGCTCATTCAACAACAGATTAAAACCTATTTGTCCGTATAACTTTTTGATGTCTTCAAAGTTTTTGTCTTTTTCCGATTGCGATGGCCAGGTTACATATTCACCATAATCGTGGTTTCCTAATACCGAATATTTTCCATACTGAGGATTTTTAATTTTATTAAAAGTCTCAATCCAAGGATACATCTCTTTAGCATGTGTATTTACAATATCCCCTGTAAACAAGATCAAATCCGAATTTTGTTCATTTACCAAATCTATAGCATGACTTATTTTGTCAGGATTATCAAAACTACCACTATGAACATCAGAAATTTGTGTAATAGTAAAACCATTGAAAGCATCAGGCAAATCTGGGAAATATATGGGTTGTTTTATTACTTTGTAATTGTATCTCCCTTCAAAAATTCCGTACAACAAAGACAAAAAAGGAACTGCCGCTAGACCTAAACCAACTTGACTAACAAATTTCCGTCTAGAAGGTAAAAATGTACTTTTATTAGTGTCTATAAAATAATTAATTACACCAGCCGAAACCCTAAAAACATCTTCCCCTAGAAGTATTACCGAAATCACAATTTTAGGCAGATAAACAACCAACATCAACCCCATAGTAAATAGGGTTTGCTTAGTTTGTCCAACCGAACGATCAAATTGCGTAAAAGAATAAAGGATAAAAAACAGAAGTAATGCACTAATTATCGAATATGACAAAAGAATCCATTTTGCTTTTATTAAAGTTTTAATTGCCTGATAAGCATATATTTCAACAACAACAAAAACGAAACAAAAAAATAACAACCTCAAACCCATTTTTAATTTTTTGGACAAATTAACAAATTTTAAAAACGATACAGATTTAATTAAATAAAAATTAACGCTCCTCAATCCATAATGTTTAACTATTTTTACCCTTCTAAAAAAAACACAAGTACTATGTCTGCTCAAAAACGCCTTTACCTTCTCGATGCTTATGCTTTAATATTTCGCGGTTATTTTGCTTTTATCAAAAATCCAAGAATCAATTCTAAAGGTATGGATACATCGGCCATTATGGGGTTTATGAATGCCTTGATGGATGTAATCAAAAAAGAAAAACCAGATCATTTGGCAGTAGCATTTGACAAAGGAGGAAGTGTTTTGCGCAACGAAATGTTCCCAGAATACAAAGCCAATCGTGACGAAACACCAGAGGCTATAAAAATTGCAGTTCCTTACATTCAGGAATTATTGCGCGCTATGCATATTCCGATTATTGAAGTAGCAGGTTTTGAGGCTGATGACTTAATTGGAACCATAGCCAAACAAGCCGAAAAACAAAACTATAAAGTTTTTATGGTAACTCCAGATAAGGATTTTGCTCAATTGGTTTCGGAAAATATTTTTATGTACAAACCAGCCCGAATGGGAAATGATATCGAAATATGGGGAATTCCAGAAGTTTTAGAAAAATTTGAAATTGATCGTCCTGAACAAGTAATTGATTATTTAGGAATGATGGGAGATTCTGCCGATAACATTCCTGGATTACCAGGTGTTGGGGAAAAAACAGCTAAAAAATTCCTAAAAGAATTTGGTAGTCTTGAAAATCTTTTAGCCAATACACATCAACTAAAAGGAGCCCTAAAAGACAAAATAGAAGCCAATGCAGATCTAGGTTTACTATCTAAAAAACTTGCCACAATTCTTTTAGATTGTCCTGTTGAATTTGACGAAAGCGAATACGAATTATCAAAACCAGATATCGAAAAAACAGATGCTTTATTCCAAGAACTAGAGTTCCGCCAAATGAAAGCACAGTTTGACAAATTATACAATCCTACAGTTGCCGAAGAAAACTCAGTTTCTGAAACTGTTACTCCCAAAAAAACTCCAGCTAAAAAAACAAACGAAGACCAATTTGATTTATTTGGTTTTTCGGATGAAGAAAGTGGCGAAACTAAACCACATTCGTTTTATGCAACTTTAGAAAATACAGAACATTTTTACCAAAGTATCCAAGGAGATTTTGCTGTAAAATTATTGATGCAAAACTTAATGAATCAAACTTCAGTTTGTTTTGATACCGAAACCACCGGAATTGACGCTTTAAATGCTGAATTGGTCGGAATGTCGTTTGCTTTTGAAAAAGGAAAAGCTTTTTATGTTCCATTTCCTGAAAATCAAGAAGAAGCTCAAGCTTTGGCCGATAAATTCAAACCCTTTTTTGAAAATGAAGCTATTGAGAAAATTGGTCAAAACGTCAAATACGATTTGAAAATTTTATCAAATTATGGAATTCAAATCAAAGGAAAATTATTTGACACCATGATTGCGCATTATCTAATCAATCCCGATATGCGACACAATATGGACGTTTTATCGGAAACGTATTTGAAATATTCACCAAAATCCATCGAAGATTTAATTGGTAAAAAAGGAAAAAATCAAAAATCGATGCGTGATGTCCCTTTGGAAGATATTAAAGAATATGCCGCCGAAGATGCTGATATTACTTTTCAATTGAAACAAAACTTCAGCCCGATTCTCGATAAAGTCGAAACCAAAAAATTATTTGATGAAATCGAAATTCCATTAATACCTGTTTTAGCTTCTATGGAATTGGAAGGTATCAATCTAGATGTTCCTTTTTTACAATCGATGTCAGTCGAAATGCAACAAGAAAGCAATGCATTGGAACAAAAAATATATGAAACCGCTGGTGAAAAATTCAATCTGGCTTCACCAAAACAATTGGGCGATATTCTATTTGAGAAATTAAAAATTGGTGGCGCCAAGCAAAAGAAAACCAAAACGGGTCAGTATGCCACTGGCGAAGAGGTTTTGTCCTATTTAGCTAATGACCATGAAATTGTTCGTGATATTCTAGAATGGCGCCAAATGGTAAAACTACAAAGCACTTATATTGATGCATTGCCTGGTCAGGTAGATACCAAATCTGGTCGCGTTCATACTGATTATATGCAAACTGTTGCCGCAACAGGACGTTTGAGTTCTAATAATCCAAACTTGCAAAATATTCCAATTCGCACCGAAAGAGGTCGCCAAATCAGAAAAGCTTTTATTGCTCGTGATGAAAATTATACCTTACTTTCTGCCGATTATTCGCAAATAGAATTACGTATCATAGCCGCTTTGTCTGGCGAAGAAAACATGATTAAAGCATTTCAAAACAACGAAGACATTCATAAAAGTACAGCTGCAAAAGTTTTCAACGTTCCGTTGGAAGAAGTTACTAAAGAGCAACGAAGCAATGCCAAGACCGTAAACTTCGGAATTATCTATGGTGTTTCGGCTTTTGGTTTAAGTAACCAAACATCACTTTCTCGAAAAGAAAGCGCCGAATTGATCGAGGCTTATTATGCGACCTATCCAAAGCTAAAATCCTATATGTCAAATCAGGTAGATTTTGCTAGAGAAAACGGATTTGTACAAACCATTTTAGGAAGAAGAAGGTATTTAAAAGATATTAACTCAGCTAACATGATGGTCAAAAGTGGTGCTGAAAGAAATGCAGTAAACGCTCCAATTCAAGGTTCGGCTGCTGATATTATCAAAATTGCCATGATTAATATCCACAAAAGACTAACCGAAGAAAACTGGAAATCGAAAATGCTTTTACAAGTTCATGATGAGCTTGTATTTGATGTTCACAACAGCGAGTTAGAAAAAATCCAACCGATGATCAAACAAGAGATGGAAAATGCAGTTAAACTGGAAGTCCCATTAGAAGTTGAAATAGGTTTGGGAAAAAACTGGCTGGAAGCGCATTAATCATTTTTACAATATAAAAACCGTCTCATTAAAAAACGAGACGGTTTTTAAAATTTAAACCAACAATACTATTGTTTATCTACTTCAGCATATATTTTTGGAACATCAGCATACTCTAAAATTTGTTCCCAATATTCTTTTAAACTTTTAGGTCTTGGTCGCCAATCTGGGTCTGCAACATTCTCCAAAGCTTGTTCCCAATTCTTTTCTGTTAAAAAAACAGTATCTATTTCACAGCCGGAAAGTTGTTTGATAGGCTTTAGAAACACATATCCATCATAAATATCTTCCATCGTAAAGTTTTTATGACCCAATGAATAATAACTATTGTCTGATAATTTACCCAAAGGTGTGTTAACCAAATCAAATCCCACGGGCTCATTATTCAGTTTTTGCATTATTTCTTCAATAGCTCCATTTGCAGGTGAAACCAAATTAGGTTTGAGATCGGGAAGATTCATAAAAGGTTTGTGCAATGAAATGGAATACACCTTCTGCGGATATTTGACATACAATAGGTTTCCGAAATAACCATTTTCGAATCGAACAAAATCTTCTCCCAAGAAGTCATATACTGGGAATTTATATCTCGTAAAAGCGTGAATATCTCCTGTAAGTATCAAAATCTTTTCTCCCTTTGCTATAATTTCTTTCTCAACAATACTGAATCGATATGTTTCGGTATTTCCTTTATAGAAAACTTTTTTCATCTTTTCGGGAGTCCGGTGTCCTGAAAATGAAGACCAATTGTATCGGTAACTTAAATTTAGAATACGGAATTTCTTTGCCGATTTGGACAGTGATTTATTAAATGACCAAGCGGCTTTATACAAATCTGTATAGCCTTTGAAAACCCATCCCGAATTGTAATTGAACATCAGTTTACGAGCTAAATCGTCATTGTATTCCGGAGCCAAAATTAAGGAATCCAGCGTTTTTTGGTTTTCGCTTGCACCAAATTCCATTCCAATGATGAATACCCCTTTTTGATGCAAAACAGGAATCAGACTTTTTACCAACTCCAGGTTTTCCTTAACCCGATGCTCTTCGGACAAAAGAATTATCTCTTTGGTTGCAAATTTTGAAGCAATGTATTCTTGAGGCGACATTTTATTTTTCGACAAATAGTCAATTGATTTATCGATGGCTTCAGATTGTGAAAACAAACACAACGGAACAAGCATTAACAGAAACAGAATGTCTTTTTTACACATAATAGTATCTTTTAAATTCATAAATAATCATAGTTATCAATCATAACAAAAAGCGGTAAGTTACCTTTAATATAAATGTATTCTGAGGTTGTTTACCCAAAATCTGGGTATCCATATTGACAAACAAATCGTCTACAGGATTTCCTGAGCCATTTGTGCCTTGCGACCATACCAGATAAATTTCGGAACCGGGTATGTATTCCCAGCGCAAAACCAGATTGGAACGAAACTGAACAAATGAAAAGTCCGGATTAAAGAACGAATAATCGGTGGTTCCATTTAAATTTTCATCCACACTATAAAGATTCGTAGCACTGTCAAAAGAAATCTGATTCGTACCATAGGTAACTGTCCTATCCAGATAATAAGATGCTCTTGGGTTGGTCACATAGTTAAAGTTCGAATATTTCCCTGTAGAAGCAAAAGACTGTCCGTAATACTGAATGGTGAAATTTGGATTGATGTTGTAATTCAACCGCAAGGATGCACTGGCTGTCTGCTGATCCATATGCGCCGTGATGTACCTTGTACCTCCTTTAAAAGGAGATTGGGTTACATATTGGGTTTTGCTTTGATTGACATTGAAATTTGGGTTTATCGTAATCGACAAGGCATTAGTTGGCTGGTAGGTCACACTCGGATCCACTTCTTTGTATGAGAACGAATTGTTTTTCCCCTGTGCAAAAAATACGCCAGCCTGAAAGCGTAATTTTTTTCGGTTATCGGTACCAAAAGTATTATAGCTCACAAACTCTTCCGAAAACCTGAATTTGGGACCGCCCTGCAAATACGCATTGTTGTAAATTCTCGGTTTGTATGAAAAACCAATATTGGCCCACAAATAATTGTTGAACTCCCCTTTTCCCAAAAGATCATAATAAGTCCGGTTATGGAAACCTCCAAAATCATAAGTAACAAAAGGCTCGAATTTCACCATTCCGCTTCTAAAAACACCAAAAGGCTTTAACGATTGATAGCTGACATTTAGTGTTTGCCTGATTTCATCGGCCTGACGAAGGAAACCAATATCGTTCAGTTCCAATTCCGGCGAGCGCCAGGTCAGGCTGGCATTGTATCTCCAGTGTCCATCCGATGCTTTTCCGACTTCAATCTTCCCTCCCGTTCCGCTCAATGAAGTGCGTTCAGTATCCACCGAAACATAATCGGCATCGACCCTCTGAAACAAATGTGTCATTTCCCTTTGGGTATTTGTAATGGACTCCTTTGAACCCGAAACATAACTTCCAACAATGTTCCCAGCCACAAAATATTTTCGGTCCTTCCAATTGTGTTTAAAATCGATACCTCCGGAATAGGCGGCTTCGCGCAACAAACTGAATTGTGGCTCATCTGTATTTCTATTGGTTGCGGTTACAATCGCTCCCAAAAAACTATTCCGATCATTAAAATCTTTTTGAGCACGACCCACAAAATAATTTGTCAGCGGTTCCACCAACACCCCTTGACGTTCCTTACCATTGTCAATCTTTGCATATTCATCGGCAGTTACACTTTCCAAAATCCCCAAAGACCATCCATTCTTCGTTTTACCGCTGAATTTAGCCGCACCGAGAATAGTGGAATTTTGCGGGCGTTTGACAAAATCCTCTTTTTGGGTTGTTATGATTCCCTGTGGACTTCTTCCAATACGTCTAGAATAAAACAGATTGTCTTCACTATTTGCAAAATTATAATCGAAAATGTTTTTGTTTTCGATAAAAAACGGACGCTTCTCCTGAAAAAATACCTGAAATCCATCTAAAGCAATTACTGCCGGATCGGCTTCAACCTGACCAAAATCGGGGTTGATGGTCAAGTCTAATGTAAGGTCATTGGTCACTCCGATTTTGGCGTCAAGCCCAGCGTTCATATTAAATTCCTGCCCCTCCCGAAACGGATTTCCGGTTTCCTGTTCGTAGGTATCATACTGTGTTAGGAAATAGGGCTGAATTTCAAGTTGTTTTTGCGGTTTCAAGTTAATCAAGCCCTGCAAATTCCCAAATTCACTTACCCATCCAGGGGCATCAGTAGGTATACGTTGCCAAACCGAACGCTCCTGTTTTCTGAAATACCAGCGTGTCGCCTGAAAACCCCAAACCTGATTTCCACTGTCACTGAATTTCAATTGACTCAGCGGTATTTTCATTTCGGCGGTCCAGCCTTCAGCATCTACATTGGTTTTTACATACCAAATCGGGTTCCAGCTGGCATCCCAATTATCTCCATTGTCAGCAATGAATTCATCACTTTTCACCCCTGATGCCGATATTGTAAATGAAAAACCGGTTCGTTTATCGTGATAACTGTCGATATTCACTTCGACAAAATCACCCGCGAAACCGTCACGTCTTGACATTCTTTTTACGACTTTGTCCGGTACTTTGTCATAACATTTGAAAGCCACATACAAGAACTTCGAATCGTAAACAATCTTAAATTTGGTTTGCTCCGTAGGTGGTGTATTTTCATCTGGAAGATTCTCGATAAAATCCGTTTGCCAATCCACAATATCCCAGCTGGCATCCGTCAAAAGCCCGTCAATTATGGGTGCTTTATTATTTTCTAATGGTTTTGTGGTATAACTTCTCTTTTCGTTTTTGGGCATATCTTGCCCGGAACAGAAATAAAGAGAGAATAAAAATACCAGCAAAAACCGTATTTGCTGAATAATCATACTATTTTATTTATGCCAAATTAATTTATATTCTGATGTGTCTGATTGCTATTTCGTAAGCAATCCGATGGCATAACAATTCCCATCGGCACTGCCAAAATAAACCGTGTTATTGGCCACAAAAGGAGAAGAAACAATGGAACCTAATGTATAGAACTTATCCATCACCGCTTTATTAGTATCATATAAAGAAACATCTCCATCTTTGACAACATAGGCAAAGTCAAGTTGATTGTTGTTTAATAGTTGCGGACCAAACTGTTTTCGCCCTTCGGTGCTGAAACTGTTCCATTCTTTACCCAAAGATTTAGTATTCACAGCGAAAAAATTACCAGTGAAATCTCCAAAGTAAGCTGTTTCACCAGCAATAGCAGGAGAACCGTACACATAGCCATTTGCCTTAAACTTAAACAATTCTTTACCGGTTTTGGCATCCAATCCCAATAATGCGTAAGTATCTGAAGTCCCTACATACAAAACATCATTCACTACAACTGCCGTACCAAGTATCCAGGAATAAGCCGCATCATACTTCCAAACCAATTTTCCGGTTTCGGCATTTAAAGCAAATAAAAATGGGTCACGAGCTCCAAAATAAACCATGTTATTGGCAACGACAACACTGGATTCTATTCCTTTAAAACCGACTTTCGCCACTGTTTCAAATTTCCAACGCTCCTTTCCGGTCGTTATGTCAATGGCATATAAATTAGCATCCCAACTTCCAATGTACAAGGTATTTTTATCTAAAACCGGACTACAGTGAAATGATCCTTTTACTCCAAACTTCCATTTCAATTCTCCGGTATTAGCGTTAAGCGCATATACATTACCATCACTGCTCCCAAAGAAAACAGTTGGATTTTGCTTATCTGGATTTATAACCGGGGAAGACAAAAAGAAATCCCACAAATCGTCCATATATTGATCAGCCGGTTTCAACCCGAGAAAACCTTTTTCGCCGGACCATTGTTCGCCTCCCGTTTTAAATTTCCATTTCAACTGACCTGTTTTGGTATCAATAGCATAATAATAACCATCAAAACTGCCTACATAAACCGTATTTTCAAAAATAGCCGGAGAACTGTGCACTGCCCCTCCGGTTTTAAATTTCCAATTTGTTTTACCCGTCTTTTCATTGATAGCATAAAGATTCCCATCCTCACTTCCTATATACACAGTTCCTTCATTTACAATTGGAGAGGAAAATACTTTTCCGTCAGTTTTGAAAGCCCATTTCACATTACCTAAAGGCTTGTAATTTTCACCTTTAAATACACGGTTTTGAAATACATTCACAGTTGCTTTTTTTTCTTGTTGAGCAAATACAACAGCATTGTTTATTCCAAAGAGAAGTATTAGTACAACTAATAAATAGGGGTGTCTCATTATTTGTGGTTTTACAGTTAGCAATCAATTGAAATTAAATATCTTGAAATTATCCATTAACTCAAAGATATGTTTTTTATTACAAAAAAAGGTTGATCGTTCTCTATTTGCTCAATTCCAAAACCCACATTTTCATTGCAGGAATGAATGTTTTCTTCGAAGTATCAAAACCTTCCTCAGTAATAACATTTTTTGCGGAAGCGAAACCAGCCGTTCTTTCATCATATTTTTGAAAGTCAATTTCTTTTTCGGAATTGCTTGTATTCATCACACACATAATGGTCTGGTTTTCATCATATCTGAAATACACATATAATCCGTCAACAGGAACGTAATGCATCATTTTTCCTGTTTTAAGTGCAGATGCATTTTTTCTGAAATTACCCAATTTACGAACCAAATCCTGTGTTGATTTTTCATCATCTGTCAAACCTTTACCTGTAAATGCATTTTTAGCATCTTCTTTCCATCCTCCTGGAAAATCGGCACGCACTAAACCGTCTGGTGCTTTAAATCCTTTCATCAACACTTCGGAACCGTAGTACAATTGCGGAATTCCTCTACAGGTTAATAACCATTGGTATCCCATTTTTTGTTTTTCTACATTCTCACCAACCACTGAAAAAAAACGTGGTTCGTCATGATTATCCAACAATAATACTTTTTGCATCGGGTTCTTACTCAAAAAATCACTGCTCAAGGTATAGTACAATCTGTTCACCCCTTCTTTCCAACCAAAAGGCTCTGTCAAAGCAGGGATAATTCCATAATACAAAGCTTGAAAATCCACTACCGACGGCAAGTTACTTTTGAAACTCACATCCATATTGTTTTGCTCAAAATACGCCTGATTCGCCACTCCATGAACCATGATTTCTCCAAAAATGGTCATTTTAGGAAACTCGTCCATAATTGCTTTGTTGCAACGATTTGCAAAATCCAAATCATTATAAGTATAGGTATCCAAACGAACTCCGTCAATACCAAATTTTTCGATATGCCAAATACAGTTTTGAATAATGAAATTGGCCATAAATGGATTGTCATGATTGATGTCTGGCATTATCGTATCAAACCAACCGTCACTCATTCTTTTTTTATCTGATTTTGTGCCATAGGGATCAAACAAAGTAATTTCTCTGTAATTAGTTTGGGTATAGGTTGGCCAGCGGTGTATCCAGTCATTTGCTGGCGGATCCAATTCTAAAAAATGAAAAGATCCAATGTGATTGTAAACCGCATCAAAAATAAGCTTCATCCCTCTTTTATGTAACTGATCGCTTAATTTTTCATACAAGGCATCGCCTCCATATCGCTTATCAATTTTATAATGATTGGTAATAGCATAACCATGTTCGGTTCTTTTCTCCATATCATTCTCCATAATTGGAGTAAACCAAAGCGAGGTTACGCCCAATCCTTGAATATAATCAAGATTATTGATTACGCCCTGCAAATCTCCTCCATGACGATCATACATTTCGTTTCGGTTAAGAGACTGGTCTCTCATCCCCTCTACTCGATCATTCGCAGGATCCCCATTACTGAAACGATCTACCATAATTAAATCGATAAAATCACTAGAGGTTACGCCTTGGGCATATTGGGTTCCATTACCTGGCCTACGGTTATAAAGTGGCCATTTTATTTTTTGTTTGCCTCTTTTTTGGTTCAGTTCGATAATCACATCTCCAGCAACTGCCTCTGGCGCAATAACTATATCTACAGCAATATATTTTGGGTTTGGAAAGGAATAAGTTTTTGTAACCGTTATTCCCGGATAATTAATAGTTACTTTATCTGTAGCAAAAGAATCATCCGTAGTTCGAATAAGCAATTGAATGGAATTGGTCTTCATCCCTACCCACCAGTTTGTTGGATAGACTTCGGTATTTTTGGCTTTAACCGCCAAAGAAAAACCAAAGAACACCATTAAAATTAAAACAATTTTTTTCATAATTTTTTTAGATTTTTTTAATAGTGAGCGAAAGATATTTCACTTTTCTACTATTAAAAAGGCACTTATTTAAACAACATGATTTGTATTGTAAACAACCATTTCAAAACTTTTATGTCATTCAAATAAGAAAAGTGTTTTCTGCAACAGTTCCATTTTGAATCTAAAACAAAACACTTAGCTTTACATTACAGAAAAAAAATAGACAATGAATCATTCGATTTCGTATTCAGGAAGCACATCCCAAAAAATAAAAATGTATTCAATCTATTGGCTTGGATATATCTTACTTTTCAGTCTAATTCAAGGGTTGCCTGAGTCCGATTTTTGGAGATCATTAGTCAACGAATGTTATAGCGTGTTTCCCAAAATAGTATTTGTTTTACTGATAGTAGAAATAGCAATGCCTCATTTATTCTTCAAGAAAGAAAGAGGGCTTTTCGTTCTTACCTACCTGTTTTCAATTCTTTTCTTCGCCTTCATTCAACGACTGATTGACAATTATATCATTATTACCTATTATTTGACGGAATGGAAAAAAGAACCATTATTGTCCGCTCCCGTGTTTTTGTACAATGTGATTAAATTACAGTTCGTTGTCACTATTCCGCTGGCAATAAAACTTATCTATTACCTTGCCGAAGAAAAAAACAGGGTTCAAACCATTCTTTCCGAAAAGTTGCAAGCCGAATTATTTTCGTTACGAAATCAATTCCATCCTCATTTTTTGTTCAATGTTCTCAATAGTTTGTATTCTAAAATCCTCAGTAAATCTGATGATTCTGCTGGTATTGTTCTTAAAATTTCAGACTTCCTCCGGTATTCTGTTTATGAAGTAAATACAAGACACATTCCTCTTGAAAAAGAAATCGAATACTTAAAAAACTATATTTCATTACAACAATTGCGATTTGACAATAGACTCGAACTCAGTTTCAGTACTAGCGGAATTTTGGAAAACCAGTATATTGAGCCTTTTTTAATTCTTCCTTTTATTGAAAATAGTTTTAAATATTGTCTGAATGATACCGATTCCCAATCATGGATTACCATTTCGATTACAGCCTCAGGAGAATGGCTGGTGGTTAAAATTGAGAATAGTGTACCACATGACTTTATGAAAAATAACAATGAAGAAAATCCATACAGTGGTGTTGGTATCACGAATGTAAAAAGGCGATTGGAATTACTTTATCCTGACCAGCATGTTTTGACTATCAAAAATGAAGTTGATTCCTTTTTTGTTTCATTAAAAATAAAAACAAATGACCCCCACTAGAATCAATTGCATCATCATAGAAGACGAACTTCCAGCATCCATATTGCTTGAAATGCATATTGAAAAATTTGACTTTTTGAATTTGAAAGGAAAATTCATGAGTACAAACAATGCTCAAAATCTTTTGAAAACCCAAAAAATAGATTTGATTTTTCTGGATATTAATTTACCTGGAAAATCTGGAATCGAGTTTGCAAAATCGTTACCAAAAGATATCGGAATTATTTTTACTACTGCCAATTCAGAACATGCTGTAGAAGGGTTCGAATTGGAAGCCGCTGATTATTTATTGAAACCTATTTCATTGGAACGCTTTTCTAAGGCAATCCACAAATACTGTAAAATTCAAAAAAACAATCAACAATTTGAACAATTGACCCAAGCAGAAACAGAACAACCTTTTATTTTTGTGAAATGCGAAAGAAAGACATTGAAATTGTATCTGAACGAAATAGACTATTTTGAATCGCAAGGCAATTACCTACTCATCTACACCGAAGATGATTGTTTTAAAACCTATCAATCTATTACGGAAATGATGGAAAAGTTACCTGAAGGATTGTTTTACAGAGTCCATCGTTCCTTTTTGATTGCGCTAAAAAAAGTTATCCAATTCAACAGCCGTTCAGTAACTATTAGAAATAAAGTTTTACCTATTGGAAGACTATACAGCGCATCGACATTAAATTGTTTACAATCATTTGTAAAAAAATAAAGCAACTCATTTTTTACCAAATAAAAATGGCAATCGAAAAAATCAATTGCCATTTTTTATTCATAACACTTTTTTACTTAGTAGATTCACGCTCTTTCAACTGAGTTTTAATTACCACTGTCTCATAAGGTTTGTGTTCTTCATCTGATTCTAATCGGTCAATTAATAACTTTACAGCCACTTCACCAATATCTATTCCGTGTTGACTAACAGTTGTCATACTTGGCGACAATCTTCTTGAAGCCAAAATACCATCAGCAAAACCAATAATTTTTAAATCTTTTGGTATTTTATATCCTTTCTTAACTCCAACTTTTAAAGCTGCAACAGAATCATTCTCGTCTAAAGCAAAAACACCATCAACTAAATTATTTGAATACAATGCATTTATCTTATCAGCCAAATCATGTTCAGATTCAGTTCGAATAATTATATTGTCATTAATCTCCATATTATTCAATCGTAAGGCTTGTAAATATCCTTCGGCTCTTAACTTCCCGACACTTAAATTATCAACAGACGAAATAAGTGCAATATTCTTGCATCCAAGATTAATTAAATGTTGTGTTGCATTTTGTCCAGAATCAAAATCATCTACAATAACTTTATCACATTCTACTTGATCTGTAGTTCTATCAAACATCACAATTGGAGTACCATCATTTATAATCGAATTGAAATGGCTGTATTCACCTAATTTTTGTGCCTCTTCAGAAATAGACAACACAAAACCATCAATAGTACCGTTACTCAAAATCTCCATAGTATGAGCTTCTTTTTCCATAGATTCATTAGAGATACACATAATTACATTATATCCTCTCTCATCAGCCACTTTCTCTATACCACTAAATACTTTTGCAAAAAAAGAGTTTAATATATTAGGAATAATAACTCCGATTGTCTTCGTTTTTCGGTTTTTAAGGTTTAAACCAATAACATTGGGTTTGTAATTTTTTAATTTGGCATATTCTTTAATTCTGACTTTCGTCTGTTCACTAATTTCTGGACTATCATTGAGTGCCTTAGAAACAGTTGACACTGATACATTAAGTTCTTTTGCAATTTGTTTTAATGTTGCTTTTGCTTTCATTGGAGAGTGATATTTGAACTATACTTATTAATAGCCTAATTTTTAAGAATTAAATAATAACACTAATCGTTCCTGCAAAGAATATAGGAAAAAGTGGATATTTAACCACATAAAACGGAAAAGTACAAAAAAATTGCAACATCAAAAAAAAATATTCGAAATTATTACACCATGATTCAAGTAGGAATCCAATTCAAAATTACCGATCAATAAATATATATTTGATAATCAGCACCAACTCTCAAAAAAAATAATCAATTAAGCTATTTGGTTTTAAAATAATTAATTGTACTTTTGCACTCCCTTTATTGGGAATGGAATGTTTAATTAAAATATATTATTGTGAACGCATTAAGCTACAAGACAATTTCAACAACTAAAGCCAATTCTAAAAAAGAATGGATTGTTGTTGATGCTGAGGGTCATAACTTAGGACGTCTTGCTTCAAAAGTCGCTATGATTTTAAGAGGTAAGTACAAGCCAAGTTACACCCCACACGTGGACTGTGGAGATAACGTAATTGTTATCAACTCAGAAAAAATTAACCTTACTGGTAACAAATTGGATGAAAAAACATACATCCGTCACACAGGTTACCCTGGAGGACAAAGAAGTTTATCTGCCAAAGTATTGCAAGCAAAAAACCCTGCATTATTGGTAGAGAAAGCAGTAAAAGGTATGTTACCTAAAAACAAATTAGGAGCAGAACTTTTCAGAAATTTAAATGTTGTTGTAGGATCTGAGCACAAACAAGGAGCTCAAAAACCTAGAACTGTTAACCTAAACGATCTTAAGTAATGGGAGTTATTCACAAAATCGGTAGAAGAAAAACCGCTGTTGCACGTGTTTATGTTTCTGAAGGAACAGGAGTAATCACTGTAAACAAAAAAGAATTTACAACTTACTTTCCAACTGCAACTTTACAGTACAAAGTTTTACAACCAATGTCTATGACAGAAAACGTAAGCAACTTTGACGTAAAAGTAAACGTTTACGGAGGTGGTTCTAATGGTCAAGCAGAAGCTGTAAGAATGGCATTAGCTCGTGTAATGTGCGAAGTAAATGCTGAAAACAGAGGAATTTTGAAACCAGAAGGTTTATTAACAAGAGACCCAAGAATGGTTGAACGTAAGAAATTCGGTCAGAAGAAAGCTCGTAAGAGATTCCAATTCTCTAAACGTTAATATTACCTGTCTTGTTCAGATAGAGCAAGACATTCTACAATGTATTAAAAAAATTAAAACCATGTTATTGTTGTCCTATCGAGGTAGGAAATTAGTTTAGCATCTAAATGAAACCGGGATTGAAAGATTAAAAGATTGAATAATTTAAAAGATTACACTGAAATTTTTAAATCTTTGAATTTTTAAATCATTAAATCCAGAACGGGACATTGCTTACTCAACAGAACGTAAACTAGTACAAAAATGTCAAACAAAATAGAAGTAAAAGAATTACTAGAAGCAGGTGTTCATTTCGGACACATGACTAGAAAATGGGATCCAAACATGGCTCCTTACATTTATATGGAGCGTAATGGTATTCACATTATCAATCTATATAAAACTGCAGCAAAAATAGAAGAAGCTAACGAAGCTTTGAAAAAAATCGCTGCATCAGGTAGAAAAATATTATTTGTTGCTACCAAAAAACAAGCAAAAGACATCGTTGCCGAAAAAGCAAAAGCTGCAAACATGCCATACATCACTGAAAGATGGCCAGGTGGAATGCTAACTAACTTCGTAACTATCAGAAAGGCTGTTAAAAAAATGTCTTCTATTGATAAAATGAAGAAAGATGGTACGTTCAACACTTTATCTAAAAAAGAGCGTTTGCAAGTTGATCGTCTTCGTGCAAAATTAGAGAAAAACTTAGGATCAATCGCAGATATGTCTAGACTACCTGCTGCATTGTTCGTAGTAGATATCAAAGCTGAACACATCGCAATAAAAGAAGCTCAAAAATTAAACATTCCAGTTTTTGCAATGGTTGATACAAACTCTGATCCACGTGAAGTAGATTATGTTATCCCAGCAAATGATGATGCTTCTAAATCAATTGATAAAATTTTATCTTTAGTAACTACTTCAATTATTGATGGTCTAGCTAATAGGACTTCTGATAAAGAAGCTGATGCTGAAGTTGTTGCCGAAGCTGAAGCTCCAGCTGTTGAAGCAACTGAAACAACAGAAGAATAAATCAAAACAATTACGAATTATGAATTTAGAATTATGTGAGTTTTACGTAATTCGTAATTTGTAGTTCGTAATTTCTTTTAAAAGAATTTTCAATCTTTAAAATAAAAATATTATGGCAACAATTACTGCTGCAGACGTAAATAAATTAAGACAATCTACAGGTGCCGGAATGATGGACTGTAAAAAAGCTTTAGTTGAAGCTGAAGGAGATTTCGACAAAGCTATCGAAAACCTTAGAAAAAAAGGACAGAAAGTAGCTGCTAACCGTTCTGACCGTGAGTCTAGTGAAGGAGCTGCTGTTTCATTTATTAATGCCGACAAAACTAAAGGAGCCATCATCACTTTAAACTGCGAAACAGATTTCGTAGGTAAAAATGAAGCTTTCGTAACTTTAGCTAAAGATTTAGTTGAAAGAGCAATCAACTTCTCTTCTAAAGAGGAATTTTTAGCTTCAGATTTCAACGGAATCACTGTTGCTGAGAAACTAATTGAACAAACTGGTGTAATCGGTGAAAAAATCGAAATTGGCGGTTTTGAAATCATCGAAGGTGCTTATGTTGGATCATATGTTCACGTTAACAAAATTGCTGCTTTGACTGCAATTTCTGCCTCTATACCTAACGCTGACGTTTTAACTAAAGACATCTCTATGCAAGTTGCTTCAATGGGTGCTGATACATTGTCTTACAAAGATTTTGATCCTGCTTTCATTGCCTCAGAACTTGATGCTCGTATTGCAATCATTGAAAAAGAAAACGAAGAAGCAAAACGTTTAGGAAAAACTTTAAAAAATGTTCCTAAATATATTTCTTACGCTCAATTAACGGAAGAAGTTTTAAAACAAGCTGAAGAAGATGCTAAAGCTGAATTAAAAGCCGAAGGTAAACCAGAACAAATTTGGGACAAAATTATCCCAGGAAAAATTCAACGTTTTATCTCTGACAACACAACTTTAGACCAAGAGAAAGCTTTATTAGACCAAAACTTCATCAAAGATGACAGTAAAAAAGTTGGTGATTACATTAAAGGATTCAATGTTGAAATCACAGCTTTCAAAAGAGTTTCTTTAGGATAACACAAATTAAAAGTTCATTTAGAATCTTTAATAATCACAAAACCCATTTCCTATAGAAATGGGTTTTTTTTATGCATTGATTTTAAACATAAGAGACCTAAAAAAATCCTGAAACACACTTTCAAAAACAAAATTAGATCATAAAAAAAAAACAGCACTAAACACATGTTTAGCACTGCTTTTATTTTAATTATACTAAAGATTTACTTCCCTTCTTTTACTTCAACCGTTGCCATTGCAGCATTTTTAACCCCTTCTTTTTCTACCATTTTATACAGTCTAAAAACCAACAATGTTCCTACCACCCCAAGACTCATCATAAATAACCAGTTGGTCTCATAATTTGAATAGTGAATGATTTCCATACCTGTCTTAGCACTTAAGATATGTGCAAAACTATAACTCATTGTAAAAGCCGCCATATATTTTCCTTCTTGCATATGTGACCTATCCATTGCAAACGAATTTGCGAATGGGAAAGTCAACATAACCCCACAAGTCATAACAAACATCATTGGCACTAAAACAGCTTCAAAAGGAAGCAGCAACAATAAGAAACTTGTCGCCATAAGCAACAATCCAAAAGAAATAACTTTATGATTATTAATCTTATTCCTGCTCACATAATTCACAATTGGCAACTCAAAAAGCAAAATCAACAAACCATTCAAGCTCAAAAGCAAACCACTATCAAACTCTGTCATATTGAATCGCTCTTTATGATACAAAGGTAAAGTTGTGAAAATTTGGAAGAAAAGAATACCTGTAATCAAACAGATAACTAAATGAAGCATAAATGGCCTGTCTTTTATTACAGATACTTTTTGAGCTGATTTTACTACATTGCCTTCTTTTTTAGGTACTTTTATCTCTTTTACAAAGAACATAAAAACAATTATAGACAGAATACAAGTCGCACCATCGATATAAAAGATATACTCGTATCCCATTTGCATAATGATCAGACCTCCCAGAACAGGACCAAAAAGAAACCCTAAATTAATAGCTGCTCGAGTTAAAGAATAAGCACGTGCTCTGTCTTCTTTTTTAGTAAAAGTTTTCAAACACACTAGCATTGCAGGCCTGAACATATCAGCTATACTCGTCAAAACAAGTATCCCTACACATAATTGCTCAAAGGTTGTAGCATATTGTAACAAAATAAACACTATCCCACTAGCAAACAAACTAAATACCATCACCTTATAAAAGCCAATCATATCCGAGAGCTTACCACTCAACCAAGTTCCAATAATAGAACCAACTCCAAAGAAAACCATTACCCAACCAATTTGGCTGTAGGTAAACATTAGATCTTCTTTCATATATTTTGATAGAAAAGGAATCACCATGGTTCCAGCTCTATTGATAAATGTTATTAAAGTCAGAATCCAAATCTCTTTCGGAAAATCTTTAAAATTACTTAAGTATTTTTTTATCATAATCAATTGTTTTTGGGGCAAAAAAATTATTCGTACAGGCAAAAATAATTTTTTTTTTGAATCAACCAACAAGTAAACAGTTAAAATCATAAACAATTTCTAAACATTTAGAAATATTTCTCAAAAAAAAATTTTTTAAAAAAAAATTCAAAATGAGGGAATTATTCAATTTTTAATATAGATTTGCAATTCTTAGAAACCCCAAAATTTTAAAATATGAAAGAGAAAATTTACTATTTAATAGTTTGCCTTATTCTTTCCTTTTCTTCCCATGCACAACTTTATGGAGGAATAGAAATTGGAAGTAAAGGTATCAAAATGACTGTACTTGATGTAGAAAACCTACGAAGAAACACTTACGATGTAAAAGAATTTTGGACTGAAAACGTTGGTATTGCTACTGGAATTGGAATGGAAGGCTTGTTATTACAAGAAGACATCGAAAAAGCAGGTGCTGTTGTTTATAGCAATTACAAAAAAATGCTTACCGATTACAAAATTGAAGATAAAAACATTTTTATTGTTGCTTCATCAGGGGTTGGTCTTGCAAACAATACTGCTGAATTAGTTGCAAAAATTAAAGAATTAACCAACAAAAAAATCGAAATCATTTCTTCTTCATTAGAAGCAAAATTATTATTAAGAGGATGTATCCCTCCTAAAAACTACTTAAACTCTGTAATTATTGATATAGGTGGAGGTAACACAAAAGGAGGATATGCAAAAGATATTAACGACGCATCTGTTTTCTTCCCTATTTCTTGTGATTTAGGAACAGTAACTTTGACAGAAATCATCAACAAAAAGTGTAAGCAAAAAACAGTTTTTGAATTCAACGAAAACTTATTCGATTATTTACCTACAATAAGAGAAAGTTTCAAAAAAATGTACACTAGTAGATCTGAATCTCAAGACAAAACAAATGTGTATATTTCTGGTGGAGCTGCCTGGGCATTTTACACATTGTTAACTGGTGTTAGAGCAGAAGAAAATTTTACTCAAGTAAAATATGACGACATTTTAGCTATTAGAACAATTGCTGAAAACAACTTTCAAAGATTTGTGACTAATGCTGAATCAAATGTAGAGATGCAAAAAGTATTAAAAACGTACCAACAAAAATACTTAATCGCTGCATTTAACCTTTTGGAAACTTCATTAGAAGTATTGCCAAACGTTCAAAGCAAAAAAATATATTTTGCAAAACAAGGTCAAATCGCTTGGCTAGTGAGCTATGTATTTGATAGCGCAAGAGGTGTTAAACAAATTTATTAATTCGAATTCTAGATTAAACATATTTAGTTTTTATCGAATATAACAAACCAAAAAAAATAACTAACCAAAACCTAAAAGGGACTATCTTTTTTTCGAGATAGTCCCTTTTTTTTGTAAACACAAACAAAAGAAATAGCAATTAATATTAAATTCAAAAAAAAGTTTATTTTTGAATACCAATTCTAATACTTCACAAAAAACATGAATACTATTAAATTGATATTCACTTCTCTAGTCATAACAACCCTAGTTAGTTGTGGCAAAAATGAAGATGAGAAAACCATTCGTGATTCTCAAAAAAAAGAAGTTCCTAGAAAAAAAGTTATTACAAAAAATGGTACGCAGCTACAAGACAATTCTTCTTTTCAAACCCACACAGACAGTATAAAATCAGTTAAAGAATCTGTCCTGACAAAACAAAAAATCAAGAAAAAACAAGGAGTAGCTCCAGAACAACAACCTACAACTCTCAAAACAGCTGACAAAACTCTAACTACTAAAACTAAAGCTAAAAAAATTACGGCTTCATCATTTGTGTATCTCAAAAAAATATTGGAAAACTGTAAAATTGGAGAACCCATGACACAGGAAGATTTGGAAACAAAATTCAAAATTCCAAAAGAAGCCATGAAACTTGTAAAAAGTGTCACCAAAACTGCCGAAAACGAGCTTGATGTAAAATGGAAATCTACTTGGCTGGTCGAGAAAGTTTCAGACGCAAAATTTAATGATGGTAAAATAAAAATGCGTTTTGACAACAACAAAATGTACATGAGTGGCGGTGCAATAGGCATCAAATATGAAAACAAAATGTACACCGATTTAATCCTAATTGGAAGGTCGGCTTATATTCCTACTGTAAAAGGGTATCATTGGCAAATAGGAAAAGACCATTAAAACAGAACCCTAAAACATTCAATTTTGAGGTCGTTTTACATCTTTAAAACAAAAAAACTATGGAAATTAAAAGATGCGACTGGTGTTTATCCAGTGACTTATACAAAAAATACCACGACGAAGAATGGGGAAAACCTATTTACGACGACGCAACTTTGTTCGAGTTCCTAATTCTAGAAACCTTTCAAGCCGGTTTAAGTTGGATAACCATACTCAATAAAAGGGAAAACTTCAGAGCTGCTTTTGATAATTTCGACTATAAAAAAATAGCTTATTATCCTGAAAGTAAAATCGAAAAGCTTCTGCAAAACCCAGGTATCATCCGCAACAAACTCAAAGTCAATTCGGCCATTACCAATGCACAAGCCTTTATAAAAATACAAGAAGAGTTCGGCAGCTTTTCAAACTACATTTGGAAATTCATCGATGGAAAACCAATTGACAACAACCCAAAAACTCTAAAAGACGTTCCTGCCACCACTCCGCTCTCGGATGCCATCAGTAAAGATTTAAAAAAACGCGGTTTCAAATTCGTCGGATCTACAGTAGTTTATGCCCACATGCAAGCCACTGGAATGATCAACGATCATGTAGAAGATTGCTGGACTCGCAAATAGTTTATAGTGTTCAGAAACTTAGTATTCAGTGCTAATTTTGTTAAACTTCTACCGCCAATATCTAACTTCCAACTTTTTCCCTACATTTGCTTCACACTTTAGGGGTGTCTGCAATCGCAGGCTGAGATTTTACCCTCGAACCTGATCTAGTTCATACTAGCGTAGGAAAAAGTAAGATGACTTCCATGTACCGTTGCGTACACTTGTAGCCATTCCTAAAGTATAATTATATACTAAACCCAATAAGGAATGGAGCTAAAAATCAACAATCAAACAAAACAATTCGATGCTGACAGTCTAACTGTCCAAGCACTTTTGGATTTGGAAATCCCCGAAAAACAAAACGGAATAGCCTTAGCCATTAACAATACTGTTATTCCAAAATCTAATTGGAACAGCCATCTCCTACTCGAAACTGATGACATTTTAATCATTTCTGCCACGCAAGGCGGATAACATTTTAATTTAAAGATTGAAAAGATTTAATGATTAAAATATTATCAGTTATCATCTCTTCAATCTTTCAATTTTTAAATTCTTAAATCTATCAATTTAAAAAAACATGAAAACCGAAGAAAAAATATCCAGACAACCTTTCCCAAATTCAACAAAGGTATATATCGATGGGAAAATCCACCCGATAAAAGTCGCCATGCGCGAAATTCAATTATCCGACACTAAACTAGCCAAAGGCGGTGTCGAAAAAAATCCACCCGTAACTGTTTACGATACTTCCGGACCTTACACCGATCCAAATATCGAAATTGATGTCCGCAAAGGATTGCCACGACTTCGTGAACAATGGATTTTAGACCGAAACGATGTAGAAGAATTAACCGAAATCACTTCGGATTATGGTAAAGAACGCTTAGCCGATGAAAAATTAAATCATCTTCGATTTGAATATTTACACAAACCGATGCGTGCCAAAAAAGGCGCAAATGTTTCCCAATTACATTATGCCAAAAAAGGGATTATCACTCCGGAAATGGAATACATCGCCATTCGTGAAAACCAGCGTATCGAACAACTGGAAACAGCTCAAAAAGCGATGCAATGCCAACACGCCGGACATAGCTTTGGAGCCAATACTCCAAAATCAAAAATTACTCCAGAATTTGTTCGTTCCGAAGTAGCTGCAGGCCGTGCCATTATTCCAAATAACATCAACCATCCAGAAAGCGAACCGATGATTGTAGGACGTAATTTCTTGGTGAAAATTAATGCCAATATTGGAAACAGTGCCGTAACATCCTCTATCGAAGAAGAAGTAGAAAAAGCCGTTTGGGCTTGTCGTTGGGGTGCTGACACGATTATGGATCTGTCAACAGGTAAAAACATCCACGAAACTAGAGAATGGATTATCCGTAATTCACCTGTGCCAATCGGAACCGTACCCATTTATCAAGCTTTGGAAAAAGTAGGCGGAATTGCCGAAAACCTAACTTGGGAAATCTTCCGAGATACTTTAATCGAACAGGCAGAACAAGGCGTTTCGTATTTTACCATTCACGCTGGAGTATTATTGCGTTACATTCATTTGACTGCCAACCGTGTCACTGGAATAGTTTCCCGAGGCGGTTCGATTATGGCGAAATGGTGTTTGTTTCACCACAAAGAAAACTTCCTTTACACCCATTTCGAAGAGATCTGCGAAATCATGAAACAGTACGATGTAGCTTTCTCATTGGGAGATGGTTTACGTCCGGGTTCTATTGCCGATGCTAATGATGCTGCTCAATTCGCCGAATTGGAAACTTTGGGCGAATTAACTAAAATCGCTTGGAAACATGACGTACAAGTATTCATCGAAGGCCCTGGTCACGTGCCAATGCACATGATTAAAGAAAATATGGACAAACAATTGGAACATTGTTCTGAAGCGCCTTTTTATACTCTTGGTCCATTAACGACTGATATCGCACCAGGTTACGACCATATTACTTCAGCCATTGGTGCAGCCATGATTGGCTGGTACGGTTGTGCGATGTTGTGTTATGTAACCCCAAAAGAACACCTTGGTTTACCCAACAAAAAAGATGTAAAAGACGGGGTTATCACCTATAAAATATCAGCACACGCCGCCGACTTAGCCAAAGGGCATCCAGGTGCACAATACCGTGACAATGCTTTGAGTAAAGCCCGTTTTGAATTCCGTTGGGAAGATCAATTCAATTTGGCACTTGATCCAGATACAGCGAGAGAATTCCACGATGAAACACTTCCTGCCGATGGTGCCAAAGTAGCACATTTCTGCTCGATGTGTGGCCCTAAATTCTGCTCAATGAAAATATCTCAGGAAATCCGTGATGTGGAAGAAGCTAAAAAAGGAATGCAGGAGAAATCAGAAGAGTTTATAGAACAAGGGAAAGAGATTTATGTATAAAGAGAATCAAGATGAAAGTATTAAGTATTAAGCCGTAAAAATCAGATTTCTACTTTTCTTAATACTTAATTCTAAAATCTTAATACTAAAAAAAATGATCGTAATCACCAATCCAACCGCGATAGCAAATGAAATAAACATCATCAATATTCTGTTCAAAAACGGATTGGAGTTGTTGCACATTAGAAAACCAGAATTATCCGAAGTTAAAACAGCTTTATTTATTCATCAAATAAAAAAAGAGTATTGGCAAAAATTGGTTTTACATGATCATCATCACTTAGCAGCTGTATTTGGTATTACTCATATTCATTTTTCTGAAACCAAAAGAAAAGAAACCAAACCTGACAGTTTATTAAAAACTATTATGTTTCTATCGACCTCAACACACTCGATTGAAGAATTTAATTCCTTGTCAAATGTTTTTGATTATGCTTTTCTAAGTCCCGTTTTTCCAAGTATTTCAAAAGAAAATTATCAATCAGAAACCAATTTGCTTGAAACAATAAAAAACAGAACCAATTTCGACTCCAAACTCTTTGCCTTAAGCGGAATAGAATCAGGAAATATCACTCAAGTTCTCAATTCAGGCTTTGACGATGTCGCTCTTTTGGGAACTATTTGGAATAGTAAACATCCAATAGAAAATTTTAAAAAATGTCAAGAAATCGTCCTTTCGTATTAACAATTGCGGGTTTTGATCCTTCTGGCGGCGCTGGAGTTTTGGCTGATGTAAAAACATTTGAGCAACATAAAGTATATGGTTTTGCCATTAATACTGGAAATTCCATTCAAACTGAAAATGATTTTTTTGAAATGCAATGGACAAGTTTGGACTTTGTTTTAAAATCGATAAGAATATTTTTTAGAGCGTATGAAATTAAAGCTGTTAAAATTGGAATTGTTCCTTCATTAGAATATTTGAAAGAAATTGTTTTCACTATCAAAAAGTTATCGCCAAGTACTAAAATTGTTTGGGATACGGTTTTAAAATCGAGTACAGATTTTGATTTTTTAAACATTCAAAACCAAGAAAATTTAATTCTGATTTTAAAAAAAATAGATTTAATCACTCCTAATTTCAATGAGATTTTGCAATTATCAAAAGGGTTTGATGTTGGTACTACATCAAGTCAGCTTTCAGAACATTGTAATGTTTACTTAAAAGGCGGACATAATACACAAGAAATTGGAGTTGATTATCTCTTTATTAAAAATAATCTCCAGAAACTATTACCAACAACAAATGACTGTCAGGAAAAACACGGTTCAGGTTGTGTTCTTTCCTCTGCCATTACAGCAAATATTGCTTTAGGACACGACTTAAAATCAGCTTGTGAAAAAGCAAAAAACTATATAGAAAACTATTTATTATCTAACTCAACCAAACTCGGATATCATTATGTATAACAAATTACAATACATCTCTCAGGGAGAAAGTGTCGAAGAACAATTGTACAATATTCATCAGGCTTTGGACAATGGCTGCGATTGGATTCAAATGCGATTCAAACACCCAAAACCCAAAAAAGCAATGGCTTTGGCTGAAGCTGTAAAATTTTTATGCGAAGAATACCTAGCCAATTTCATCGTTAATGACGACGTTCATTTGGCCGAACATATCAATGCCGATGGAGTTCATCTGGGACTTACAGACACAAATATTGCCGAAGCCAGAGCTATTTTAGGCAAAACCAAAATCATTGGGGCAACTGCAAATACGCTGGAAGATATAGTTGCCCAAGTAAAAAACGGTTGTGATTATATTGGTTTAGGCCCTTATCAGTTCACCAAAACCAAAAGCAATTTAAGTCCAATCTTAGGCATTGAAGGCTATCGATTCATAATGTCACAATTAAAAAAGGCACAAATCAATATTCCGGTTTATGCCATTGGCGGAATTATTCCTAAAGATGTTCCGCTGTTGATGGAAACAGGTATTCACGGAATAGCTGTTTCGGGGATAATAACCAAAAGCAATAACAAACATGATCTTATAACCGAACTAAACGAAAAATTATATGACAACATCATTGTTTAACATAGGAGATAAAACACTCACTTCACGTTTGTTTTTGGGAACAGGAAAATTTGGTTCCAACCAGCAAATGGAAGAAGCAATTTTGGCTTCTGAAAGTGAATTGGTTACCGTGGCACTTAAACGCATCGATTTAGAAACCGAAACCGATGCGATTTTAGCACATTTACAACATCCAAAAATCAATTTATTGCCCAATACTTCTGGTGCTAGAAACGCTAAAGAAGCTATTTTTGCTGCACAATTAGCTAGAGAAGCTTTAGAAACAAATTGGTTGAAACTAGAAATTCATCCCGATCCAAAATATTTGATGCCGGATCCGATTGAAACCTTAAAAGCTACTGAGGAACTGTCCAAATTGGGTTTTATCGTTCTACCCTACATCCATGCCGATCCGGTTATATGCAAACGCTTGGAAGATGTTGGAACTTCGGCAGTAATGCCTTTGGGTTCACCTATTGGAAGTAATAAAGGTCTAAAAACCATCGATTTTTTAGAAATTATTATCGAGCAAAGCAAAGTTCCAGTTATCATTGATGCCGGAATTGGTGCTCCATCCGATGCAGCCAAAGCAATGGAAATGGGAGCCGATGCAGTTTTAGTTAACACGGCTATCGCCGTTGCTGGAAATCCAAAACTGATGGCCGAAGCGTTTAAAGAGGCCGTAATTGCAGGTCGAAAAGCATACGAAGCCAAATTGGGACAGCAATTTCAGCAAGCAGTCGCTTCAAGTCCGTTGACGGCATTTTTGTATGAATAGTTTTTGGCTCGCAAATTTTGGAGATTAAGCAGATTTTTAAATTATTTACTTTTTATTACACATAAGAAAATTCATTAGTTTTAATAACTAACTGAAAAAAATATCAATAATGTCTGAAAACGAAATATCATACAAAATTAGAGGAGCCATTTTTAAAGTATATAATTCTTTAGGACCAGGTTTATTAGAATCCGTTTACGAAAGTGCTCTCTATTATCAATTAAAAAAAGATGGGCTATATGTTACCAAACAAATTGAAATTCCTGTGAAATACGATGATATTTTATTAGATATTTCTTTTCGATTAGACTTACATGTAGAAAACAAAGTCATAGTTGAGCTAAAATCTGTGGAAGAATTAAAATCAATTCATTTCAAACAATTGAATACCTATTTAAAATTAACCAATAATAAACTTGGTCTATTAGTCAACTTTAATTGTCTAAATATTCTAGACAACATTCACCGAGTAGTTAATAAAATTTAATCTGCACGATCAGCGAAATCTGCGAGAGAAAAACACAATGAATACTTTTAAAAACACATTTGAGCTATACAATTGGGACACTATCCAAACGAAAATATACCAAACTACTCGACGAGAAGTCGAACAGGCCTTGGCTAAAAGCAAACGCAATCTATATGATTTTTTGGCTTTGATTTCGCCAGCTGCTCAACCTTATTTAGAGCAAATGGCTCAAAATTGTCACGAACTCACTAAAAAACGCTTTGGAAAAACCATTCAAATGTATGCTCCTTTGTATTTAAGCAATGAATGCCAAAACATTTGTACTTATTGTGGTTTTAGTTTAGACAACAAAATCAAGCGAAAAACCTTATTGGATTGGGAGATAAAACAAGAAGTTGAAGCTTTAAAAAATCTTGGTTTTGACCATGTTTTATTGGTTACTGGAGAAGCAAATTACACCGTAAATATTAATTACTTTTTGAATGCTATTGAATTAATCAAAAATAATTTTTCGAATATTTCTGTAGAAGTACAACCTTTGTCACAAGAAGAATACGAACGTTTACACGAAACCGGCATTTATTCGGTTTTAGTGTACCAAGAAACCTATCATCAGGAGGTGTATAAAAAGTATCATACCAAAGGAAAAAAATCCAATTTTGATTTTCGTTTAGATACCCCTGACCGAATCGGTAAAGCAGGAATTCACAAAATCGGTTTAGGTGTTTTATTAGGTTTAGAAGATTGGCGTACCGATAGTTTTTTCAATGCCCTCCATTTAGATTATCTGCAAAAGGCTTACTGGCAAACCAAGTATTCGGTTTCATTTCCGAGATTACGCCCAGCCGAAGGTATTATCGAACCGAATTTTATTATGGATGATAAAGATTTAACACAACTCATTTGCGCTTATCGATTATGGAATGAAGATTTGGAAATTTCGATTTCGACTAGAGAAAATGAAAAATTCCGCAACAATATCATCCCAATTGGGACAACCAGCATGAGTGCAGGTTCTAAAACCAATCCGGGTGGCTATGTGGTCGATCCACAATCATTGGAACAATTTGAAATTAGCGATGAACGTTCCGTTGCCGAAATCGCCCAAATCATCAAAAACAAAGGCTACGAACCTGTTTGGAAAGATTGGGACAAGAGTTTTTTAATTATGAAGTAATAAGGTGTAAGTATGAAGTTTTGAATATCAAAATATAGACTTTTAGAGAAACTACTTACACTTAATCCTTACCACTTAATCCTTACCACTTAAAAAATGTCAGTAATCCAAGAATATTTACGTTACAACCGCCAAACTATTTTACCTGAAATTGGTGACGAAGGTCAAGAAAAACTAAAAAAAAACAAAGTTCTCGTTATTGGTGCGGGTGGTTTGGGTTGCCCGATTTTACAATATATTGCAACGGCTGGAGTGGGCTCTATCGGAATTGTAGATTTTGACAAAATAGAAATTCACAATTTACACCGTCAAATATTATACACTGAAGATCAGATTGGATTATCCAAAGCTATTACGGCAAAAGCAACTCTTGAAAAACTAAATCCATTGATTCAAGTTCTGGCATTTGAAGAAAAACTAACTATCGAAAATGCTGGCAAAATCATTCAGGATTTTGATATCATTGTTGACGGCTGCGATAATTTTACGACTCGTTATTTGGTCAATGATACTTGTGTGTCATTAGGAAAACCCTTGGTTTACGGCAGTATTTTAGGATTTGAAGGACAATTGGCTGTTTTTAATCATAACGGAAGTAAAAATTTGAGGGATTTATTTCCCGAACCACCCAATCCTAAAGATGTTCCGAGTTGTAGTCTGAATGGTGTATTGGGAACTTTGCCTGGAATGATTGGAACCATGATGGCGCATGAAACTCTGAAACTCATCATTGGTTTACCAAGTTTGAGAAACGAGTTGGTTTTATTTAAAACATTGGATTGGAGTTTTACAAAGTTAACCTTTTAAGAGTTACTCAAGCAACACTATATTTAACCATATAAGTCATATAAGTTCATTTAAATCTGAATAAAAAAAAACCAAGACTTATATGTCCTTATATGACTTATATGTTTATGTTTATGTTTATGTTTATATTTATTCTTTTTTCAAAATTGCCATAAAATCAGTTCTATCAATCTCCCGACAACCCAAACTTTCAAGATGTTCATTATAAACTTGGCAATCCAAAAGTTTGTAGTTATTCTGTTTTAATTGGTTTACCAAGGCGATAAAAGCTACTTTAGAAGCGTTGGAAACTTTGGAAAACATACTCTCACCACAAAAAATATGGCCTAAATCTATGCCGTACAATCCACCAACCAGTTCATCATTTTGCCAAACTTCGATTGATTTTGCCAAACCTAATTCATTTAGTTTACAATAGGCTTCAATCATTTCATTAGTTATCCAAGTTCCCTCCTGGCCTTGACGCTTTATCTGACAGCAATTGGAAATAACCTCTCTGAAATTTTGATTGAAAGTCACGGTAAAAATATTACGGTTCAAAATATTCCGCATACTTTTAGAAATAATCAGCTCGTCTAAAAACAACACCATTCTAGGATTGGGTGACCACCAAATAATGGGTTCGCCCTCATTGAACCAAGGAAAAATCCCACTTTTGTAAGCGAGTTGCAATCGCGCCGGAGACAAGTCGCCACCAATGGCCAAAACCCCATCATCGTTTGCATGTGAGACTGGAGGAAAAAATAATTCTTGAGTTAGGTAATACATTTTCAAAAGCAAAAATCGAAAGCAAAATCAAATTCTAATAAATAAAAAATTCCAAATTTCAATTGTATTTTAATTGGAATTTGGAATTTAATCCCAATGGCTATCGGGATGAAAATTTATCTCTTAGAATGGTAAATCGTCTGCTTCTTCTTCATTAAGATTGGTAGCTGGTGCAAAAGTTGCTGCTGCTGGCATTGGCGGTGCTTGTTGAGCAGGTGCTTCTGATGCTAATCTTTCGATTCTCCAACCTTGAATACTGTTAAAAAATCTTGTTTCCCCTTGTGGATTAACCCATTCTCTACCTCTTAAATTTATAGAAACTTTTACTGCTTCGCCAATATTATAATTACTTAACAAATCACATTTGTCTTGAGTAAACTCAATTAAAATATGTTGTGGATATTGTTCATCAGTAGTAACAACCAATTCTCTCTTTTTGAATGACGCACTTACTTGTTGTTCTGGATTAACAACTCTAATTTTCCCTAATACTTCCATCTTCTTTTTGTTTTATTATAGTTACTATGATTTTATTTTTTGGCTAAAAGTACTTTCCACGCCGAAAGTACATCATTCTCTAAAAGATATTTTTTAGCTTCTAAGTGCTGTTTTTCAAGATCATCGGAGCTTAAAACTGCCTTTATTGCAAAATTTTGATTTACAAATATACTAACTTCTTCAGTTGTAGGCAAGGCTTCAATATTACCTAACATTCCTAAATCGTTTCCATCAAAAACAGCACTATTTTTGATAAAATCCGGAATTGCATCTACACCAATTCCTAAGGTTGTGAGTGGTTTTGGCACTTCGAATAAGCTCTGATTAGAACGGGAATACCAATTGGCACCTAATCGAGAAACCAGATCGATTTTGTGCTGATCTATTGTTCCGTCTTCGTTTAAAACCGTTTCAGCAATATGAATTTGAACTACTTCGCAGAGAATTAAATTTCCTGCTCCCCCTTCGATACCTAATGGTATAATTTGAGTTACTTTGCACTCAAACTGAACGGGGGATTCTTTTACTCTAAATGGTTTTACGATTACCGAAGGTACGGGAGTTAGACCCGCTTTTACAAATTCGTTGACCCCTTCGCTGTATTCGGTACTCGCCAAAGAGGTTTGCTGTACCATATCATAGTTTACAACATTGATTACAACTTCGCCTGTTGCTTCGGCATTTGTTAAGGTATGTTTTACTGTATTGTCCCTAATTCGTCTTGCGGGTGAAAACACTAGGATTGGAGGATTGGCGCTAAACACGTTAAAAAAACTAAAAGGTGATAGATTTGGAATTCCGTTTACACCTATTGTACTGGCAAAAGCTATTGGTCTTGGCCCAACGGAACTCTGCAAATAACCTTGTAGTTTTGCGATTTCAATACTTTTGGGATTTATGCTTATCATCTTTTTTTAAACAAAAATAGTAAATTTAATTTTCTAAAATGAGTATTAAAACTGATGCATAGCCCTGATGGAAGTGAAAAGCCTTTTGAAATAAAAAAAAGTTTTTCTTGGAGAAAAAGAGCGACCAACGGAAGCTCCTTTTTGTCCTTAGAAAAACCATTTTTTATGAAAAAGCTTGCAACGTACAGCAGGAACGAGCTCCTTAGAACGTTTTTGCCATCTGTACAATCCTAAACACATTATTTCGTTATATTTATGGCACAAACTTATCGATATGAATTTTTCTGAGAACAGTAATCCTATTCGCTGGATTATAATTATTGTTTCATTTATGATAATTACAATTATCCTTTGGAACACTTATACCTTTTTTCAAATTTTTAAGAATGAGGAACGGATTAAAATGAATCTTTGGGCTACTGCACAGAAAACATTGATTAATGCCAAAGAAAATACCGAAGTCGATTTGCCTTTGCAGATTTTTAATAATAATACCACTATACCGCTGATTCTTACCGAAAATGATGTGATTATCAATTCGGTCAATATTGATGATGAAATCATTAAGGATGATGTTCGAGCCAAAGAATTTTTGAACGATTTGAAGAATGAGAACGAACCCATTACCATAATTTATGCTCCAGGAAAATTTCAAAAACTGTACTACGGGAATTCTTCGTTGATTCATAAACTCAAATACTACCCAGTTGCATTGTCCTTTATCATTGTGCTTTGTGGTATTTTGATCTATAATTTTTATTTGAATCATAAAATTGCAACTCAAAATAAGTTATGGGCTGGAATGGCCAAAGAAACGGCTCACCAAATAGGAACACCCTTGTCATCCTTAATTGGTTGGTTAGAAATCCTGAAACTAGACAACATAGACGAATCGGTCACTTCGGAAATTGAAAAAGATATTGAACGCCTACAAACCATTACTGATAGATTTTCGAAAATTGGTTCTGTACCCAAATTAGAGCTCAAAGATGCCATTGAAGAGACCAAAAAATCGTATGATTATTTAGTCTCTCGTTTCTCTAATCAAATTGATTTTTCTTTTAGTGCTCCAGAACATTCTATTCTAATCCTTATGAACCCAACATTGCATAGTTGGACAATTGAAAATCTGGTAAAAAATGCTATAGATGCCATGAAGGGAAGAGGCAAGCTAGCATTAGAAATTAATGAAGACCATAAACATCTAAAAATAAATGTAACCGATACTGGCAGTGGTATTCCTAAAAAAGATTTTCAACGCATTTTTGAGACGGGTTATACTACCAAAAAAAGAGGTTGGGGTTTAGGACTCTCTCTTACACGAAGAATTGTTGAGGAATACCACAAAGGCTCGGTAAAAGTGCTTCAGTCTGAAATAGGAAAAGGAACCACCATGCAAATCGTATTTGTAAAAAGCTGATTTATTACAACTTAAGAAGTTATTTTGTTTATTTTTATTATATTAATTAACCTTAAAAAACGATTATTATGGACTTTTTGTATTTTCTTTTGATTGGTGCTGTATCGGGTTGGTTGGCGGGACAACTTTGGAAAGGCGCTGGATTTGGTTTACTGGGTAATATTATTGTAGGTATTTTGGGTGGGTTTTTTGGAGGTTGGTTAGCTGCTCTCCTAGGAATCGGTGGCGGTAGCTTGCTCTGGCAAATTATTGTTGCTGCTGGAGGAGCGTGGATTTTACTTTATATAATAAGTTTAATAAAAAAATAAATCCTTCGAACAGAAAAGCAAAAAAATGGAGCTCAAAAATTGAACTCCATTTTTATTGCATTTTTAATTTACCGGAATTCCCATCCAAGTTATTTTGGTAAACATTCCTTTTCGACCAGATTTACTTTTAGACAAATATTCATTGACAAATTTTTCTTGCTCTTCTATTTGTTTTAAAATTTCAATTAAAGATTTCTTTAAAGCCTTTACATTTTCGGTATTATTGTCATTATAACTCCCAATTTTATAAATTCGGTTTTGACAATCTAAAATTTTATTCTTTGGAGTTTCTATCATTTCTTTGATAGCTTCATCGGGTAAAGTTGGTTTAAATCTGTTGTTTCTATAATAAATAAAATCATTAAATAATGATACAGCTTGGTTGTAGTCTTCACCTATAGCATTCATCATTGTCATTGCAGCATTATTCTGTAAATTGGCTATTTCCTTTTTTTTGAAAACAACCATTTCTTGAATCAAATTGTTTTGAATTCCATTCTTTTGAATTCGGATTAAAGTGGTTCTAGCTTGTTCTAATTCAGACAATCTTTCGTATTCATCTAATTCTTTTGAAAAATCAAAATTAGGTTTGGTCTTATCTAATTGTGTTTTTCCGTCAATAAATTCTTGATTGGTAACTGGGTAGTTCAAAAACTGCCACAAATAATCAAAAGGAATATGGGATGCGATAAATTTACTAGGAGCAACTTTATAATTGTTATTGTTTAGCTTTTTAAAGAACTTTTTATTTTGCACATAACCAGCACCCCAAGTTGGATCAAACAACCACCAAACATTATCGATTTTTGCAGCACACCAAGCATGAGAAAGCACATCTACTTTTCCGTTTTGTCTGGTATAACCGCCAATGATACGTGATTGGATTCCAACTTTGGTTACTATGTCTTTAAAAACTTCCGAATAATCTATGCAAACTCCTTTCTTGGTCGAAATGGTATTTTCAATCTTCTCAATCGAAGTTTCGGTATTATCTATCGAAGTCATATTTTCGATATCGTAGCTTATATTAGAAGCTGTCCAATAAAAAGCAGCACGAATTTGATCATTCTCCGATTTAAAATTGTTTTTGATATATTGTGCAATCTTATCTGTTGATGTACTTAAATCAATAGGGATTTTATCCATTTTAGCATCAATCAACTCATAGGGGTTTTGGGTTTGACCAAAAGTCAAAGTTGTCAACATTAAAAACAAAAAAATCTTTTTCATTCTATATTCATTTTAGCCATAAAAAAACACAAATCTCTTTTTTAGAATTTAAAAGATTTGTGTCTTTAGAAAATTTTATTGTGTTTTATAAGTTCGAATTGATTTTTTGGGCCAATTCTACAAACTCGTCTTTACTCAAAGTTACTTTTTTCTGAAAACGAATATCCTCCATCGTTTTTAAGGGTATTAAGTGCACGTGCGCATGAGGCACTTCGATACCAATAACGGAGATTGCAATTCTTTCACAAGGAACAGTTTTCTCTAAAGCGATTGCTACTTTTCTCGAAAATTGCATTAATCCAAGATACGTATCCTGATCTAAATCAAAAATCTTATCCACCTCAATTTTTGGAATACATAATGTATGTCCTTTAGAGTTAGGGTTAATATCTAAAAAAGCCAAAAAGTTTTCATCTTCAGCTACTTTATAACATGGGATTTCTCCTTTTATGATTTTGGTGAATATACTACTCATTTTACTTTAGCCTTTTGGATAACACATCAATCCGTTTGCTTGGTCACAAGCATCAGTTTATTATTCTCTAGTAATTTCTAAAATTTCAAATTTTAAAATACCATTTGGTACCGTAATTTCGGCAATCTCACCCACTCTTTTTCCTAGCAAACCTCTACCAATAGGTGATGTAACAGATAACTTACCTGTTTTTAAATCGGCTTCGCTCTCAGCTACCAAGGTATATTTCATTTCCATACCATTGGTTTGATTTTTGATTTTCACGTTAGATAATACCAAAACTTTAGATAAATCCAAACTAGATTCATCTATCAATCTTGCATTGGCGTGAATTTCCTCTAGTTTAGCGATTCTCATCTCAAGCATACCTTGCGCCTCTTTGGCAGCATCATATTCTGCATTTTCTGATAAATCCCCTTTATCTCTTGCTTCGGCAATGGCTTGCGAGGCTTTTGGTCTTTCAATATTTTTTAATTGGTCTAACTCTTCTCTTAATTTTTTTAATCCTTCAGCTGTGTAATACGATATTGCGCTCATAATTTCATCATTTATTAAAATAGAAAAAATCCCATCGGGACGGGATTTCTTTTTGCAAAGATAGTATATTTTTATTTAGAATATTATTTATATGTTAATGATAACAAATTCAAAGTTAAATAATTTAAATTTGTTTTACCAATACTTTACATTTAATTTTAAACAATGAAAAAATACATTTTACTACTGATAACAGTTCCTTTTATATTTGGGTGTAGTGACAACGAAAACTCTAATAAAAACCCTTACATCCCAAATTATAATTTTTCGGTAGATATCAATACCAATTTACCTCTTTATTCTAATTTAAAATACGAAAGTAATGCTGTTTATTATGCAGATGCTGGCGCTAGAGGTATAATCATTTTTAATATCGGCAACGGTAACTACAACGCATTTGATGCCGCTTGTCCTAATCAAGAACTGAGTAGTTGTTCTACCATGACCATCAAAGGAATTAATGCGGTTTGTGCTTGTGATAGCGAAGAATATCTCCTTTTTACCGGACAAGCTATTAGTGGTGATTTTCCTTATACTATGAAACAATATAAAGTACAAGTTACTGGAGATGTCATTCGAGTTTACAATTAAAACCTTTTGATTACAGACTTAGGGTTATCCAAAATTATTTTCAAAAAAATAATGTACCTTTGATAGAAATACCACACTATCATGAATGGGACATTAAATAAAGTTATGCTAATAGGCCACTTAGGCGATGATATCAAAATGCATTATTTTGAAGGAGGAAATTGTATTGGAAGATTTCAATTGGCAACCAATGAAGTTTATGTAAACAAAACAACCAACGAGAAGATAACTTCAACAGAGTGGCACAACTTGGTAGTACGCAACAAAGCTGCCGAAATTTGCGAAAAATATCTATCGAAAGGAGACAAAATTTATGTGGAGGGCCGTATAAAATCGAGACAATGGCAAGCAGAAGATGGCACGATTAAATCTACTATGGAAATTCAGGTCACTGAGTTTACTTTTTTGAATACCAAAAAAGATCCCGATGCTAATAAAACCATGAATTCGTCTGAATCATCAAAAAACACTAACTTTGACCCTCAAAACAACGGCTTACCAATCAACGACTTGCCGTTTTAATTGTTTAACTAATTTATAAGAATTTGGACCCAGAGCCCTGTTTTGAGATAGCTTCTCAAGTTGACTTTACTTTACTTTTCGGTTGTATCGGAATTTTTATTTTGTTATTTTGTTCCGCAATTGTATCTGGTGCAGAAATAGCTTTTTTCTCTTTATCCCAAAAGGATCTAGAAGTCAGCCTTCAGGAGGATAATTCTAAAGGAAAAATCATTTCTCAACTTTTAGAAAAACCCAAAAAACTCTTAGCAACATTACTTGTCGCCAACAACTTCATCAACATTGGTGTTGTCATTTTATTTTCATTTGTAGGCAAAGATGTTTTTTCGGCAATAGAATCACCTGTGTTAAAATTCACAATCGAAATTGTCTTAGTTACTTTTTTACTACTTCTTTTTGGCGAAGTTTTACCCAAAGTATATGCCAGCAGAAACAATATCAAATTTGCTCAACTCGTGGCTTATCCTATTTCTGGATTAGACAAATTACTCTCCCCCATAAGTATCCCTATGCGAGAGGTGACATTATTTTTGCAAACTAAATTAGGCGGAAAACAAAAATCTAATTTTTCTATCGATCAATTGTCACAAGCTTTAGAGTTAACCACAACCGATGACACCTCGACCGAAGAACAAAAAATTCTAGAAGGAATAGTTTCTTTTGGAAATACCGATACCAAGCAAGTCATGAGTCCTAGGATTGATGTTTTTGCTTTGGAAATCACAGAATCTTTTACTTCTATTTACCCTAAAATTATAGAAAAAGGTTTCTCTAGAATTCCCGTTTACAAGGACAATATTGATCAAATAGAAGGTGTTTTGTTTGTAAAAGATTTACTTCCCTACATAAATAACATAGAATTTGACTGGACAACACTTTTACGAAAACCCTTTTTTGTGCCAGAAAATAAAAAATTAGATGATTTATTAAAAGTCTTTCAAAACATGAAAAATCATCTTGCTATTGTGGTTGATGAGTATGGAGGCACTTCGGGATTGGTTACTTTGGAAGATGTTATCGAAGAAATCGTTGGGGATATAAGCGATGAATTTGATGATGCTCCTGTAAATTTCTCAAAAATTGACGATAAAAACTATGTCTTTGAAGGCAAAATAAATCTAAAAGATTTTTACCGAATAATTAATGTCGATGAAGATTTATTTGAAGAACAAAAAGGAGAAGCAGAAACCCTCGCGGGATTTATTTTGGAATTACTTGGTAATTTTCCCAAAAAAGGACAAAAAATAATCTTTGAAAACTGTACGTTTGCCATTGAATCTGTAGATCAAAAACGCATTAAACAAATTAAAGTAACGATAGAATAAAACACAAAATGCTTAAAAAAGTCGCAATTGCAGTTGTTTTTTTTACAAGCTGCCTAACTATAATAGGATGTAAAGACGATGTTTTGCCAAAACCATCTAGTTTTTTACGTCTAGATTACCCCGAAGCAGAGTATGTTGGATTTAAAGGAAATTGTCCGTATGAGTTTGATCTGAACTCAAAAGCAATTTTAAAAGAGGATAAGGAATGTGGTTACTCTATTACCTATCCAAAAATGAAAGCCACCATTTACTTAACCTACAAACCTGTAAATGGGGATATAAAAAAACTACTAAGAGATGCACAAAAATTAACCTATGAACATGTCATAAAAGCAGACGATATACTTGAACAACCATTTGTAAATCCTGATAAAAAAGTATATGGTATGTTTTATCAAGTAGATGGAAATGCAGCCACAAATTCCCAATTTTATCTCACCGATAGCATTAAACATTTTGTAACCGGATCTGTTTATTTTTACACAAAACCAAATTACGATTCGATAATGCCAGCAGCAAGTTATTTAAAGAACGACATGCAACGTTTAATGGAAACTATGAAGTGGAAGTAGGCTTTAGTAATTAGCAAACAGCCCGTAGTCTATATTCCTAAGCGGATAGTGCCTCTATAAAAACATAAAACTCAGCCTATATCTGAGTAACAAAAATCAATAGAGTCTAATAGAAAATTAAAAAGCATTCGCCAAAAACGAATGCTTTTCATTTATAAAATTTTATAATATAATTGCTAAGACCAATAAGCCTTTTACGACTTCATGTTAGATACTTTATAGGTTTGTCCGTCTCCAGTTTCCTCAACAATTTTAGTTAAACTTTCTGGAGTTTGAACCGTTTTGTCAAAAGTAACCGTAGCTATTTTTTTGTCAAAATCCACTTTAGCAGTTTGCACTCCGTCTAATTCTGTTAATTCTTCTTGAATCGTTTTAGCACATCCTACAGCGCAAGTCATTCCTTCGATGGTAAAACTTGCCGTTTGTAAATTTTCAGCAGCTATTTGCTTTTTTACTTTTGGAGTTTCTACCTCTGCAGTTGGCTTATCTCCCTCAGCCTTATTGTCTTTACAACTTATCAATACCAAACCAGTAAATGCTAAAATTGCGAATGATTTTATAAAGTTCATATATAGAAATTTTAGATTAATTTAATTCTTTTTAAATTTAAAACAAAAATAAACAAAATTAAAGCCTTAAAAGCCAAATTTATTACAAATTTGCATTAAAATTTACTCAAAATGACACAACAACTCAAATGGTTATTTTTACTGATCCTTTCTTTGATTTGGGGAAGTTCCTTTATATTAATTAAAAAGGGACTAATCGGTTTGAGCGCTTTACAATTAGGCTCTTTACGAATTATTTTTGCAGCACTTTTTCTAATAATTATCGGTTTTAAAAGTTTATCCAAAATCCAAAAACACCAATGGAAATTTATCGCGCTAACATCATTATTTGGAACTTTCATTCCTGCTTATCTTTTTGCAATTGCCGAAACCGAAATTGACAGTTCGATAACGGCAATATTAAATTCCTTGACTCCATTGAATGCTTTACTAATTGGAGCTTCTTTTTTTGGGATTACATTTCATAAAAATCAGGTTTGGGGAGTAATTATTGGTCTTTTTGGATGCTTACTTTTGGTTGTTAATGGCGCCATTAACCATCCAGAACAAAATTATTATTACGCTATATTGGTTTTAATAGCATCGATTTGCTACGCTTTAAATGTCAATTTAATCAAAAGATATTTATCCGATTTGACTTCCTTGAGTATCACAACTGGAAATTTCTTAATTCTACTCTTCCCAACTTTGGCAATATTATTTTCTACAGATTTTCTCGAAGTTGTTCAGGTAGAAAAAGCCCAACATTCGTTATGGTACATTCTCATTTTAGGGGTAGTTGGCACTGGGATTGCAAATGTAATTTTCTTCAAGTTAATTCATATTTCATCTCCTGTTTTTGCCACATCGGTAACATATATCATCCCAATAGTCGCTTTGTTTTGGGGATTACTTGACAACGAAACCATTACTTTTGTTCAAGGTATAGGTGCCTTTATAATTTTGGTTGGAGTTTATTTATCTGCAAAAAAATAGTCTCTCTTATAAACACAAAAAAGGCTGTTCAATTGAACAGCCTTTCATTTTATTTATCAATAAGTGTTCCGTATTTATCAAAATAAAACATTGGAATTTCTAATTTTTCTAAATTTGGTGCAATTTCAGAACCTTTACCTACAATAACAATTCGGATATTATCTATCAAAAAATAGCTATTTGCTACTCTCAATATATCATCAGTCGTTACTGCATTAATAGTTTGAATGTATTTTTCATAAAAATCAGTTGGTAGTTTTTCAGTTTCGGTATTCAAAGCATAACGAGCAACAGCTTGAGGTTTCTCTACTTGCATTACAAACCTTCCGATATAACCAGCTTTGACTGTTTTAAGCACATCTTCAGTTACTTTTTCGGTTCTAATTCTTTTTATTTCTTTGATAAATTCTACAACTGCACTATGAGTAACCGCATTTCTAACAGCAGATTTGGCATAAAACTTAGTACAAAACTTTCCTGCACCAATGCTCGAACGAGCACCATATGTCCATCCGTTTTTTTCTCGCAAATTCATATTTAAATAACTATTAAAATCACCACCCAAAATTTGGTTAGCAATTACAGCAGGAAAAAAATCAGGATCACTCATTTTTAAATTCACCGTATTCACCAAAGTGATTTCGGATTGAACTGCGTTTGGAACATCAACTAAATTGATTTGCAAATTGGAAACATTCATAGGAGTCTCATAAGAAGTTTTTGGAATACTTCTTTTTTCCCAAGACCCAAATAATTTCTCAACTGCAGCTTTTACATTACTGAATTTCACATCACCTACAATGACCAAATAAGCATTTTCGGGAACAAAATAATTATGATAATTCGTTTCTACATCCGAAAGAGTAATATTATTCAATGTCTTTTCGGTCATAAACTCTCCAGACGGATGTTTTTTCCCAAAAGCCAACACATCTACTACTCGATTAGCAATTGCAGGTACACTTTTTTTCTCTGCCTTTAAACCTTCAATTAGTTTAGCCTTCTCTTTATCGAATTCTTCCTGAGTAAAATTAGGATTCAGCGCTCCTTCAGCCAATAGTTCTAATACCCTGCCACTGTATTTAGAAAGTGAATTGGCAGTGGCTCCGTGTGAACTAAAATTAATATCGGCTCCATAAAAATCTATCTCTTCATTAAAAGCTGCTTTTGAAATTGATTTACTTCCATTCCCAATTAAATTACTAGTCAATTCATCGACCCCTTTTATGTTTCCTTCTGTAAAAAGAGCATTATCTAAGGTTAAATTAAAAGTAACTCGAGGGAGTTTGTGATTTTCAACAATTAACACCTTCATACCATTATCCAAAACAATGGTTTGAGGTTTTTTTATATTGATTACAGGTGATTTTCCTGATACGGGTTGTATGTTATATTGCGTAGACATATTTAATTATAATAATAACAAATGAATACTAATCTTTCCTAAGATTTTAATTTTCTTAATTATGAACCTTTGTAGGTATATAATCCAAAAGCAAACGTTGATTTGGGTTCAAGTATTTCTGGGCAACTGTTCTGATTTCTTCTCGAGTTATAGAATGATACAATTCAATTTCGGTATTGATTAAATTTACATCTTTATACAACAAATAATAAGTTGCCAGATTGTTAGCGATTCCTTCTATAGTCGATTTTGCATTTACAAAAGTGTTATCAAACTTATTTTGCAATTTCTGATAATCCTTTTCAGAAATTAAATCGGTTTGAATTTTCACAACCTCTTCGTCAATTTCTTTACGCAAATCAGCAATCGAGAATCCATCCATTGGCAATCCGTATAAAATATACATACCATAATCTTCTTGGCTGAAACTGAAAGCTCCAATTTGCAAAGCTAACTTTTTCTCATCAACCATTTTTTTATACAATTTAGAACTTTTACCATCACTCAAATAAGACGAGATCAGATCTAAAACTCGTGCATCTCTACTTTTCATTGAAGGTGTTCGATAACTGGCCACCAACATCGGAATATGAATATTAGGATCTTCATAAGTCGCTTTGATCGTTTGTGTAATCGGCTCTTCGATATATTCTTTTTTTGGTGTTACTATCCCTTTCGGAATATCACCAAAATATTTCTGAATCCATTCTTTGGCTTGCTTTACTTCGAAATCTCCAGCAACCACAAGTACGGCATTATTAGGAATGTAAAATTTTTTATTAAAATCTTGAAATTCTTCTAAGGTTGCAGCATCTATATGCTCCATAGAACCAATTGTAGTCCAACGATAGGGGTGTTTTTGAAACATATGTTTTTTTACCGCTCCCAAAATATTCCCATAAGGTCTGTTATCATAATTGGTTCTTTTTTCCTCTTTTACAACTTCGTTTTGAGTATCAACTCCAATTTGGTTGATTATAGGATGTTTTAATCGTTCGGACTCCATCCAAAGTCCCAATTCTAAATTATTAGACGGAAATATTTCGTAGTAATAAGTTCTATCGTCAGTAGTATTGGCGTTATTAGTTCCTCCATTTGAGGTAACAATCTTAAACCACTCCCCTCTTTTTATATTTTGAGTTCCTTCAAATAATAAATGCTCAAAAAAATGTGCAAAACCAGTACGTTCTGGAGACTCATCTTTGGCTCCAACATGATACATAACTGAGGTGATTACAACAGGAGCTGAATCATCATGATGTAAAATTACATGTAGTCCGTTATCTAAGTCATATTCTTCAAAATCTACTTTTGGGGTAGAAGCTACTCCTCCTAACATTAATGTATTATTCGACATTATTCATACTTTTTAGATAAAGATTATTAATTAATAATTTTCTATTGCCAATCTTTGGGGTTTTATCGCAACAAAAATACTTTTTTTATTCTGCAGTAGGTTAGTAAATTTAGCCTTAACAATATATTAACCATATCAGATAATACAACTGTAACTATTTCAAATACAAGCCCAAATCCATTCTTTTAAAAGATAAAAATATTTTTTAAATAAAGAATTGCAGACTAAATATTTAATTGTATATTTGCAACCTTAAAAATTATTAAAAACATTCAGTATGTACGCAATCGTAGAGATAGCAGGGCAACAGTTTAAAGTAAGCAAAGACCTAAAGGTTTACGTTCACCGTTTAGCAAATGAAGAAGGATCAAAAGTATCTTTTGATAAAGTTTATTTGGTAGATGACAACGGATCAATCACAATAGGCGCCCCAGCTATAGAAGGTGCTTCAGTAGAAGCCAAAGTGTTACAACACTTAAAAGGTGACAAAGTTATCGTTTTCAAAAAGAAAAGAAGAAAAGGATACAAAAAAAGAAACGGTCACAGACAATATCTTACTCAAATTGTAATTGAAGGAATTACTACAGGAGGAAGCACTAAAAAAGCAGCAGCTCCAAAAAAAGCAACAGTTGAAGCAACTACAGAAGAAGCACCAGCTCCTAAAGTAAAAAAAGCTCCAAAAGCTAAAAAAGAAGATACACAAGAATAATAACAAAATAAACTAATACGTCATGGCTCACAAGAAAGGTGTCGGTAGTTCGAAGAATGGTAGAGAATCAGAATCAAAACGTTTAGGCGTTAAGATTTTTGGTGGTCAAGCTGCTATTGCTGGAAACATCATCGTAAGACAAAGAGGTTCAAAACACAATCCTGGTGAAAACGTTTACATCAGTAAAGATCACACTTTACATGCAAAAGTTGATGGAGTTGTTTTATTCCAAAAGAAAAAAGATAATAAATCTTATGTTTCTATAGTTCCATTTGAAGCATAATCTAAAAAAATTATCATAATCACAAAACCCGTCTCATTACAATTGAGACGGGTTTTTTATTTCTTTGCACTTTTTCAAAAAAGAATTCCCAATGCAGACAACCAAAAAAACTAAATTGCCCTTATAGCCATAATTTGCTGTTCAAAAGTATCTTTCATTTTAGATTTACTCTTTATTCTAGTTTTGTAAGTATAAATAGTTGCTACTGACAACTCCAAAAAATCAGCCATTTGATTTGCATCTTGAATTCCCAATCTATACAAAGCAAAAATGCGAAGTTCTGTGTTAAGCAACTCCCCTTTTTTGATAATCGACTTATGATCATCTGTAAATAAATCATTAAATTCAATTACAAAAGTTGGAAACAGTTTCAAGAAAATCTCATCAAATTGATGAAACAAATGCTCTCTTTCTTCCTTTACACTATACCGCTTCAAACTCGAAATCACCTCATCGGTTTTCTTTGATATAATTTTTTGAATAGTACTCTTTTGAATGTGATCTATCTTACTAATCAGATCCGAAGAAGCTTTTATAAAATACGCAATATACTCTTCCTTAATCGTATTGGTTTCACTCAATCTTACATTCATTTCTTGCAACTGACTAAGCGCTTCTGCCATTACCTTTTTGGATGCATTTTTCTCTTTAAGCTGTTTGAAAATGATAATCAAAAAAACAACGATAATCAACGCAAAAACAGTCAACAAGATTATAATCTTTTCCAATAAGTCATTTTTACTTTTCACCTTACTAAACTGAGCCTTTTCTATGATTGGTAAAATGGATGATATCTCAATTTTTCTATGTCTTGCATCATAAAAAGTAGCATCATCCATAGCCAAATTCACATACCTATTAGCCGTTTCTATATCTCCTAATTTAAAAAGCTCATTAGCAAGATTACGCAATGCCACAGTCTCTTTGGTTGCGTTTTCTACATCAGCAATTGCAGCCAAAGCCAAATATTCTATAGCCTTCTCTTTGTCTCCTCCTTCAGAATAAATATAACCAAGACTAGACGTAGCGATCCCATAGTATTTTGGAGGCAATTCGAAATTATTAATCCAATAATTGAATGCTTTTTCAGCACCAACCCAATCTTGCTGTTTCATGCGCTCTAAACTTTCGGCCGCCCAGTAATCATTTGAATTAGGTTGTGCCACAGCCAACGCTTTCTTAAGATATTGATTACCCATCTGCACATATTGAACACTATATCTCATATCTTTATTATAATCGACTAAATCATAATACACTCTAGCCTTTATGGTGTAATATTCGTACTGAGCCCCAATATCTAACGCATCAGGTTTGACCGTATTCAAAGTATCAATAGCTTCTTTAAAAAGACCAGACGAAAGCAAAATAAAACCTTCCTTAATTTTGGTTTTAGCCATCAATACAGGATCTTTCAGATCAGCCGCTTTTAATTTTGCTTCTTCCAAATAATAATAAGCCGAATCATACTTAAAGGATTTATACTCTTCAAACAACTGCATATAAGCTCCATACAGTTTTTTATCTTCCTTATTAATAACAAACTTATGAACGCTAGTCTTAAGAACTTTTATCTTAGAATACTTCAAACGAATATAATACTCCTTTTTCTGTAAAACTTTCTCTAAATTTTCTAAAGAAGGATTTATGCTTTTTGCTGACAAAGCAGTACAAAACATAAAAATCAATACAACTATCAATCTTTGCATCTTACTTACAATTTATTTTTTTGACTTTAGTATAAAAGAATTCACATCACCCACAAAGCGACAAAGCTTCATTTTTACCACTTATTTACGTTTTTGAAAGCTTTTACTTACTCGATTTTTCTCTCACATCAACTAAATGTTAAATATAGTCTAAATAAAATTTATTTGATAAAAATTTCAAAGTATTAATGTGTAATTAAAAATTAAATCATAATTTATTTGAATATTATTATTTTTATTGTGTTTTTTAACTGTTTTTGATTCTAAATTCAATCTTGATTTTTTAAAGAGCGCTTATTTTACAACTACCTTATTTTTAACTATTTAAATAAGAAATCAACTCATTTCTATCTTGATTTTTCATAAATTTTTTTTCTGTGCGATTTTATACATCTAATTTCGATTCATTCATTCAAACAGATCAATAACTAACAAAACCAAAAAATTTATGAAATGTAAAAGCATGTATGGGCTAGTAGTATTACTATGCTTACTATTCATCGGATGTGATCAAATAGACGATGGAAATTATGTAGAGCCAATAACGGTTTACGAAAAAGTAAATGGAAATTGGACTTTAATGAACTTGAAAATGGTAGATGAATTTGCAAAAAAGAATGCCATTGAGCCCAGTGAACAAAATTTAAGTACACTTTTTAATTACCCTGATTTTGTAATCAATTTTAGTGTTGATGATAAAAATCAGCCTACAACTTATGAAGTAACAGGTAATGTCCCTCCTTTATTTGCTCCAAGAGGATACTGGAAACTCAACTCTAGTTTTCAGCAAACCGATGCAACTGCAAACATCATTTACCTCTATAGTGATGCTCAAAAAACTAATAAAACCGACGAACTCAAAGTAACATCTGTACCAGGAAATAATGACCAAATGGAGATCCAATTAATCAGAAGTTCAGAGGGTACCGCTTTTGTCTCTTATATTTTTAAGTTAAAGGCAGTTAATTAGTTGATAGAAAAGCCAAAAAGCTTATCACAACAACACTAAATAAGGTTACGAAATATCTAACCGATAAAACAAAAAATTACTATATGAAAAACATAATATATACAATTGTACTGGCTATTTTTACAATTCCTAATTTGGTTCTGGCTCAAGAATCTGCAGGTTCAGTAGGAAGCATGAGTTCTTATCCTGTTGTTTATAAATACGACGAACAGGTAACATGGTACTTCGATTTATCGAGTACAACTTTTACACCCAACGAAGATGTTTATCTATGGATTTGGTCTCCATCGGAGCCAGATGCTGGTAACTGGGAACATTCTTCAGACTTTGCCAAATTAAAACACGAAAGTGATGGCATATGGAGTTTTACCTTGACTCCTACCGTTTATTTTTCTAAAACTCCAGAAGAAATTGCAGCCAGCGCTGGTTTTTGGTTTAGATTAAAAAACTTTAATGGCTCTAAACAATCTGAAGTTGCCAATATGCCTTACACCGATTTTTCTTCTTTTTATACTGCCAATGAACTCATTCGATCTTATCCAACAAAGCCAACTATTGACAAAGGAGTAAGCATTTTATTCAATTCAAATTTAAAAGAAGGTTTTGAAGGTGTTCCGAGTGTTCACTTTCATAGTGGTTTAAACAATTGGGGGGTACTACAAGAATATCAAGCTTGGATTCCAGAAGTTTCAGAAAAAACCAAGCTAAAAGATTTAGGCAATGGTTTTTATAGAATGGACTTAATTCCGCAAGAATACTACAATACTGAGCCTGGTTATGTTATGGAAAATATCGTTTTCCTCATGGTAGCTAAGGATTGGACAACAAACTCTGGAGACCAGATCCTGTATGCAGGCGAGTTCATACCGCCACCTCCACCTACATTTGGTTTTTTCCCATTACAAATCAGCCAAAGAGATTTTTTAGGTATGTCCAGAAAAAACAACGAATCGGGTGTCAACAAACTGATCTACACTATTACTGCAGGTAGCAAGATTATAACAGGAGAATTTGCCGGTAATACTTCCGAAATAAAAGGATTTGTCAATTTGGTTTCAGAGTTAGACGGAATTCAAGGTCTTACAGAAATACATGTCTTGGTAAAAGACAATAAAGACAAAATAATTTCTGATACGACGATGCCGCTTAAAACTTTAGACAAATAACAAACTATCAAACTAAACACCAATTCTAATGAATAGTAAACATAAAATAAGAACCCTAAACCTAATTTGGGGAAACAAATCATTGTTCTTGATGATTCTGATGCTTTTTCTATCAGCAGGATCGTATGCACAAGAAAAAAAGAAAGTTTCAGGAACCGTTTATGACAGTACTGGAGGAGCATTACCCGGGGCAACAATATTAGAAGTTGGCACAAAAAATGCAACAGCAACAGATTTTGACGGAAGCTTTACACTCGAAGTTACAGTAGGAAATACTTTGGAGGTTTCTTTTATAGGGTCAACTACCCAAAAAATCAGAATTACAGATACGACTTCAAAATTAAATATTCATTTACAAAATGATGGCTACCAATTGGCCGAAGTACAAATAGTTTCGGTTGGTTACGGTACTGTGAGAAAAGGAGATCTGACAGGAGCTATTTCTACTGTTAAAGCGGATGATTTAGTTAAAGGAACAATCTCTTCGACAGAACAAGTTTTGCAAGGAAAGGTTGCCGGATTAAATGTTATACGCCCTTCGGGCGATCCGAGTGCAGGCTCTACATTGCGCTTACGTGGAGGAACTTCACTAACAGCAAGTAATAGCCCATTGATAGTGGTAGATGGAATTGCAGGAGTAGATATAAACGTAGTGCAACCCGCAGATATTAAAACTGTTGATGTTCTCAAAGACGCATCAGCAACAGCAATTTATGGATCTAGAGGCGCAAATGGTGTCATTATCATAACCACAAAATCAGGAACAAAAGGGGTTTCTGTTGTCTATAGCGGATTATCAAGCGTTGGCTATGTTGCGGACAATTTAGATTTATTATCAGCAAACCAATGGAGAGGTTATGTACGCCAAACCGGGAATATGGATGCTATTGATTATGGTGCAAATACAAATTGGCAAAAAGAATTAGAGCAAACTGCCATTTCACAATCACATACTTTGAGCATCAATTCTGGCAAAGCCGAAAGTGGTTTTAGAGCTTCACTATCCTATTTGAATAACGAAGGTGTAATAAAAACGACAGGCCTTGAAAGATTAAGCGGCAATATAAGTGCTTATCAATACTTGGGCGAAAATAAAGAGGTCAAATTTGATATGGGGATATTTGCCAACATAGACAAATGGCACCCATTAGACTACAGGATTTTTGAACGCGCTTATAATTTAAACCCAACAATTCCAGTATATAATTCTGATGGTGAATTTTCAGTTGTAAATGCAACTCTTTATGAAAATCCAGTAGAAATCTTAACCAATAGAACCGTTGATAATGAACGACACAGAATACTCGGATATTTTAAAACCGAAGTCAAACTTTTTAATGATTTTACTGTTGCGGCAAACGTTTCATTAGAACATAATGCTGTTCAGGCCAATACTTACAAACCATCATACGCCGTTATGGAAGGAAGAAATGAAGATGGTTATGCCCAAAAAACCTACTCTGAATATACAAACGGACAAGGCGAAATTTACTTAAACTATTCTAAAACAATAGATAACCATAACATTAGTGCAATGGCAGGTTATTCCTATTTCCAGAACATATACAAAGGTTTTGGCGCACAACGTAGCGGATTTGTCACTGATGAATTTAGTTATAACAACTTAGGAGCGGGATACAACTATCGATTGGGAGATGTGTATTCGTACAAAGGAAAATCAAACTTAATTTCATTTTTTGCCAGAGCAAATTATAGTTATGACAGCAAATATTTGTTTACGGCCACGGTAAGACGTGATGGTTCAAGCCGATTTGGTGAAAACAATAAATGGGGAACATTCCCATCTGCATCTGTTGCATGGAAAATATCCAATGAAGATTTTATGAGTGGAACCAAAAACTGGTTAGGAAACTTAAAATTTAGATTAGGATATGGCGTAACGGGTAATCAAGACGGAATAGGCGAATACAAATCACTTTCTATTTTAGGAGTAGGCAATGATAGTTACTACGACCCTGTAACAGACTCTTGGAGTTTAGCCTATTCACCAACACAAAATCCAAATCCTGATTTAAAATGGGAATCAACTGCACAACTAAATATTGGTATCGACTTTGGTCTTTTTGACAGGATTACGGGTTCATTTGAATGGTATTCTAAAAAAACCAGCGATTTACTATACACTTACGAAGTCCCTCAACCTCCTTATTTAGTAGGCACTATGCTTGCCAATGTTGGAGAAATGTCTAACAAAGGGGTAGAACTTTCTTTGAATGCCGATATCATTAGAGGAGACAAATTTACTTGGGATGCCAATATGACTTTGGCTCATAACCTTCAAAAAATCGAAAAATTATCCAACCCAACCTACAGTACCGACGTAATTTACAGTGGTTCGCTACACGGATTATCTGGAATGTCAGGTCAATATTCACAAATTATTGCCGAAGGATATCCTGTTGGAACTTTTTGGGGATTTGAAAGTGCAGGTTTAGACGAAAACGGAGCGATGTTATACTACAACAAAGCTGGTGACAAGATACTTGCAGATGCTTTAAACGATGAGGAAGACAAAAGAGAACTTGGTAATGTACAACCTGATTTTACCCTAGGAATAGGAATGAATTTTACTTACGGAAATTTTGATCTTGGCATTTCAGGTTACGGAATGTTTGGTCAAAAAGCATTAAATGCTACTAACATGATGCTAAATGACCCAAACAGATTACCTACCTATAACGTACCGGATGATTTCTTAAACAGCGGCCTTACCAGTGCACCCAAATATTCAAGTTATTGGATAGAAGATGCTTCTTTCTTTAGACTTCAAACTATGACATTGGGATATACGTTGCCTGTAAATTGGAAAGGAGCTAAACTTAGAATGTACCTCTTGGGCGAAAATCTAGCAGTATTTACAAACTACAAAGGAGTTGACCCTGAAATTGGTCTAAATGCTCAAGACGGTTCCGATCAAACAGGATTGGCAGCTCCAGGTATAGACAAATACAACAACTATCCTAGACCAACAACCATTTCAATCGGATTAAATTTTACGCTAAATAATTAAGCTAATAGATAACTAAAAATATATAAAATGAAAATCAAAATAATAGCATTATTAATCACAAGTATGCTTTTTACTATTTCATGTACCGATTTGGATGAAGAATTATATGACAAAGTAGAAGATGGAAACTTTGGTAAAACTACCAAAGAAATTGATGCGCTAGTAGGCGGAGCTTATTCGTCGTTAAGAGGATTTGCTGACGGAATTACAAACTCTTATCCAACAAGTGAATATGTTTTTTTCTTAAACGAAACAGTTTCTGATGAAGCTACTATTCCTACTAGAGGAACCAACTGGTACGATGGCGGACAATATCAAGAAGCACAAAAACACACTTGGAAAGCTGACAACAGAATGATTCTTTCGGCTTGGCGTTACAATTATACCGGAATTGCTAAGATAAACTCCATTATTTATCAAATAGACAAATCGGCTCTAACAACCGATCAAAAAGCACCAATTTATGCAGAATTGAAAGCATTGAGAGCTTACTATTACTACAATCTTCTAGATTTATTTGGCAATGTCCCTATTGTTACCAACTTTGAAGATGTAGGATTGCCAACAAATTCTACCCGAAAACAAGTGTACAACTTTGTCGAGAAGGAATTATTAGATGCTATCCCTTACCTGAACTCAAATGTGGTATATTCTAAAATGACCAAAAATGTAGCTTACTCATTATTAGCAAGATTGTATTTGAATTCTGAAGTTTATATAGAAACTGCTCGTTGGCAGGATTGTATTGATATGTGCCAAAAAATTTCAGGCTACACACTAGCAACAGACTTCTTTGCCAATTTTGCGACCGAAAATCAAAAATCTCCTGAAATCATTTTTGCCATTCCTTATGATTCAAAGGCAGGAACCGTTGGAAATTATATGAACTCTATGTCTTGTCATTATTTGCACAAACTGACAGTATCTGTAACGGGAGATTTTCCTTGGAGTGCAAACGGAATGTGTGCTCAACCTGGTGTTTATTCGGCCTTTTCTGATACCGATAAAAGAAAAAAATGCATGGTAGCAGGAGATCAAATCAATCTAGCCACTGGAACGGTAATCATCATGGACAACGGTGAACCTTTGACTTATACCGAAGAAGTAAATAGCGTATCGGATGCCAAAGACAACCAAGGTGTACGCTTAGGTAAATATGAAATGAAAGAAGGCGAATTATGGGAAAGAGATCATGATCTTGTACTGATTCGTTACGCCGAAATTTTGATGATGCAAGCCGAATGTTATGTGCGTTTAGGTTCACCCGATTTGGCTATACCTTTTGTACAACAAATCACAACTCGTGCTGGTGAAACTATGCCTGACACGATTAATCTAGACTTTATAGATCAAGAACTCCTCAAAGAATTTACATTCGAAGGAAAAAGAAGAACCGACAACATCCGCTTTGGAACATTCTTCCTTCCATGGTGGGAAAAAGGACCAACAGAAAAATACAGAGGCATCTTCCCTATTCCGAGTACCGTTCTTACTACAAATACGAATCTAGTACAAAATCCTGGGTATTAGATTATCAATTGTCAGTCTCCTATGTTGGTTAGTCGTAGGAGGCTGATATTTTTTAACACTCAAAAAAAATAAAATGAAAAGATATATATCCTTGTTGTGCATTGGTATAATCAACATTATAACAGTGTCAAGCTGTAGTAGTGATGATAAAAAGTCAGATCCTCCAACGCCTTCTACAGAAGACTTAAAACCCGTACCCATAGAAAAAGCAAACAACACCAAAATTTACATGCATTATATGGCTTGGTTTGAAACAAACGAAAGTAGTTCCGATAAAAAATGGGGATACCATTGGACAATGGCTAATAAAAACCCAAATAACATTGACTCTAATGGTCGTCGAGAAATCGCTTCGTACTACTACCCTCTAATTGGCCCTTACCATTCGGGTGACAAAGCAGTGATCGAAAATCATTTGTTACTGATGAAATACGCAGGAATCGATGGCGTTTTAATCGATTGGTACGGAACCTACGATCTTAATGATTACAAAATGATCAAAGAAAATACAGAACAACTTATTGCCATGCTAGATGATGTAGGTTTAGAATATGCAATTGTTTACGAAGACCGCTTTTTGAACAATATTGTCAATGCCAATTTAGCTCCAACAATATCTAGCGCTGCCAAAACAGACATGAATTATTTACAGACCCATTACTTTTCTGACTCAAATTATATCAAAATAAACAACAAACCATTATTGCTGAATTTTGGTCCAATCACACTAACCACACCCGATGATTGGACAGCAGCATTTAGCGGTTTAACAACCAAACCAACGTTTTTGACACTTTGGGATCATTCGGTTTCGGCAGGAACAAATGCTTCTGGCGAATATGCTTGGGTATATAAAAACAATACCTATTTGACCAATTTTTACACCAATACTGCTCCAAAATTATCTGTAGCAATGGGAAGCGCTTACCCTGGCTTCAAAGATTTTTACAAAGAAGGAGGTGCTGGAGATGAAATTGGCTGGACAATAGAGCACAACAACGGGACAACTCTTGAACAAACACTCGCAATGGCAAAATCTGCCAATGTCAATTATCTCCAATTAATTACTTGGAATGACTTTGGAGAAGGTACAATGATTGAACCAACAAAAGAATTTGGATATACCTATCTCGAAAAAATAAAAACTTTTGCAGGTGTAAAAAACACCAATAGTGCTTTTGCAGATATTAGCACACTTTATAATTTGAGAAAAGAAAAAAAAGGCAATACCGATGCTCAAAAAAAACTCGACAATGTCTTTGATTATTTTGTGTCTATGCAACCTGAAAAAGCAAAACAATTATTAAACGAAATTAAGTAAACAACAATGCAAATAAAAAAAATGAGAAAAACGATATATAGATTTTGCCTAATAGGTTTTGTATTTGCATTATCCTTATCCTGCAATAGCCCAAAAGAACATACTATTACATCCCCAAACAAAAACAACGAATTAAAATTTAGTTTAACCAATACAGGACAACCTCAATACAGCCTGTATTCTAATCAAAAAACAGTTATAGAACCCTCATTATTAGGCTTTGAATTTGATGGAATTTCTAAAATGACGGATGGCTTTGAAATTGTTTCTATTGAAGAAAACTCAAGCAATACCACTTGGGAACAACCTTGGGGAGAATTCAAAAAAATCAAGGACAATCACAACGAATTAATCGTTCATTTAAAAGAATCTAAAGGAGAAGAACGAGTAGTCGATATTATTTTTCGAATTTTTGATGACGGATTAGGTTTTAGATATTCATTTCCTAAACAACCTCATCTTGACAAGGTGAAAATTACTAACGAAATCACTCAGTTTACTTTTCCGTTTGATAACGAAGTTTGGTCAATACCGGTTCATAGAGACAATAGCTATTACGAAAGCGAATACAAAAAAAGCTTTATCAGCCAAACAGACACCATTAATACACCAGCAACTTTTGAAACCAAAGACAAATTATTTGTAGCCATTCACGAAGCCAATCTTACCGATTTTGCTTCAATGACTTTATTAAAACAAGACGGTAATCAATATAAAAGTGATTTAGTCCCTTGGGCAGATGGTGTCAAAGTATATGCGCAAACTCCATTCGTTACCCCTTGGAGAACCATTATTATAGGCAAAAAACCAGGAGATTTGGTTACCTCAACATTAATGTTAAATCTTAATGAACCCTCAAAAATTACAGACATGTCTTGGATAAAACCTTCCAAATATATTGGAATTTGGTGGGGAATGCATCTCGAGAAATACTCTTGGGGTCAAGGACCAAAACACGGTGCTACAACCAAAATCACAAAAGAATACATCGATTTTGCATCCAAAAATAATTTAGACGGAGTTCTAGTTGAAGGATGGAATATTGGCTGGGATGGCGATTGGACAGCTGATGGAAATGTGTTTAGCTTTACAAAACCATATCCAGATTTTGACTTGAAGGAAATAACCCAATATGCTGCCTCAAAAAAGGTCCGCTTAATTGGTCACAACGAAACTGCTGGTGCCTCAAAAAATTATGAAAATCAATTGGACGAGGCGTTCAAACTGTACAATAGTTTAGGCATAAATACCGTAAAAACAGGTTACGTAAACAAGTATTTGGATAAAAAAGAATGGCACGACAGCCAATACGGAGTTCGCCATTATAGAAAAGTAATCGAAACCGCTGCAAAATACCAAATCATGATCGATAATCATGAACCTGTAAAAGGAACAGGATTGCAACGCACCTATCCAAATTTGATGACCCAAGAAGGAGCACGAGGACAGGAATATAATGCTTGGTCTGCCGATGGTGGAAACTCACCAGAACACACCACTATTTTACCGTTTACCAGAATGCTTTCTGGCCCTCTTGATTACACCGCTGGTATTTTCAATTTTGATTATAAAACACCAAATAATGCTAAAGTACAAACAACCTTGGCGAGTCAATTGGCATTATATGTAGTCGTATTTAGTCCGCTACAAATGGCAGCCGATTTACCAGAAAATTACGAAGGAAAACCAGAATTTAAATTCATCCGTGAAGTTCCTTGTATTTGGTCAGACACCAAAGTATTGGATTCAAAAATTGGTGAATATGTAACCATTGCCCGAAAAGATTGGGACGAAAAAAACTGGTACTTAGGTTCGATAAGCAATAAAGACGCTAGAAAATTAAAGGTTTCATTATCCTTTTTGGAGGAAGGCAAAACCTATAAAGCCGAAATTTACTCAGATGGACCAGGAGCCAATTACAAAACCAATCCTTATCCTGTTACAATAGAAACTAAAACCGTCACAAATCAATCCCAATTGGATTTAAATTTAGCTCCTGGAGGGGGAACTGCCATCAAGTTTATACTTCAATAGCCAATTCAAAAAAAGAAACGGCCATTTCGATATATGAAATAGCCGTTTCTTCTTTTTATACCACTTCGGTTTCCACGCTCACACGCATTTTTTTGCAAAGTTAACTTAAACTAAAAATTTGGGCGTGCCCCCTTTCTTGCAAAAGGGCAAATTCTGTTTGTGGTTATACGCCCTTTTGCAACAAAGCGGTCGGGCTATCCGTACTACTTTGGTAGTTTACTGCTATCCCTCACGCAGTTAAACAACAACTTTAGAGATTGCAAAAAATCTTAAAATAAAATGTATTTTTGGTTCAATTAAATCGACAATCAAAAATCACGATGAACTGGGAACAACTCTTATCTTTAAAACGTCAGGGCGACAAAGGAAAACGATTACGAACCGAACAAGACGATACGCGTTTGGGCTTTGAAGTAGATTATGACCGAATCATTTTCTCCTCTGCTTTTAGAAGTTTACAGGACAAAACCCAAGTCATCCCGCTCTCTAAAACCGATTTTGTACACACTCGTCTTACCCACAGTCTGGAAGTTTCGGTTGTAGGACGTTCGTTAGGGAGATTGGTCGGCAAAAAAATCTTAAAAAAATATCCTTACTTAAAAGATGTTCACGGTTACCATATGAATGATTTTGGCGCTATAGTAGCAGCTGCATCATTAGCACACGATATCGGCAATCCACCTTTTGGACATTCGGGAGAAAAAGCAATTGGAGAATTTTTCTCTATTGGAAAAGGATTGCAATACAAAGAGCAACTTTCGCCAAAACAATGGCAAGATTTAATTGATTTTGAAGGAAATGCCAACGGCTTTTCGGTTTTAAACAGTTCGCGACCAGGTGTCGATGGCGGAATCCGACTTTCATACGCCACGCTTGGCGCTTTTATGAAATATCCAAAGGAAAGTTTACCCAAAAAACCCACTAAAAATATTGCTGATAAAAAATATGGCTTTTTCCAGACTGATAAAGATTTCTTTCAAGAAGTTGCAACCGATATGGGAATGATTCCAAACAAAAAAGGAAACGATATTGGATTTGAAAGACATCCGCTGGCTTATTTGGTCGAAGCTGCCGACGATATTTGCTACACAATTATCGATTTTGAAGACGGAATTAATTTGGGTTTGGTCTCTGAGGATTTTGCTTTAGAATATTTAATCAAATTGGTAAAAGACAACATTGACACTTCAAAATACAAAACTTTAGAAACCAAAGAAGATCGAATTAGCTATCTAAGAGCTTTAGCTATAGGTAGTTTGATTAATGATGCCGTACGAGTTTTTATCGAAAATGAAGAAGCCATCCTAAAAGGAGAATTCCCTTATGCCTTAATGGATAAAAGTAAGTACAAAGCCCAAATGGATGACATCATCAAAATAAGCATCAAAAACATTTATCAGAGTCGTGAGGTAGTAGAAAAAGAAATCGTTGGCTATCAAATCATTCAAACCTTATTGGATAAATTTGTCACAGCCTTCAATAATAAATACGAAGGCAAACTATCTAATTATGACAATTTGCTCTTAAAAATGCTACCCGAAAAACACCAATTGGTCAAAGACAATTTATACGAAAGATTACTTCATATTTGTCATTTTGTTTCGATGCTTACCGATGGAAATGCTTTAGAATTGTACGACACCATCAATGGGAAAAAAACAAATTAGATTTATAAAAAAACCGACGTTATCGCCGGTTTTTTTTAATATAAAACAAAAACTATTCTTTTCCGCCATCAAGAGCATCCTGCCAGTCTTTCAATTCTTGCCATTTGCCTTCATAGGCCAATTTAGCTTGTCTGGACCACGTTCCTGGATTATGTACCGAATACGCTTCGCCTTCAGCATTTAGAATGGCTTGCAATTTATCGGTTGCTGTTTCAGAAAGTGCTAACCAAGTCGTGATACCGGCTTTATGGAACAAATCTTCTATTTTAGGACCAATTCCTTCTATGACTTTCAAATCGTTCTCTTTGATTTTTTTTCCGTAAATACTTGCTGCTAGATCTGCATTAAACACAATTAATGGAGCTGCAAATGATTGAATAGTTTTAGAAACATTTAGTTTTGCATTGGCCAACTCACCTTCAAGTTCACTAATTCTAATGGATAATTTTTTAGAATTGGCTCTACAAGCATCTAATTCAGATTGTAAAGAAACAGTAATATCATCTGACTTAGAGTTCATTTTCCCTAATAAGTAACCAAGGATTCCACAGATTAACCCTACTAGTGCAGGAATTAAGATACAAGGTATATTCATAATATTATTTTTTTAGTTGATTATTTGATTGAAATTACTGCTCTACGATTTTTGGCTTGTCCTTCTGGAGTTGAATTGTCTTCTATTGGTTCATTTTGCCCTTTACTCGTAGCCTCAATTTTTGAAACATCTATTCCTTTATCAGACAAATAGTTTTTTGCAAAATCAGCTCGTTTTTGACCTAAAATAACATTAGGCTCACTTTTTCCAACATTATCAGTATGCCCCACTACCGAAACCGTTGCTTCTGGAACATTTTGAATGTATTTTACAATATCGGCCAATTTACTTTTTTCGGCATCACTTAACTGTTCTGTTGCTTTATTGGTTTTGAAGTATAAAACCAGAGGATCGGCATTTATTTTTACCTTGAGAGTTGACCATTCGTCGGTTGGAGTTATAGCTTCAGAAATCTGATATTCGGCTGGTCCTAATAAAGTATCTAAATCCATTTTCCAAGTTTCTTGAACAACTCCTTTAAGATCAAATTGTCCATCTGGCAGGCCTTTCGAAACAAAAAAATCTTTGATCGTATGCGCCCTTGCTAACGCGAGGTTTTCAAATTGGGTTGTGTTTTTCTCGTCTGAAGTAGCATAACCTGTAATCAAAATTCTTTGATTTGGATTGCTAATCAGATAATCTTTCAGACTAATGATTCCAAGAGTTACAGAATCTTTGACAGGCGTAATTATGATTTCGCTGTTCTTTAAAAATTTCAAATTCTGATTGGTATGATAATCAAAACCTGACCCAGAAATCACAAAAGGTACAAAATTAGAATCGCTACTAGGAGTTGTTACTACTTTTTCGGGCGATCCAGTTGGGGGCTCAACACAGCAATTGCAGCAAAATTTCAAATACAAAAAAGTACCCAAAATAATTGTTACCACAATGCCTAACAAGTAAAGTGCTTTTTTAGACATAAGTTATAATGTTAAGATTTACTCAAATTTAACAAAAAAACAAACGCATAACACCTTAATAATCAGATATTTCAAAACTTAATTATAGAATAACAATTGAAAAACAGAGATTCATTTAGAAAAATTCCGAAGTATTCAAACTATTATTAGAAACGGATAAAAGAAATTCCTTCAAACATTCAGACTAAAACACGTATTCTAAACCAATAGCCAATACTTGCTTTAACTGTACTTTTGCCCCTTCGTTGTATTTTACCCCGTCAACTTCTTTAATAACGTCAACATCTTCATCGTAAACTAAGTTAAAACCAACATTGGCTTTTACATACTGATTCACGGTCAGATAGGAGAAACATTGCCAATCTACATCTATATTCCCAAAATTATGCAAGTAATCGGTATATAATGTCAATCGGTTTTTTAAAATGATATTATTAAAAATTTCTCTCTCTAGGTAATTAGTTACTAGAATTCCGAGTTCTGTTTTTTCTTTTTCTCCTTCAACAAGCAAATTTCCGTTTTCGTCATAAACCGCCTTTTTTACACCATAAGCTCCAGAATTGGCTAGATCTTGATCTAAAACTAATGTGTTTTTTAGAGTAACTGGAGATAAATATAAAGTAAAATTTTTGGGTTTATAAATATACTCTGATCCTATACCCAAAAAAGTATATGCTGGAGCAAAAGGTTTCGAAATAGGATTCTCGGTATTGGGATAACTATAACCATTTGTAAACTGGGTATTGAAATTTAATTTTGCCGAATGGTACCAATTTGAAGAAGGACTTGTTCGTAAACCATAAGTTGAATTAAGTTTGAATGCATCATCGGTTTTTCTAAGCTCGATACCTTCTTGCTTATTCAATCCGTATCTAAAAAAAAGTTCGTTAGACCAAACTTGATAATCATCCTTATAGTCGTATTTCAAATCCCCTCTAATTACCCCTGTAATGGCACTTGTACCCCCAGCACTCCAATTTACAAAAGCAATTTCCGAAAGATCAACCCCTAAGACATTCTTATGTTTCCAATGAGAAATAGTGTCTGGCTTTTTGGTTACAATCACATTCGAGGGTTCTGAATTTACCTTTTGAGACGAAATTGTATCTGACAAACTTGTGATTATCTTTACTTGTGCGAAACTACAAATAGAAAAAAGTAAGAATATAATTGTATAATATTTAATAGAAATCGTCATATTTAAAAAAATCGTATTTTAAACCCGCAAAATAGTTAATTTCAATAACTTGAAAAAATAATTTTCAAACTATCAACTGATATTCCGCAAGAATGCTGAAGCTCTGTAACTGAACCCTGTTCGATAAAAGTGTCAGGAATTCCTAAAAGCTGAATTCCAGAATTGTACGCATTCTTAGCTGCAAATTCTAAAACAGCACTTCCAAAACCACCTTTTACAGTTCCATCTTCAACAGTAATTATCATTTCAAATTGATTGAAAATTTGGTGCAATTGAGATTCGTCTAATGGTTTTACAAATCCAAAATCATAATGGGCAAAATTTTCCGAATACGCTATTTGACCCAAGGCCAAAGCAACATTGTTTCCGATTGCCCCTGTAGATAAAACAGCAATTTTTGAACCTTCTTTCAGACATTTTGCCTTACCAATTTCAATTTCTTCGTATTTCCCAAAGTGCAATTCTTTCCAATCATAAATAACACCTCTACCTCTTGGATATCGAATAGCTATCGGATGTTCCAATCCCAACTGTGCGGTGTATAAAATATTTTGCAATTCGATTTCATTCAGCGGGGCATGGATAATCATGTTGGGAATGCATCGCAGATAAGCCAAATCAAAAATACCATGATGGGTGGCTCCGTCTTCGCCCACCAAACCAGCTCTGTCCAGACAGAAAATCACTGGTAAATTTTGCAAAGCCACATCGTGAATTACTTGGTCGTAGGCACGTTGCAGAAAAGTAGAATAAATATTGCAATACACCATCATTCCCTGCGTAGCCATTCCAGCAGATAAGGTAACGGCATGTTGCTCGGCAATACCCACATCCAAAGCGCGTTGTGGAAAGATATCCATCATAAATTTTAGCGAACTTCCCGATGGCATTGCCGGTGTGATTCCAACAATTTTTTCGTTCTTTTTGGCTAAATCTAAAATAGTTAATCCAAAAACATCTTGATATTTCGGAGGTAAATGTTCTTCTTGTTTCAGAATGATTTCACCTGTAGCAGCATCAAATTTACCAGGCGCATGATACTTTACCTGATTTTCTTCGGCTTGTTGCAATCCTTTTCCTTTGGTGGTAATCAGGTGCAAAAACTTTGGCCCTTTTATTTCTTTTAATCGTTTTAATTCCTGAAGAACGGCAAAAATATCATTGCCATCTATTGGTCCCGAATAATCGAAATTCAGTGATTTGATGATGTTGTTTTTTCGTGGATTTTTCCCCTCCTTAACCGCTGTGAGGTATTTTTTGAGAGCTCCAACACTTGGATCAATTCCGATAGCATTGTCGTTGAGAATCACCAATAAATTGGCATCAGTCACACCAGCGTGATTCAGACCTTCAAATGCCATTCCGGATGCAATCGAAGCATCGCCTATAACTGCAATATGCTGTTTCTCGAAATCGCCTTTCAGATTAGAAGCAATAGCCATTCCCAAAGCAGCCGAAATAGAAGTCGAAGAATGCCCCACTCCAAAAGAGTCATATACGCTTTCGCTTCTTCTCGGGAAACCAGAAATCCCGTTTAGTTGACGGTTGGTATGAAAGTTCTCTCTTCTTTCAGTCAAAATTTTATGTCCGTAAGCTTGATGTCCTACATCCCAAACCAACAAATCTTCGGGAGTATTAAAAACATAATGCAACGCAATGGTCAGTTCCACCACCCCAAGACTAGCTCCAAGATGACCTTCTTTGGTCGCCACAATATTGATGATAAAATCACGTAATTCCTGTGCCAACTGCGGAAGTTGATCTTCGTCAAGCAGGCGTAAATCGGTTGGATTGTATATGTTTTGTAGTAAATTCTTGGTCATTTCACAAAGGTACAAATTGAATTCTTATTTTTGCCACTATGGAAAACCCTTTCACCGATGATAACTTTATGAAAAGTGGAAGGTTTATGAAATCTTTTATAACTTTGAAGTAAATCTCAAGAATATGAATGTAGAAACACAACGCCGAAATATTGTACACAGAATATTGGATACTGAGAATGTGCAATTATTGAATCAGATTGAAGATTTACTGAACAATGATATTTATGCCTATTCAACAGCTGGGAAACCATTCACAACTAAAGAGTATAAAAATCATTTGAACGAAATCATGAAGCTTTCTGATGCCGGAGAGATTGGGTACTCAACCGATGAGGCAAGAAAAAAAATAATAAAAAAATGAAGCCAGTTGTCTGGTCTCCCCAAGCAGTTATTTCCATACAAAATTGCTACGATTATATTTATTCCAAAAGTCCTCAAAATGCCGATTTAGTTGTGGAAACCTTGTTCGATTTAGATGAAAAGCTAAATTTATTTCCCGAGAAGAACCCGATAGAACCTTTATTTAATTCGGAATAAATTAGATTTTTTCCAAAATGGAATTTTAAAATTATATACAGGATAGAAGAAAATAGAATTTATATTCTGGATGTTTTTTCAACTCATCAAAATCCTAAAAATTTCAAATTATAGTTTTTTTTTAATACATGATAAACCCTTTCACCGACGAGTACTTTATGAAGAAAGCTTTGCAGGAAGCCGAAATGGCTTTTGAAAAAGGCGAAATTCCCGTTGGTGCCGTTGTGGTGGTCAATAATACGGTGATTGCCCGAAGCCATAATTTAACCGAAATGCTGAACGACGTTACCGCCCACGCCGAAATGCAGTCCATTACCGCCGCGGCCAATTACCTAGGCGGAAAATACCTCAAAGATTGTACGCTGTATGTAACTTTAGAGCCCTGCCAAATGTGCGCTGGAGCTTTGTATTGGAGTCAGATTTCTAAAATTGTCTTTGGTGCCCGCGACGAACACCGCGGATTTCTAACTATGGGAACCAAACTGCATCCCAAAACCACCGTGGTTTCTGGCGTGATGGAAAATGAAGCTGCTGATCTGATGAAACGGTTTTTTGCAAGCAGGAGGAAATAGTTTTTAAAAAAAATGAAACTCACTCATACTCTGGTGCTCGATTGCATCGAGTACCTACTTAAATTAAAAAGACAAAATGTAGCGTTTGCAACGCGGTTTAGAAGCGATACATTTCTTATGTCAACTATTTTGTATAAATATTCTTCTTAAAATAATATATTTGAAATAAAAACGATGTCGGAGAAATACAAAGTAATAGACAGTACAATACCAACTTTTATAACCATAACGGTAGTTGACTGGGTAGATTTGTTCATTAGGCCTATATATTGTAATATTTTAGACGAATCTTTAAATTATTGTATCAAAGAAAAAGGATTGAGTGTGCATGCCTAAGTGTATATGAGCAGTCATATTCATTTGATTGCAACGGCTTTTGATGGAGAATTGCAAAATATAATTCGGAATTTTAAAAAGTTTACATCCAAAAAATTAATCGAAGCTATCAAAGAACACCCTGAGAGCAGACGGGAATGGCTTTTAAGAAAATTTAGTTATGAAGCTCAAAAATCTGGGCGAGCCAAGAATTATAAATTGTGGCAAGACGGATTCCATCCAATTATTTTAGATAGTTTAGAACAAATGGAACAACGTATGAAATACATTCATTATAATCCTGTAGAAGCCGAAATTGTATTTCATGAAAGGGATTATGTGAATAGCAGTTACAGAAATTATGAGGAAGAAAACAAGATGTTTTGCAATGTGAATGTTGAACCGTTGTGGTAATTGATTTTATCGAACCGCGTTGCAAACGCTATATTTTGTTCTAAAAAAAAAAGTAGGTACTCAATGCAATCGAACACCAGAGGGGGGGTATTATTATGGAATTGCCTTCAGCTTCAGCTGGAGGATTTAGTTTTGACAAAAAAAGGCTTTAGCCAAATAAAATTGATGATTTTTTAGGCTAAAGCCAATTCCTTTTTAAACTTTACTATCTCCAGCTAAAGCTGGAGGTAATTAAATTGTATGTTTCGAACACTTATAATTATAAATCTACGATATCGGGCATATATTAGTTCTGATTCTTCATTTTCAGTGTTATGTCGCCAATATTGTAACTATAAATTGAAGCTGGTAAAAATGAAAATAATAAGTCTTCTACTTGTTTAGTTCCTAACAGATCAATTGTGTTACTAAAGCATTTTGAACTGTTAGAACTCCAGAAGGAAGGTTTTTTTGCTAGCAGAAGAAAATAGGCAGTAACTTTTTATTATATATTTGGGGATAGGCAATTTTATAATTATAAAAATGGATTTCGAAAATTTTGTGAAAAAATACGGCACTTTAATGGGCGGACTTTTATTACTCCCATCTCTCTTTATTCTATATAAGATTATAATTTCAAACCAAAAATTAGTTCCAATTAGTGTAATTGCTTTAATAGCTGGAATCCTATTCGAAGTTAAAAATATAACCAATAGTTGGCGAAAAGTATTCGGTTCCGCACTAATTTCATTAGCCTTAAGTTTCTTTTCTTTCATACCAGGAAAGGGAGAAAGAATTTATAATTTTGAAAGTCGTGTTACTGTTTGGCCATGGGCTTTTGTTACCATTTTTATCATCATGACCATTGCGACTAACAGGAAGAAAGTGACGGCTCAGCTTACAGAAGGCTCAACATTATTACTCTCTATGGCTGTTCTATATTGGATTATTGATTTTTACAGTCAAAACAGTATAAATATTTTTTTGATGATTCTGTTTAGTATTATTAGCATACTTATACTGTTTTCCTCTTTTCATGCTTTTACAAAAAATGAATTGACAAGGAATAATCGTTTTGCGCTTAGTCTTTGGAGTTCAATTATTTTTTTATTTTTTGCAATAGATAATATATACCGGGTATATCAAAATAATTCGATTGAAAACAGTAATTTTATTGATGGAAGCAATATAGCTATACAATATTTTCTACTGGGAATTTCAAGCATTTATATGGTTCAAAATCTTAATATGTTAGTTGGTTTTTTGCCCGAAAAAAAGAAATTCTTTAACGAAGAATATTATAAACAGATACAAGAATTAAAAGATGATCACGTCGAAAGATTTTCCAAAACACAAATAAGACGATTATATTCAATTTTTTGCTTGTTATTCCTGTCTGTTATTTTTTTCTTGAATTATAAATTTAAATTCTTCCCACGACACGTAATAATTTGGCTTGTATTCTTAATTTTTCCTATTCTGATAAATCTTTATGAATATGTTTTATTAAGAAAAAAAATTGTCAACAGCAACAATGCCAATTAAAACCTATTATTAAATCTAGATTTTATTCAACAGAAAAAAAATCCATCTTATCGAACCGCCTTCCAAAAGTTGTATTTTGTAGTAAAAGAAAGTAGGGACTTGATATAATCGTGTACCAAAGGGGAAAACTTTCACTCCAATACTAAAATTCTTCTTAAATTAACCAAATAAATACTGTACTTTTATTACAATCGAAACATAACATTTGTAATTAACGATTTATCTATACAAAAGTTTTGTTCTGATAAACATTTATCCCTAACCCATTAACTCCGTGTAAAAGTGAAAACAAAAGGTTTAGTTCTCGCATTTTTTGTGTTTTTTATTTTTCAATCCTGTGGCCGAAAATCAGCTGCCGATTTCAACTCCGATTTTTCATTATTCAAAGACTACATCGTCAGTTTTACGGCTGGGATAGTTCCAGCGCAATCGGACATTCGCGTGGTTTTGGCTTTCGAAAACAATTGGAAAGTCAATCAGGTTTTGGACGATAATTTGTTTGATATTTCCCCAAGTGTGGACGGAAAAGTCGTGGCGCTTTCGAACAATACCATCGCTTTTATTCCCGAAAAGAAGTTGGAATCTAACACCGAATATCAGGTAACTTTGCATTTGGATAAAATCAATCCAAAAGTCGCCGAAAAAAATAAGGAACTTTCTCAATTCAATTTTACGGTAAAAACCATCAAGCAGGATTTTATCGTGAACACGATCGACGTGCAGTCCTACAGCAAAGAATACCAATACCTGAATTGCGAGCTGAAAACCGCCGACAATATCGATTTTGAAACCGCCAAAAAATTGGTGGAAGCCGAGCATAACGGAAAAGATTTGAAAATTATTTTCGAGAAATCACCCGCTTTTGCAAATGAATTTAAATTTAGAATTGACAGCATTCAGCGATTGGATTCTCCGAGCAATCTCGAAATTAATTTTGACGGAACCGAGTATGATATAGAACAAAAAGGAACTATAGATTTTCCGATTACGGCATTGAATGAGTTCAAAGTCATCCAAACCAATATACAAAACGGAGACAACCAATCATTATCCATAAATTTTTCGGAACCATTGGAGCGAGGTCAGGATTTCAAAGGCTTGGTGGCGATTCAAAATACCAATAATTTAAAGTTTTCTACTCAAGGAAATGTACTAAAAGTTTATTTTGATAATGAGCCAGTCGCTAAAAAATCGGTTGCAGCAGTTCCAGAAGTAGTTGCCTCTACCGTCGTTGATTCTACTGCTACGGCTGTTCCTGTTGATACCGCTTGGGTTGAAGAGCCTGAAGAACAAGAAGTGATAGAAGCAGCTGAGCCAGTTGCGGTAGTTTCCCAAAAACTTATGGGCGAATTATTATTAGAGGTTTTTCAAGGAATCGAAAGCGTGTATGGTAAAAAACTAAGCGAGAATTACACCGAGAAAATTTCTTTTGATGAAATAAAACCCAATGTCCGTTTCGTTAAAAGCGGAACCATTTTGCCGAGTTCCAGCAATTTGAAACTCAATTTTGAAGCGGTAAATCTGAGTGCGGTGGATGTCAAAGTGTTTAAAATCTACAAAAACAACATCCTACAGTTTCTGCAGTATAATGAACTGAACGGTGCTCGAAACCTCAAAAAAGTGGGACAGCCCATCGCCAAGTCAACCATTAATTTAAAAGAAAATAGTCTTGTGAATTTGAGTCGATGGAACACATTTGCTTTAGATTTGTCCAAAATCATCACACCTGAACCTGGAGCGATTTACCGAGTGGAGTTCTCGTACAAAAAAGCATATTCGTTATACAAATGCCAAAATCCTACCGAAGAAGAAAGCGAAACCGAAGAGGAGGAAGAAATAGATGAAAAAGACATCAATTATAGCGATAATGCTTATGATGATTATTATTATGACAACTACGATTGGAGAGAAAGCCAAGATCCATGTACCAATTCTTATTATTATAATGCACGAATTGCAACCAATATTTTAGCGACCGATGTTGGGGTAATCGCAAAAAGAGGAGAAAACAAATCGTATTTATTTGCTGTAAACAATATTATTACTACTGAACCTATCTCGAATGCAAGAGTGGATTTGTATAATTTTCAGCAGCAAAAATTAGCCACAGGAACAACTAGCAGCGAAGGGATTGCCAATTTTCAGTTGGATGCATTTGCCTATTTTGCCATAGTGACTTACGGGACACAATCGACCTATGTAAAACTAGACGATGGATATTCTCTTTCGGTGAGTAATTTTAATGTCAATGGCGAAACGTTGCAAAAAGGGCTAAAAGGATTCATTTACGGTGAACGTGGCGTTTGGCGTCCAGGCGATAATTTGTATTTGTCTTTTATTTTGAACGATGCTTCGAATAAGATTCCGTCAGGACATCCGATAAAATTAAGGTTGAGCGACCCCAACGGGAAAGTAACCTATCAAACCGTTCAGAAAGCGAATGAATGGCATCATTATGCCTTTACGATTCCAACGCAAGCAGATGCTCAGACCGGAAATTGGGAAGCGATGGTCAGTGTGGGTGGTGCCAAGTTTTACAAAAACATTAAAATCGAAACCATTAAACCCAACCGTTTAAAGATTAAAAACACTTTCCAACGAACCCAACTTTCGGCTTCGAATCCCAATACTGGAAATCTAGAAGTAACTTGGCTGCACGGGGCAATTGCTAAGAATTTGAATGTAGATATGCAGGCAAAATTCACGCAACGAACCACCATTTTCAAGAATTATGAGCAGTTTACTTTTGATGATTTGGTGCGAAAATTCAATACCGAGGAAATCAACGTTTTCAACGGAAAATTGGACACCAACGGGAAAGCAAGTGTAAAAATTGACCCTAAAATTCAAGAAGAAGCTCCTGGTATGCTCAATGCTTCTTTCATTACCAAAGTCTATGAAGAAGGAGGAGATTTCAGCACCGATGTTATCTCGACGACCTATTCTCCCTATACCACTTATATTGGGTTGAAAACTCCAGAACTCAACAAATACGAAATGCTCGAAACCCGAAAAGTCAACCAGTTTGATATCGTTACCGTTGATGAAAACGGGAGGCCAAAATCGGTTAAAAATCTGGAGGTAAAAGTCTATAAAGTAGAATGGCGCTGGTGGTGGGATGCTTCGAGCGATAATTTGTCCAATTACTATTCGGATGAAGTTACTACGGCTTACAAAACATTCCAAATAAATACCGATGCCAGCGGACGAGGAAATGTTCGTTTCGCCTTGACCGATGAGGAATGGGGACGTTATCTGATTCGAGTTTCGGATGCCGTTGGAGGCCACGCTACGGCTTTGACGGTAAATATCGATTGGCCATTGTGGTCTGGAAAAACCAGAAATACTGATGCTTCAACAGCCAATATGTTGGTTTTTTCTACCAATAAACAAAAATATGCCGTAAGCGAGAATGCTCAAATTTCATTTCCATCGAGCGAAGGCGGAAGAGCTTTAATTTCGATTGAAAATGGTTCCAAAGTGGTAAAAACCCTTTGGGCTAAGACCCAAAAAGGAGAAACCAAAGTCAGCATTCCGATTACCCCAGAAATGGCTCCGAATGTGTACTTTAATATCAGTTTACTGCAACCACACGCTTCGACCAAAAACGATTCGCCTATCCGTATGTATGGAATAGTACCGATAGAAGTGGTAGACAAAAACACCATTCTGACTCCAAAATTAAACATGCCCGATGTGTTGCGTCCTGAACAGTCATTTGCCCTAAAAGTGAGCGAGCAATCGGGTAAAGAAATGACCTACACCATCGCCATTGTCGATGAAGGTTTGTTGGATTTGACCCGTTTCAAGACACCTAATGCCTGGGATAATTTTTATGTTCGTGAAGCTTTGGGAGTTAAAACCTGGGATATTTATGATGATGTGATTGGGGCTTACGGCGGAAAAGTGAACCAGATTTTCAGTATTGGTGGAGACCAGGATTTAGGTGGCGGAAAAGCCAAAAAAGCCAATCGATTCAAGCCAGTCGTACTTTATATGGGACCTTTCAAATTGGAAAAAGGACAAACCAAAACCCACCAAATAAAATTGCCAAAATACATTGGTTCTGTCAAAACGATGATTGTCGCCGGCGATGCTTTGACGAGCGCTTATGGAAGTGTCGAAAAAGCAACTCCAGTGCGCAGTCCTTTGATGGTATTGGCTTCGTTGCCGAGAAAAATTTCACCATCAGAGAAAGTGACAATTCCAGTTACGGTTTTTGCGATGGAAAAAAACATCAAAAATGTTACGGTTCAGCTTAAAACCAATAATGGTTTGAAAGTAATCGGAAGTCCTGTTCAAAAGGTTTCATTTGCCCAGCCAGACGAAAAAATGGCCTATTTTAATTTGGCCGTAGGCTCTGTAACCGGAATTGGGAAAGTGCAAATTGTGGCGACTTCAGGCAAAGAGAAATCAGTCTATGATGTCGAAATCGATATGACCAATCCGAATCCAGTGACCAATACGTTTACTGATGTGATTTTGGAACCGAATAGCGCCAAAACTATTTCGTGGAAAACCTTTGGCGTGGCTGGAAGCAATAAGGCAAAACTGGAGGTTTCTTCGATGCCAACCATTAATTTAAACGGAAGACTGCAATATCTAATACAGTATCCACATGGTTGTGTCGAGCAAACCACTTCGTCTGTTTTCCCGCAATTGTATCTGAACGATATAACCGATTTGGATGCGACCCGCAGAGATTTGACTCAAAAGAATATTACTGCCGGAATTAGCCGTTTGGGAGGTTTTCAATTATCGAATGGCGGAATTGCCTACTGGCAAGGCGGGACAACCGCCGATGATTGGGGTACTTCGTACGCGGGTCATTTTATGATAGAAGCCGAGAAAAAAGGATACTTTTTGCCAATCAATTTTAAATCCAAATGGATTTCATACCAACAAAAAGAAGCTAAACGTTGGCGATTTGAACCGAGTTACGGAAACGATTTGGCACAAGCCTATCGTTTATATACCTTGGCTTTGGCAGGAGTACCTGATTTGTCTTCGATGAATAGACTCCGTGAAACCAAAGGAATTTCGAACGAAAGCAAATTGCGTTTGGCGGTGGCTTATGTTTTGGCTGGACAAAAATCGGCTGGGCAAACGTTATTTCTTAATAGCAAAATTGAAGACGATTCCCGTTATAATTATTACTATTATGGTTCGGCCGACAGAAACCGTGCCATGGCTTTGGAAACTTTATTTTTGCTTGGACAAAAACAAAAGGCATTTGCGATGGCAGTAAAACTGGCCAAAAGTATGTCTAGTGACCAATGGATGAGTACACAAACCACCGCTTATTGTTTGTACGCCATGACGAAGTTTTCGAAAGATAACGGTGCCAAAGGAATCGATTTGCAATGGACCAATGGCGGGAAAACCCAAGTTATTAAAACAATGAAAACCATAGCCGACAGAAGTTTGGTTGTCAAATCTGGTTCAAACAGTGTAACTTTGAAAAACAACCGTAAAAACAGATTATTCGTTCGAGTGCTCAATACTGGAATTCTTCCTGTCGGGCAAGAAAATACTTTCCAAAGCAATGTTTCGGCGTCCATTGTTTTCAAAAACAGAAAAGGCGGAGTAATTAATGTTTCAAAAATTAATCAGGGAACTGAATTTGTCGCTGAGGTTACGGTTAAAAACCAAAAAAATGAACACGTAGAGAATGTGGCTTTATCGCAAATTCTGCCATCTGGTTTCGAGATTGTCAATACCCGTTTCACCGATTACGGAGACGCAACCAACAATATTGCCGATTATATTGACATTCGCGATGATCGAACCAATTTCTATTTTGGATTGCGCGCCGGCGAAGCTAAAACTTTTAGAATATTACTGAATGCTTCTTATCTGGGAACGTATTATTTACCTGGCTTGCAATGTGAGGCGATGTATGACAATACGTTTTTGGCAAGGACTAAAGGATTTTGGGTTCAGGTGGTGAAGTAGTTTTTTGGGCCACAGATTATACGGATGGAACGGATTTCACACGGATTGGAAAAAAATCTGCAAAATCTGCAAAATCTGCGTGAAATTATGGTTCGCAGATTTGGCAGATTAAGCAGATAAATTAACGTTTAAAAAAATCCGTGCAAATCCGTTCCATCCGTGTAATCTGTGTAATCTGTGGCTAAATTTAAGTTTTGATAATAATCATTTGCGCTCTTTGCGGTAAAATAAAACAGCTTTGAAAAATAAACTAATCGAGTTCCCGCAACGTATCATAAACTGGATAAAACAACATAAAATAAAATCATCAATAACCTTTTTGCTGCTGGTGGTTTATTATTTTTCGTTGCCTAGAACATTGTTTCAAGAGCCATATTCCACGGTAATCGAAAGTAAAGAAGGAGAATTACTTGGAGCTAAAATTGCTAGTGACGGACAATGGCGGTTTCCAGCGCAAGACAGCGTACCGGACAAATTCAAGAAATGCATTGTCTATTTTGAGGATGAATATTTCTACAAACACCTCGGATTCAATCCAGTGGCTATGTTTAATGCTTTCCAGCAAAACAAGAAAGCAGGTAAAGTAGTTCGTGGGGGAAGTACACTTACTCAGCAAGTGATTCGTTTGTCCAGAAATGGTAAAGAACGAACTTATTTTGAAAAAATAATCGAAATTATCCTTGCTACTCGATTGGAGTTGGGCTATTCTAAAAATGAGATAGTCGAATTATTTGCGGCTCATGCTCCGTTTGGCGGAAATGTGGTGGGGTTAGAAATGGCTTCTTGGCGGTATTTTGGAGTAGAATCCTATCAATTATCTTGGGCAGAAAGTGCTACTTTGGCCGTTTTGCCGAACGCCCCAAGTTTGATTTATCCTGGAAAAAACCAAATTAAATTATTAGGCAAACGCAATAGACTTTTACTAAAACTCCGTCAAAAAGGAATAATCGATAAACAAACATACGAACTTTCCATAGACGAACCTTTGCCTCAAAAACCTTATAATTTACCTCAAATTGCACCACATTTATTACAACGTATCGCTAAAACACAGGAAGGAGATCGTGTTAAAACTACTGTCAATATTGGTTTGCAAAATAGAATAAACCAAATTGCAAAGTATTATTACAACCAATATAAGCAGAATGAAATTCACAATCTTGCTATATTGGTAATTGATGTTTCTAACAAAAATGTGATGAGCTATATTGGGAACTCCCCTACTGATGCAACTCATCAAAAAGATGTAGATATTATCGAAGCACCAAGAAGCACTGGAAGTATCCTGAAACCGCTGTTGTATGCAGCAATGCAAGACGATGGAGAGTTGTTGCCGAATACTTTAGTTGCTGATATCCCTACACAAATCTCGGGGTTTACTCCTCAAAATTTCGATTTGACTTTTGACGGAGCTGTTCCGGCACATCGAGCGTTGGCGAGGTCTCTGAATATTCCTGCCGTGTTGATGTTGCAGGATTTTGGCGTGAATAAATTTTACGAAGAATTGCAACGGTTCAAATTACGGGATGTTTCAAAACCACCCGACCATTATGGTTTGTCGCTCATTTTGGGTGGAGCCGAAAGCAATTTGTGGGATTTGTGCCGAACCTATGCAGGTTTGTCTTCGACTTTGAATTATTTCAATAAAAATCAAGGCCTGTACAGAACCAATGAATTTGGCGAATTAAATTACGATGATGATTTTGAAGTGGATTTTGGCGATGAAACCAAACAAAAAAACATTTTAGGGGCTGGCTCAATCTGGCTCACTTACAATGCCATGGAGCAAGTCAATCGACCAGAAGGAGATGAAGCTTGGAAGTTTTACGACAGTTCTCTCAAAATTGCCTGGAAAACCGGAACCAGTTACGGAAACCGTGACGCATGGGCAATTGGTACCAATAGTCGGTATGTAGTTGGAGTGTGGGTTGGAAATGCAACAGGAGAAGGCAGACCTAGCTTAACAGGTGTTGCCAGTGCCGCTCCCGTTTTGTTTGATGTCTTTAATTTGCTACCCAGACAGCGATGGTTCGATGCACCATATAAAGATTTGAATGAAGTTGAAATTTGCCGTTTAAGTGGTCATTTGGCCAAAGAGGGTTGTCCTATTATGAATCAGTGGGTTTCTAAAAAAGGGAAAAACACCTCTATTTGTCCGTATCACAAAACAGTACATTTAGATAAAACACAACAATTTCAGGTCAACAGTAGTTGCGAAAATATAGAGAATATCGTGACCAAAAACTGGTTTGTTCTTCCCCCAGTAATGGCTTGGTATTACAAAAGTAAGCATATTGAGTATTTGCCCTTGCCTGCATTTCGAAATGATTGTATGGGAACACAAACGATTACTATGGATTTTATTTATCCCAAAGCGGGCAGTAAAATCTATCTGACCAAAAATTTCAACAGCGAGATTCAGCCCGTAATCCTAAAGGTTGCACATTCGCAAAGAGACAGTAAATTATTTTGGTATATTGATAATGTCTTTAAAGGAAGCACAAAGACATTTCACGAAATGCCAATTTCGGCTACAACTGGATTTCATTATATCACGGTTGTTGACGAATTTGGAACTGAAATTCGAAGAAAAATAGAAATTGTAAAAGAATAAATAACAATTCTACAACTTCTTAATAGCGCTTGGATTTAAATTTCTTTGTTTTTTAAAATAATTAGAAAGATGACTCTCGTCTGTAAATCCGAATTCGTGCGCAATTTGTTTCATAGACAATTGCTTATTCAAAATTCTTTTTTCGATTAATTGAGTTCTCAATTTATTGCAATATTCTCTATAACTCAAAGCAAAATTTCTCTTGAAATAAGTCCCAAAATAACTTTCGGAAATATTAAAATGCTCTGATATTGTTTTAATCTGAACCAGCTTTGGTTTATAAATATTTTGATGGATATAAGAAATAATCTGATCGTTGTCTATTCCAGAACCTGTGATTTTTATATTTTGTTGTTGTAAACTTTCCTTTATCAACCCAAAAATGGATAAAATTTGATAGAATACAATGGGTGATGTCGAAATACTTGTTTTACAATTGTAGATTCTAATATTATCAATCGTATTTTTTAAAATGCTAGCGCAAGACTTATCTAACTTTAATACATTTTCTTTTAGTAATTTGTCGCGCATAAAATTCTCTGGAGTATTGAGCAGAAATTCATCGCAAGATAATTTTTTATTCGAGTTAAAATAAGTATCGGTAAACTTTATAAAAAAAAACCGAGTTGTTTTTTTAATATCAAAATAATGCTCATCGTCTGGAGAAATAACAAAAAAATCACCCGAATGATACGGTATCAAATTATTATTTAACTGATGAATACCACTCCCTTTCACGATGTAAATAATTTCATAATAGGTATGACTGTGTTTAGGAAGGTGATATTGATCTTCTTCAAACTCGTCTAAAAGCAAAGAATCAAATTGATTTAATTTTTTCATAACCTATATTTGCAAATTTATATGGTAAATTTACAACTTTTTTCCACTATGTTCTCATTAAATTTGCCCTTTCAAAATTAACGCCGTACAAGTAAAACACTTAACGACATTCAAACAATCAATTTTAGAATAAAATGAAAAAGAGTTTAATTTCACTCTCTTTGGGAGGATTGACAATTGGAATTACCGAATTTGTCATGATGGGAATATTACCAGATGTAGCATCTGATTTAAAAATAAGCATTCCGATAGCAGGGTATTTAATTTCGGCATATGCCTTAGGAGTAGTTATTGGGGCGCCTTTATTAGTAATAGGTGCGCGAAATTATCCGCCCAAAAAAACACTTCTAATTCTAGCAATGATGTTAGCATTTTTCAATTCATTGTCGATAATTGTTCCAAATTATGAATTATTTATTTTGACTCGCTTACTATCTGGATTACCACATGGAGCTTTTTTTGGAGTAGGAGCTGTAGTAGCTAGCCGTCTTGCCGAAAAAGGAAAAGAAGCACAAGCCATCTCGATAATGTTTGCGGGTTTAACAATCGCTAATTTAATTGGAGTACCTATAGGAACCTTTATTGGCCATCATTTTTCTTGGCGAATTACTTTTGCTTTAATTGGTTTTTTTGGGGTACTTACCTTTATTTCTATTTATTTTTGGATGCCTAATCTCCCTATAAAAGACAAGGTTTCTATGAAAAAACAAATGAAACTTTTCAAGAAAATTGAAGCTTGGCTGGTAATTTTCATAACGGCAATTGGTGTTGGAGGCTTGTTTTGTTGGATTAGCTATATCGCTCCTTTGCTAACTGAAATTTCGGGTTTTGATGGCGCGGATGTACCTTATATATTGATACTTGCTGGAGCAGGAATGGTTGTTGGAAATATTATGGGAGGCAAATTGGCAGATACTTTCCCAGCAGATAGAACACTTATTACGTTATTTTTACTAATGGTATTAGATTTGGCAATGGTGTATTTCCTTTCGTCTAATCCTTATATTAGTTTGATATTGGTTTTTACCACTGGTTGTATTTCATTTACGTTTATTGGATCTATTCAAATGCTGATGCTTCAGGTTGCTGTTGGTGCCGAAATGATTGCCTCAGCTGCAATTCAGGCTTCATTTAATATCGGAAATGCTCTTGGAGCCTTTTTGGGAGGTTTGCCTTTAATGGCTGGTTTTAGTTATGCTTCTCCTAATCTTGTTGGAATAGGAATGTCGCTAATGGGGGTTTTATTTACAGTATTATTGGTACAAAGAAAAAAACAGGTATTGAAACTTCAAACAGTTAAAATCAAGTAATTACAATTTGGATATGCAAAGCAGCCTTTCTCATTTATGGGATTGGCTGTTTTTTTTGGGATACTTTTTGTTTTTAAAACTGATTTCTAGCCCAGATAGCAACGGAAATCCTTTATTATTTTTCTTTAAAATAATAAAGATTGAAGTGAATAGCTGGATCATGCTCCAAAAAAAAGCACAAAAAAACCGCCTAATCTCACGAAAGGCGGTTTTTCTTTTATTCTTTGATAACATTTCCTTTTTTGTCATAGAAATGGTATTCTAAATACGTGTAAGCGTCACGTGGTATGATTTTCACCCATTTTTTGTGTTCAAAAAACCATTTTGAACGCAATGATGGAAAACCTTTACTGAGGTATGCAGCCACAAACGGATGTGCATTAAGCACTACTTTTTTGTGGGTTTTTAAAAGTCTCTCAACATCCGAAGTGATTCTGTCGATGATTGATATTGGTGCATCAATTTCACCATTTTCATTGTTTGGATCTTCCTCTCGTGTTTTAATATTGACTTCTGGTCTTACTCTTTGTCTGGTAATCTGGACTAGTCCAAATTTACTCGGGGGTAAGATTTTGTGTTTTGCTTTATCGTCACTCATTTCTTCTCTCAAGAAGTCGAACAAGACTTTACGATTTTCGGGATTCGACATATCGATAAAATCTACTACTATGATTCCGCCCATATCACGAAGACGTAATTGTCTGGCGATTTCGGCAGCTGCAATCATATTGACTTCCATTGCAGTATCCTCTTGGTTGGTGGCTTTATTGGATCTATTTCCGCTATTGACGTCTATAACATGCAACGCTTCAGTATGTTCAATAATTAAATATGCTCCTTTACTCATGGAAACTGTTTTCCCAAATGATGTCTTGATTTGTCTCTCTATATTGTATTTCTCAAAAATAGGAGTATCCTTAGACTGATAGAACTTAACAATTGATTGTTTGGATGGTGCAATCTCGTGCACATATTCCTTTGTTTGATGGTACAACTCTTCATCATCAATTTGAATACCGCTGAAGGTATCGTTAAAAACATCTCTTAATATTGAAGAAGCTCTATTGAGTTCCCCTAATATCTTGGATGGATGATGAGCAGTTGGTAATTTTTTACACATTGCATTCCATCTGCTAAGCAGGTTCTGCAAATCTTTTTCTAATTCTACTGTACTTTTGCCTTCGGCTACTGTTCGAACAATAACACCGAAACCTTTTGGTTTGACAGATTGTACAAGGCGTTTCAAGCGTTCCTTTTCTTTTTTGTCTTCTATTTTTTGTGAAATAGAAACACGGTCAGAAAACGGAACCAAAACTATATATCTTCCTGCTAGAGAAAGCTCTGCGCTTAATCTTGGACCTTTAGTTGATATTGGTTCTTTGACGACTTGTACCAAAACAGATTGATTGGCACTAATAACATCTGTTATTGCCCCATTCTTATCTATTTCTTTCTCAAACTGAAAGTTTTTTAGGGAGAAATCTTTTAATTTACCTGCGCTTACAAGTTTTATGAATTTCAGTTGGGAAGCTAAGTTTGGCCCTAAATCATGATAATGTAAAAAGGCATCTTTCTCGAAGCCTACATTTACAAAAGCAGCGTTAAGACCTGCAACTGGTTTTCGTATTTTGGCAATAAAAATATCACCAACCTGAAAGTTGCTTTTCTCTTCTTCTTTGTGTAATTCAATTAGTTTTCCATCTTTTAATAAGGCAAAATCTACGAAATCAGAACTAGAACGAATAATTAATTCTTTGTTCATTTGTAAATTTTTATCTGTTTTTTCAGAAAATAGAGAATAGAAAAAAGAAAATAGACTTAGTAAAAATCTAAAATCTACCCCGATAGTTATCGGGACTAAAATCTAAAATCTTATCTACAGATGGATTAAACAATAATTTAACAGGTTTTGTACCCGGTGAAAATTAGTTAACAGAAGACAGTATTAAGCTTGCAGAAAAACTGATGACTTAAAACTGAACACCTGAATACTAATTCTCGATTTCAATGAACTTAAAAAAGAAAAAAGTAGTTTAAAACTACTTTTTCTTTTTATGACGGTTAGCTCTCGCTCTTTTTTTACGTTTGTGAGTCGCTACCTTATGTCTCTTTCTTTTTTTACCACTTGGCATATCTAATAGATTTTATAATTAATTAATAGTGTTATTTTGCTTCGTTGTTTACTTTAACTCCCTCAACAAAAACTTTTGCAGGTTTAAAAGCAGGAATGTTATGTGCTGGAATTTTGATAGTGGTATTTTTAGAAATATTTCTTCCAGTTTTTTCAGCTCTAGTCTTAACGATAAAACTACCGAAACCTCTTAAGTAAACGTTATCACCTGTTTCTAGTGAGTTTTTTACTTCGTTCATAAAAGTCTCTACTGTTGCCTGAACATCTCCTTTTTCAAGACCTAATTTTTCTGAAATCTTCGCTACGATATCTGCTTTCGTCATTTTCTTTCCTTTTTATTATGTTGTAATAATTTTTTTGAGTGTGCAAATATAGGAATTTAAAAAACAATAAATCAACCTAAATCGTTAAAATTTAATTACATAAACATTTACTTTTGTTTTCTAAAATTTTCAGATGCATTTTTATAAAACACTAATTAACTGGTACTTACAAAATAAAAGAGATTTGCCGTGGCGTAAAACCACCGATCCATACCCAATTTGGCTCTCTGAAATCATGCTACAACAGACCAGAGTTGCGCAAGGAACACCTTATTTTTTATCATTTACAACTACTTTTCCAACAGTTTTTGATTTGGCAAATGCCCATGAAGAGCAAGTCTTAAAACTCTGGCAAGGATTAGGATATTATTCTCGTGCTCGAAATCTACACAAAACGGCTCAAATAGTAGCTAACGAAATGAACGGTGTTTTTCCTGACAACTATAAAGACTTATTGAAACTAAAAGGAATTGGCGAATACACAGCCGCTGCAATTGCTTCTTTCTCTTATAATGAATGCGTACCAGTAGTTGACGGAAATGTTTTCAGAGTATTATCGCGTTACTTTGATATCGAAACCGATATTGCACAGCCATTGGCAAAAAAAGAATTTTCGGCTTTAGCATACCAACTTATACCCAAAGATAACCCTGCTCAATTCAACCAAGCTATAATGGAATTTGGTGCTTTACAATGTGTTCCCAAAAATCCTAATTGCAGCATTTGTATTTTTAGTAATAGTTGTGCCGCTTTGCAGAAAAAGAAAGTCGATCAATTACCTGTAAAATCTAAAAAAATTAAAATCCGAAACCGTTATTTTAACTATATAATTGGCATTGATACTACAGAAAATATTCTAATCCAAAAACGCACATCAAAAGGAATTTGGTATAATTTATACGAGTTCCCTCTTATTGAAACTGAAAAGGAGGTAGATTTTGAAATCTTAGCTTCTAAAATCCCTGAATATTTCCCACCAAAAAACAAGATTACGAGTTTACTAGAATACAACGATCAAAGTATTACTCACAAACTCTCACATCAACATTTGCATATCAAGTTTTGGAAAGCAAGAATAGAAGGCATTTTTGAAAAAGGCATTAGCATAGAAACTGCCAAAACATTTCCTTTTCCTATAGTAATCCATAATTTCATCGAAGACAATTTTTAAGATCCTCTAAATTCTATTCAATCTAAAAACAAAAATCCTGACAGTTCAATTACGATCAGGATTTTTGACATAAAGAAATATTCTTTTTTAGAATTTAAGGGTAAGACCTGCTAAAACATTAGCTCCTGCTTGAGGATAATAATACACATATCCTCCTCCATAATCGGCTCCATTGGAAACATAATCAACATTAAAAATATTGTTTGCCAAAACATTAACCATAATAGCCTTGAAAACGGATTTTACTTTTATTTCGTAACTAATATTTAAATCATTCACAAAATAATCTTTTAATTTTCCACTTGCATCATCGATATTATTCATGTATTGCTCGCTAACATATTTTGACAACCAACTTATTTTTAATGGTCTTAATGGGGAAAACATCAAAATATTTCCGGCAATAAAATCTGGAGAATATGCGATATTGGTATCTCCCAAATCGACTAAACTTCCCGTTGCATCTGTAACAAAATCGACATTTTTATTTGTACTCAAAGTAAAATTAGGAGAAAGTGACCATTTTTCAGAAAATCGAATAGTTGCATCTACTTCTAAACCTAACCTGTAACTATCACCGCTGTTTTTTCGGATAGGATTACCAACATCATCCAACTCACCCGTTAAGACCAGTTGATCTTGATAACCCATATAGTAAACATTTGAATTTACTTGGACATTAGAAGATTTAAATCTCCATCCTAATTCATAATCATCTAATTTCTCTGGTTTTGGATTTCCGCCTTCATAATCTGTTCGATTAGGCTCTCTGTTTGCTCTTGCGTATGAAAAATAAAGATTGTTTTTCTGATTCACTTCAAAATTCAAACCTCCCTTTGGGTTAAAAAAATTAAAATTATCATCTACCAAACCTGTTTCCCAACTATTGGCTTTGTATTGAACATTTCGGTATTGCATATCTCCATACAAACTCAATTTTTCGGTAAGCTGAAAATTAAGTTTTGCAAAAATATTTCCATCTATTTTTGTCGAAAAATCGTCATAATAATGATCTCCTAATTCAGATTGTGAAGCATATCGTGCCCAGATTACTTTCCCAAAATGATCTCCCTCGTACTTATTCCATCCTCCGCCGATAATCAAATCCAGTTTATCTGCTGCATATTTTACCGAAAAAGTAGTTCCATAAAAATCATTATCCAACCATTTTTGACGCACCAAATCAGTAGTTGAGATTGCACCAACAGCATTCAAACTATAATCAGCCATATCGGCATCCTCTTTATAGTTTTCATAATACCCTTTCCCTTTGGTATAATGCAATGCAAAGTTTGAACTCCATTTATCAGACCACGCTTCATTCCAATGCAATTGATAATGATCCTGTTGGTAATTATCGGTTTCATTATCATAAAAACGAGTATTTCCAAATTCGTCGGTAAATGCTCCCGAAGGATTATAAGTTCGTTCTCTTTCTAAAGTTGCAGCATCAATTCCGTTCCAAGCTTGATACGTTTTTTCGGTTCCTCCAAAAGCCAGCGCTTTAATTAAAGTGGTCTTCCCAACATAAGTCCCTTGCAAGAAATACGATTTTAAATCCGAACTCGCTCTATCGATATAACCATCCGATTTCAGCGTTGATAATCGTCCTGCAATTTCAAAATGGTCATTCAGCAAACCCGTACTAAACTTTACAGTATTCTTATTAGAATTAAAGCTACCAAAGGATGTCGAAATTTCACCAGTTGCTTTAGACGCATAATTATCGGTCAACATGTTCAAACTTGCTCCAAAAGCTCCAGACCCGTTGGTTGAAGTTCCAACTCCACGTTGTAATTGCAAACTCTCTACCGATGAAGCAAAATCGGGCATATTTACCCAAAAAGTACCTTGACTTTCGGCATCATTGTACGGAATTCCATTAATCGTAACATTAACACGAGTAGCATCGCTACCACGAACACGAATTCCGGTATATCCCATCCCATTTCCTGCATCAGAAGTGGTTACAACTGATGGTAAATAATTCATCAAAACTGGAATATCTTGACCAAGATTTCTAGATTCTAGTTGTTTTTTACTCATATTAGAAAAAGTCACTGGCGTTTTAGACGTAACTCTTACTGCCGAAACCAAAACCTCATCGAGTTGATTGACTTGGGTAGAATCTTTTTGTTTTTCTTGCGCAGTTAAGAAAAAAGAAGTCAGAAGAAAAACAGAAGAGGTTACCAAAACTCTTTTGGTTTTCTGTTTAGCATCTTTTTTAAAAAATAGATTATTCATCCGTAAATGATTTACGAATAAAAGGGGCAATTATTCTTTTGTTAAAAAAATATGATTTGTTCTAATTCCTGAAAGAAAAAACACTTTCAGGAATCTATTCCCTTGGCAGCATTACCTGCCCAGGTTCTTTGGGTATAATCTCAGCTCGTTATTTTAGAGCACCCCTTTGAGACAGCGCAAAAGTAAAAAAGATTTTTAGAAATTTATAGCGTTTCCTGATTTTGTTTTAATCACACTTAATGCTATTGAACTATCAAAATCATTTATTTTTCAATTCAAACCTAAAAATATTACAAAATAATAACATCAGATATTTCCTTTAAACAAATAAACAATAAGATAAATTTACTAATTTAGCTACAGTTAATTCTTATACAGGTACTTATAAAAAAAACAATTTAACTTCTTAAAACTTTCAAAATGAAAATAATAAAAGTAACACTTACAAGAAAAGCATTTCTATGCTTATTTGGTCTTCTTCTATTCATCACAGCTGAAAGCTTTGCTCAACACCGTGGTGGTGGTGGCACACGTGGTAGTGGAGCTGCACATGGAGGTGGGGCTACACATGGAGGAGCTACACACAAATCAATGCCATCGAGATCAGCTTCTCAATCAAGGCCAAATGTTTCTTCAGCTAATCGAGGGACTTCTGGAATTAAAAAACCATCAACTGTTAAAAAACCAAGCTCAATAAACAGTAATTCTAAAATTGGTAACAATTCAAAAGTTGGTAACCGAAATAGTAATACCATAAATAAAAACAAAGTTGGTAACAAAAATAATATCGGTAACAAAACAAGTATTGGCAATAAAAACACCAACATTAAAGGTGGTAACAAAATAAACATAGACAACAGCAAAAAAAATGTCAACGTCAATGTTAATAGAAACGTTAATGTCCATAATAACCGAAATACTTATGTAAGACACAACAGTAGGCCATATGCTAGACCTCCTTATAGATATGGTGGCTATCGTTACAATTGCTACCACCCTTATTACCCAAGACCTTATCGTCCTTTTTACTGGGGACCAGCTTGGCATCCATGGGGTTTCTTTGTTGCTACTTTGGCTACAACTGCTATTATAGTTAGCGTTGAAAATTCAAAATATCACTACGATCAAGGTGTTTGGTACCAACCAACAAGTGGTGGTTATCAAGCTGTAGCTGCTCCAGTTGGGGGAACCGTAACAACTATTCCTAGTGGTGCACAAACCATAAATAACGGAACAACGGTAAACAATTATTATTACGGTGGTTCGTATTATGAAAAATCATCTAATGGTTATACCGTAGTTGCTCCCGAAGCAGGAACTCTAGTGGATAATTTACCCGAAGGCGGTGAAGAAGTTACTGTAGGTGACACAAAATATGTAAAATTTGGTGAAACTTACTACCAACCAGTTCAAGTTGATGGAAAAGATATGTATGAAGTAGCTTTGGTTGAAGAAGATAAATAACAACAAACATTAATCCTTTAAAACAAACAGCAACCTTTTATAGGTTGCTGTTTTGTTATTATATATTCTATAATTCAGGTCTTTTTCGAGACTGCTTCAATTCTGACATGTTCTTCTTGTCTTTTATTCTCTTTTGGATTACTGATTTTGGAATCTTGGTAGGTTTTCTTTCTTTCGGAACATGTAATCCTCTTTCAATAATATACAAAAACCTTTTCGTTACTAAATCCTTATTCTTAAGCTGACTCCTATCTTCATCACAATTCAGAATTAAAATTTGATCAACAGTAAGTCTATTTGCTATTTGAATTTCTAATAAAGCTTTTTCTTCTTCACTCAATCCTTGAGAATTTTTCAAATCAAAAGACAACACAACTTTAGACGAAACCTTATTCACGTTTTGTCCACCGGCTCCACTGCTTCGTACTGCCTTATACTTTATCTCCGAAAGGATAATTTCTAATTCCATTTTATAATGGTTGATGAGCTGGCTTTAATAAATCATTTACTGTTTTCACAGGATTGAAAGTAAACAAAGGAACTTCAACAAAAACAGTCAACCAATTGGCCATAGCCCCATTCCATAGACCAGGAAGTTCGTAGGCTTTTAAATCCTTTCCTCCATGATTTTTATAAACAATAAAACCACTATCCAGATCAATAAATTTTTTCAAATCAAACCTCTGCCCTTGATAATTTCTTAATCCACAAACTAAATCTACTGGATTAAAATGTGTTGCATTGCTAAGTATTTTCAATTGTTCAGCATTATTCAAATCAACCTGTGACGTCTCCACAATCTGTAATGTTCTTCTCCCATCTGCACCCATTACCCAAAATGGTCCTCCTCCAGGTTCTCCCTCATTTTTTACCATTCCACAAATGCGTATAGGTCGATCAAGCAATTCTTTTAATTTACTTATTTGGTTCTTAAGTTTAAATTTTGAAAAATCAGCGTTCACTTCTATATTCAATTGATTTTTTAGGAAAAGAGTAATCTCACCTATTCCTTCAATAGTCATTTCCTCAGTATCCAAAGCATTCATATATTCAAATATTTGGCTTTGTAATTCCATTAAAATTCCTGCCAAAGCTTTTTTATAAAAAGAAATTTGATGAATATTATTTTGAATCACATTATCAATATTTTTCACAAAAACAAGATCTGCATCAATTGCATTTAAATTTTCAATCAATGCACCATGTCCACCAGGTCTAAAAACTAATTTATCATTTTCATCTCGAAAAGGGCTATTATTTAAATCCACAGCTATGGTATCGGTTTCTTTCTTTTGATAGGAATACGATACAGCAATTTTTGAATTCGATTTTATTTCAACATTCTCTTTTACTTGATTAATAATAGACTCAAACTGCTCTTGATGATTTTCGGAAACCGTTAAATGCAAACTAGACTTATCATTTGAAGTTGCATAAAAAGCACATTCATACAAATGCTCTTCAATAGGAGCAGAAATCTTGTTGGGATATTTATGAAATGGTAATATCCCTTTAGGCTTATTAGCAAAATCAAAATACTCTGAAGCCAATAATGTTTTTATAAAATAATAGTTTTTATAATCACGTTTAAAAGTATCAAAATCGGGATATATTTCATGCAACTTTTTATCAATCTCTATAAAAAAAGGAAATTTATCCATCCCAACAATAAAAAGTGGCAACTCAGTATCCTTCTTTCGATTGATATAAGCATTGATTGTTTCATTTCTTAAATCAAAATCATTTAAAAAAGTTGACAAAAATTTAAACATTCTTGTAGCTGCGCCTGAAGCAGGAACAAATTTTAGCAACTGAAGTTTAGATTTATTCTCGTCAAAAAAAACGGCTTTTTGCTCAAAATCAGTTTCTGACAATTTTAAAATCCCATGATTATGGGTGGCTGGATTCACTAAAACTGTTTTTGGAATTCCTTCATTAAAAATCTCTAACTGTCTCTTAATATTTTCAATTGGAATACCATGCTCGTAAATTTGAACAAAATCTGCAGATGACAACCCCATTTGCAATGCCTCTGTCAAGTCTTCAATGATGTCAACAGCTATTTTCAAACGTGTTTCTTTGTCACCAGAAATAGTAATAAATGGTTTTTTATTATCAATTAATGATTGTTTAAATGCTCCAAAAACATCTTCCCTTCCATCTGGACTATCTCGCAAACCATCATCTTCCCAAGGGACATCAATATCGGTCAAAAAGAATAAATCATATTGATGCGAACGCGCTGCTTTATCCAATAACGAATCACAAAAATTATAATACAACTCCGAAAAAACCTTGGTTACCAACAAATTAGTATCACAAAACAGATAACGATTCGCTTTTAAAACTCCTTCATTTTCCAATTTTGTTTGCCCATAAGCTATCGGCAACATATCATCAATGTCACAAATTCCACGACCGCTATCTAATTTTTCTTGTAAATAATCGCGTGCAAACTCGGGAACCCAAACCGTTTTGTAATAATCGGCGAGCTGGGTAGCTAGGGTTGTTTTACCTGTTGATTCTGGACCAAAAATGGCAATTTTTATAACTGATGAAGCTCCAGTTTTTGTGAGTTGTACAAGATTTTCTTCCATTCTAAATAGCCATAAATGGCAATAATTGTAAATATTATATATTGAAAACTGGTAAAAGTGTATCCTTTGGCAAAATAAAGAGGTATTGAAAGTAGATCCCCTACAATCCATAAAACCCAATTTTCTACTTTTCTTTTAGCCATTAACCACATTCCAACGAAAAAAATTGCAGTCAAAAATGTGTCTAAATAAGAGTACCAGTTGGTAAATTTATCAAAATAAAGATATACAATAACTACAAAAAAAACGGTTAATGCAAAAATAATGGTTGCTGTTACCATTTCTTTGCTGTTCATCGAAGAAATTGGAAATTCAACGATATTATCTTTCTTTCTTGTCCAATGATACCACCCATAAAAACTCATTATAAAATAATACACATTAATCATGGAATCTCCCAACAAACTCCATTGCCAAAGTAAATACGCATAAATAGATGTGCTTATTAAACCAGTTGGAAAAACCCAAATATTATCTTTCTTAGCAAACCATACACTCAAAAGTCCAAAAAAAACAGCAATAAGTTCTAAATAAACCTCGTGAATTGGATAACCACTATATTGGGCAAATAAATAATCAAACATTTTATTCTACAATTTTAGTATTTTAAGAATTAAAAAAATCAATATTCTTTTCGAAAGCAGTTCCAATTACTACCAAATCTGCACCAGCTTCATACGCATTTTGAATAGCTTCACGATTTGCAATTCCGCCACCAACAATTAATGGAATTTGAATACCCTTTGAAACCTGATAAATCATCTCTAGGGGAACAGCGTGCTTTGCTCCACTTCCTGCTTCTAGATAAATAAGTTTATTACCCAACATTTGGCCAGCCTGAGCTGTATAAATAGCATATTCGATATTATTACGGGCTAAAGGCTTGGTTTGACTCACTCTTTCTACCGCAGTTTGAGTCCCGCTTTCAATCAACATATACCCAGTAGGTATGATTTCTAAATTCATCCTATTCAAAATAGGAACTGCATTTACTTGATGTTCTATCAAATAATCTGGATTTCTACCGGATATTAACGACAAAAATAGAATCCCATCGGCCTGAGATGAAATCTGAGAAGTATCACCTGGAAACAAAAGAATCGGCAAGTTGATTTCTTCTTTTAAACGAATAATTAATTGGTCTAAAATTTTCGATTCTACTATACTTCCACCAACAAAAATGTGTGTTGCTGGCGATTGGTTTATCTGTTCTATTAAATACGCTAAATGTTCCCAAACTATTTTGTCGGGATCCAGTAATATGGCAAGGGCTTTTCTGCCCGTTAGCTTGTATTGCAGTAATTCTTGGTATAATTCGTTTTTATATTGCATAGAACGGTAAAAGTAAAAGTTTTTTCAAAGTCTGTAAACAATTTTGAATGAATTATATTTGTTGTTTCGATTTCAGGTTTATTTTTTTTAAATAAAAAATTATGATTGCTTTAAAGTTACTGGAAGAATTTGGCGGATTGATAAAAAAATATCAAAAATCGGACATAGTCTTTCAAGAAGGAAAGTTACCTACGCATTACTACCAAATTCTTTCGGGTGAGGTTAAAATGAGTAATTATAACGATGACGGCCGAGAATTCATACAAGGCTTTTTTTATGAAAACCAATGTTTTGGCGAACCTCCTCTATTTATAGACAAACTATATCCTGCTACCGCAATTGCTGTTGAAGATGCCACAATTGTCTGTGTGCCTAAAAATCAGTTTTTAGAATTAATTTCCAAAAATCCACTGGTGGGATTAAAATTCGTCCAAAATCTATCACAGCGTCTTTATTACAAATCTGTTATGGCAGCCGAAATATCCTCTCAGGAACCAGAACACCGCATTTTGAAATTGATCGATTATGCTATCGAACATTTTAATTTTAAGAAAGATGAAAACGGTTATCTTATCAGTTTTACCAGACAACAAATTGGTGATCTAACTGGCCTACGAGTAGAGACTGTTATTAGAGCCATAAAATCATTAGAGAAAAAAAGTGAATTGAAAATAATTAAGCGAAAAGTTTATCGATAAAATTCTTATTATGATTTGAGTCATAAAAACGAGAAGCAATACAAGTGTAGTTTTGTTATTATAAAAACTACACATTATGACACTTTACAACTCAATATTCGAAAATTTCAACAAAAATTATTTTGGTGCAGCAACATTAGCCATAATCGGGCAAAGTTGTCTTGGTGCAGCGGCAGCCATGTTTGTTCTTTCTAACGGCACTTCATTTCTACAAATGGTACAACTAACCCTTATTGTACTATCAAGCATGTTTGCTAACACCTCAATTTTAGCTCAATTTAGTCGTAAAGTTGTTTTTAATCTTATGTTGATTAGTGTCTTTATTAGCATTATTTTGATTATTGTCAACAATCTTTAACGATGAAAAAAACAATAGAAAACCGAGACGACATCTCCCTTTTGGTTCATACCTTTTATACCAAAATAAGAACCGATGGGAAAATCGGTTTTTATTTTAATAGAACAATTCAAAATTGGGAAGAGCATTTAGAAAGACTTACCGATTTTTGGGAAACCAATTTATTCGCAGTCAAAAAATACAAAGGAAATCCGTTGGAAGTTCACACAAAAGTAGATGCCCTTTTTGGGGGTGTTATCACAACAAATGAGTTTGGAATTTGGTTAAACTATTGGCTACAAACTATAGATGATCTTTATGAGGGCGAAAATGCAGACATTTTAAAACGTCGTGCCAGAAAGATGGGTACGTTTTTATTCCTCAATATATTCGAACATCGAAATAAAGTGACTATATAAGTATTTTCCCCTCAAAAGTATAAACCAAAGTAAAACTTTCTACTTCTAGATAATACACCTCAAACTTCATTTGCAAATTATCAAAAAGAAGGCAAGCTTTAGTCTGATTTTGATCCAATAAAAAATTATCTACTTGAATATGATCTTTGAAGCTGATTCCTTTTTCGTTTCGGATCTTAAAAATAGCTTCTTTGGCTCCCCAAATTACGGTGAGTTTTTTGACATACTCATCTTGTAATTCGGGTTGTAGATACGTAAATTCCGAATCAACAAACTTATCAGCTATTCGAATGATTTTTTCGCGCTGCAATTCCATATCGATTCCAACGGTCTTATCGCTCACAATAATAGCTGCAAAATTATGCGAATGAGTGATTGAAATATGACGCTGATCACTCAAATAAGGTTTTCCGAATTTGTCATAATGCAAATCAAAATCGGAAACCCCTATTTCTTTAAATAACATTCTCACGCATAAAAAAGCTCTTTTATGCAACTCTGATTTCATCCCATTGAACCGCAATTGGGTTTTGGGTTTCAATTCTACTTTCGACTCCAGTTCCTCTAAGGATTCAGCTACTTTCCAAATCAGAATCCGAGTATTGAATTCAAGATCTATTGTTTTGTATAAAGGCATTGAGAATTTAGATTTTAGTCCCGATAGCTATCGGGATAGATTTTAGATTTTAGATTTCAGATTTTGAATTCCATTACGATTTAAGAAACACAATTATTGTCATATATTCCTTAAATCAAAAATTCTAAATAACTAATCTACAATCTAAAACACACTTAATAACAGCATTAAACAAATCACAAATATTGTCGAATGCTTTTTAAATCATAACTTATTACATAAATTTGCAAAAAATTTAAATATCATACAAATATACTATAAATGAGTACAACGACTACGCCTTATGTGGCTTACAAAGTAAAAGACATCTCTCTAGCGGCTTGGGGAAGAAAAGAAATTGAATTGGCCGAAGCTGAAATGCCAGGTTTAATGGCACTTCGTGCAGAATACAAAGACGAACAACCGCTTAAAGGAGCTCGTATTGCTGGATGTTTGCACATGACCATCCAAACTGCTGTTTTGATTGAAACTTTGATTGCTCTTGGCGCTGAAGTTACTTGGTCTTCTTGCAACATTTTTTCTACTCAAGATCAGGCTGCTGCTGCAATTGCTGCTGCTGGAATCTCTGTTTATGCTTGGAAAGGTTTGAATGAAGAAGAATTTGACTGGTGTATCGAACAAACTTTATTCTTTGGTGAAGACAGAAAACCATTGAACATGATATTGGATGACGGTGGAGATTTGACAAATATGGTTATTGATCGTTACCCAGAATTGGTAGCTGGAATCAAAGGATTATCAGAAGAAACTACAACTGGTGTTCACAGATTGTACGAAAGAGTAAAAGCGGGAACATTACCAATGCCTGCAATCAATATCAACGACTCTGTTACTAAATCAAAATTTGACAACAAATACGGTTGTAAAGAATCTGCTGTTGACGCTATTCGTCGTGCAACTGACTTGATGTTAGCTGGAAAAAGAGTTGTAGTTTGCGGATACGGTGACGTTGGAAAAGGAACTGCTGCTTCTTTTAGAGGTGCTGGTTCTATTGTAACCGTTACTGAAATCGATCCAATTTGTGCTTTACAAGCGGCTATGGACGGTTACGAAGTTAAAAAATTAGATACTGTAATTGCTAATGCTGATATCATCATTACAACTACAGGAAATAAAGATATCGTAGTTGGAAGTCATTTCGAGAAAATGAAAGACAAAACGGTTGTTTGTAACATCGGACACTTTGATAACGAAATTGATATGGCTTGGTTGAACAAAAACCACGGTGCTTCTAAAATCGAAATCAAACCACAAGTTGACAAATATACTATCGCTGGAAACGACATCATCATTTTGGCTGAAGGTCGTTTGGTAAATCTTGGTTGTGCTACTGGTCACCCAAGTTTTGTAATGAGTAACTCATTTACCAACCAAACTTTGGCTCAAATTGAATTATGGAACAACAGTGCAGCTTACAAAAACGAAGTGTATATGTTACCAAAACATTTAGATGAAAAAGTAGCTGCTTTGCACTTGGCTAAATTAGGCGTTGAATTGGAAGTTTTACGTGACGATCAAGCGGCTTATATTGGTGTTGAAGTTCAAGGACCATTCAAACCAGAATATTACAGATACTAGTATTAAGACTTTTAGTACTAAGAATTAAGATAGAACCCTCGCAGAAATGTGAGGGTTTTTATTTTTCATTAATAAAAAATATAACTTTGAACAAAAACTTGAGATATGAAAAACTTTCTATTTTTGATGATTGCGATTGTCTTTGAAATCATTGCTACTTCAGCATTAAAAAAATCAGCTGAATTCACCAAATTAATCCCAAGTATTATTACTATTATTGGTTATTGTGGAGCCTTTTATTTTTTGAGTTTTGCCATAAAAACAATTCCAATCGGAATTGCTTATGCTATTTGGTCTGGAGTAGGGATTGTTTTGATCACTATAATTGGTGTTATTTTTTTTAAACAAATGCTCGATTTGCCAGCTATTATTGGTTTAACTCTGATATTAATTGGAGTTATTGTAATTAATATTTTTTCTAAAACCGCAGGACACTAATTTCATTCAAAAAATTGCTCAATTACAAATAACTAAGTATTTTTAAACAAACAAAAAGGCCTCTATTTTTCACACTCATAAATATGCTATGATTATAAATAAAAAAACGCTGTTCATTATCCTGTTATTTGTAATAAGCCTTCCACAAATAATACTTTCTCAAGACAAAAAACCTAAAGTCGTATTAGTTCTAAGTGGAGGCGGTGCCAAAGGAATTGCTCACATTCCTCTTTTACAAAAATTAGATTCGCTACACATTGTTCCAGATCTTATAGTTGGGAACAGTATGGGAAGCATCATCGGGGGGTTATATGCCATGGGATATTCAGGAGACAGTATCGCAAGCATTACCAATCATATCGATTGGGATAAAGTTTTAGGAGGTGGTTTGTCTCTAAAAAATGTAGGTGTAGAAGAAAAAAGAGAATTTCAAAGATATTTAGTTGGAATTGGGGTCAAAGATGGGAAACTAAACAGTGTGAGTTCCTTATTAAACGATCAAAATTTAAGAGAATACCTTTCCGAACTAACTTTTCCTGTTTACAACATCAAAGATTTTGACAAACTTTCAATTCCCTTTCGGGCAATGGCGACTGATTTAGTCGAAGGAAAAGAAGTCATACTAAGCAAAGGAAGTTTGGCATACGCAATGAGAGCCAGCATGTCCTTACCAGCAATTTTCAATCCTATACCTCATGAAAAAACAGTTTTGGTTGATGGCGGCGTCATGAATAATTTCCCTACCGATGTAGCCAAACAAATGGGAGCCGATATCATTATTGGAAGCGATGTTGGTGGAGGAATGGAACCCATCGATAAACTGAACAGTCTCGTAACAGTCTTGATGCAAACCAGTATGTTCCCCAGCAATATTAAAAACCCAGCGAATCAAGCACTCTGTGACATTTTGGTCGATCATCTGCCCAATTTACGTTTTTCTACTGCTGATTTTGAAAAAAGTAGCGAAATTTATAAAGACGGTAAAATCGCTACCAACGAAGTTTTACCTGCTTTGACAGCTTTAGCAGAAAAATTAAAACCCTACCAACAACGAACTCATCAACTTCCAGAAACATTAAAAGAGTTTTCCTTTGATACTATTGTTTACAAAAACGTAAGTAAAGAAAATATTCCATTAGTAATCGCTCGAACAAACATTAAAACACATACCAAATATACTCCATCAGATTTAATTGCTGGAATTAATAGAGCGATGGGAACTAATCTTTTTGATCAAATCAACTATAGTTATTTTATTACAGATAAAGATAAATTAGGACTAACATTATATGGTCACGAACATAGTAAAAACCAACTCAACACTTCATTACATTATGACACCTACAGAGGTGTTGGCTTAATCCTTAACTATACTGCCAGAAATATTCTGACACAATCCTCTCGTCTAATTGTTACGGCTGACATAGCCGAACAGCCTAAAGCTAGAATTGGCTTTCAAAAAAACTTTAGTAAAAATAAAAGTTGGTGGTGGGGATCAGAATTATATGGTGCTTTTTTAAAACAAGAGATTTTTCTCGATGGCAAATCAGCCGATAATATGCTATACAATGCCTTCGAATTCAATACCGAATTCAATAAAAATTTAAACTCTCTAAAAAATTACGTTGGTTTTGGATTAAATTACAACTATACCGAATTAAAACCAAAATACAACTCCGATTACAATTCCAATATTTTCTCGATTCATAACTACAACTTTAAAAGCATTGAAGCTGGCATTCATTATTCGTATAATGATATGGATAAAGTATTCTTTGCTACTAATGGAACCATTTTAAAAGCCAATATAAATCGCTCATTACTAACTGATGTTAATATTTCGTATTTAGATGAAACCTTGCCCGCCGTATCGGGTTCGACAAATGGTTATACCAAATTAGGATTTACTTTTGAAAGAAGAATAATTTTTAAAAAAAGAATATCAGGAATGATTGGCTTTGATTCTTATTTTATGTTCATGGATAAACTTAAAAACCATCAATCTCTGAGTGATTTTGGTTTTGCAGCAAAATATTTTATGGGAGGTATTATTCAGAATTCAGGAAGCTATCGTTTTTCTTTTCCTGGTCTTCATGAAGACGAACTCAATGTCTCACAATTAATGGGAATTAGACTGGGTACACAAATAAATGCAATTGGAAAGCTATACCTCACTCCTCATTTTAATCTGGCTAGTGTAGGCTTTGCTAACTTTAATGATTACATTGGCAATGCCTTTAGCCCTAAAGGAAATTGGGACGACAGTTTAGAAACAAGCTTGGTACTATCAGGAGGAGCTGCAATTTCGTATCAATCTATTTTAGGTCCCATACATTTTGACACTTCGTGGATAAATAATTTCGATACAGTGCGATTGTTTTTTAGCGTAGGTTTTTCATTCAACCCTTAATAATAAATTTTTTATATAAATCCAAGTAGCGCTTTAACTCGATTAAATCACTACTTGGATATATTTTCACAATTTACAAAGTTGCTGCTCCCCCATCTAATAACAATTCACCACCAATCATAAATTTAGAATCATCTGAGGCCAAATACAAAAAGCCTTCAGCCATTTCCTCTGAAGTTCCTACTCGTTTTGCAGGTATGGTAGAAGCAAAATGAGCTTTGGTTTGATTTGCTTCTTCTTCCGAAGCACCATCTCTCTGGAATATAGGTGTATCGATTGGACCAGGAGACAAAACATTCACACGGATATTACGATCTAATAATTCAGCCGATAAGGTTCTGGCTAAAGAACGCACCGCTGCCTTAGTAGCAGAATAAGCCGCTGTTGTTGCATATCCTTTGTGTGCTACCGTTGAAGCTGTAATAATTACCGATGCCCCATTGTTTAAATACGGTAAAGCTTTTTGAATCCCGAAGAAAACACCCTTAAAATTAATATCACTGGTTTGATCAAACATTTCCTCAGTATATTCGGTTATCGGTGCCGCAATAAAAACTCCAGCATTTACAACCAATACATCTATTTTACCAAAAGTATCACTAATGGTTTTATAGGTGTTGTCAATGGCTTTCAAATCCGATACATCACTTGTCAAACCAATAGATCCTTGACCTATTTCAAAAACAGCTTTATCTATAGTTTCTTTATTGCGTCCCGTAATTGCCACTTTTGCTCCTTGTTGAGCATACAATTTGGCTGTTGCCAATCCAATACCGCTATTACCTCCTGTAATCACAGCCACTTTGTTATTCAATTTTTTCATAATTTCTTTAATTAATTTGATTGTTTTAAGTATTTAAATATCTAAATATTTCGATGTTTTGAAATAAAAAAAAGGCTAAAGCCCAAAATTGCTAACATAATTAGCATAAGCAGCACAAATTTCTCTGTTTACTACAAATTTTAGATTACGACCTTCTTTATCTGCTATAAGCAATTCAGCATCGATCAATTGTTTCAAATGATGAGACATTGTTGACTGAGCCAGATTGAACTCCGAAATCACATCACAACACTGTACACATTCTTCACTTTTACCCACCATCTTCATGATCTTCAAACGATAGGGATCCCCTAAAGCTTTAGATATTTTTTCGACTTGCTTAATTGTTAATTCCGTAATCATGCAACAAATATAAAAATATATTTTTTATATATCGAAATATTTCGATGTTTTATTATAATTTTGTTTCCTTTCAATCAAAAAGGGATTGCAACTGAATCTTTCTACCTAATACATTTTTTATGAAAACACTATATAACTATATAAAAACCCACAAAACACTTTTATATATTGCCCTATTTTTGGCCACAATCAATCAATGTTTTTCGATGTTTGACTCCATCATTATTGGAAAATTACTAAATGAATGCGGTGTAGGAGTTGCTAATTTCAGTCACAACAAACTTAATTTTATAAAAGCCGTTTTAGGTTGGTTGGGATTATCACTTGGAGCAGCAATGGTGTCCAGAATTACAAAAAACTTTCAGGATTATTACACCAATATTATCATCCAAAGAACTGGTGCTCAAATGTACACGGACGGTATTCAAAAAGCATTACAATTACCCTTTCAAGAATTTGAAGACCAACGTTCTGGTGAAACTTTAGGAAAACTCCAAAAAGTAAAAATTGATTGCGAAAAATTTATCACTATATCCATTTCGTTAATTTTCCAATCTGTAGTTGGCATTGTTTTTATAGTGGTCTATGCGGTGAGTATTCATTGGCTATTAGGCCCAATATTTTTAATAACAGTTCCCGTAATTGCCTTTGTTAGTTCTTTTTTAGGCAAAAGGATCAAAAAAGTTTCTAAAGAGATTTTAGGCGAAACAACCGCTTTGGCTGGAGCAACAACAGAATCTTTACGCAATATTGAACTTGTAAAAAGTTTAGGTTTAACAGAACAAGAAGTCAACCGACTCAATGCAACTACCATAAAAATTCTTGGATTAGAACTCAAAAAAGTACGCTTCATCCGTTCGTTAAGTTTCATCCAAGGCACAACAGTTCATTTTATGAGAACCTGTTTAGTGTTTTCATTGTATATGTTCATTTTCCATGACATTATCAAACCCGGAGATTTGATTACCTTGATGTTCTTTTCTTTCTTTTTATTCAATCCATTGCAGGAATTAGGAAATGTAATCGCCACTTACAATGAGACCAAAGCTTCTATGGATAACTTTGGAACCTTAATGAATTCAGAAAGCGAAAAAATCCCAGTCAATCCAAAAACTATTGGAGCTATTAATCATTTACAATTTCAAAATATATCATTCAAACACCAAAGCGCAAACACCTATGCGGTAAAAAACATTTCGTTTGATACCAAAGCTGGCGAAACTATAGCCTTTGTAGGACCTTCAGGAAGCGGAAAAACAACTTTGGTAAAAATGCTCGTTGGTTTGTACAACCCAGCTGAAGGAGCCATTTTTTACAATGAAAAAAATGCAAATGACATCGATCTTACCGAGTTAAGACAACAATTGGGATTTGTAACACAAGATGCTCAGCTTTTTTCGGGCACTATAAAAGACAACTTACTGTTTGTGAAACCCGATGCAACTGATACCGAAATCAATGAAGTATTGCAAAAAGCGGCATGTCAGAATTTATTAGCGAGAGCAGAAAACGGTATTTACACAACTATTGGTGAAGGCGGTATTAAAGTTTCTGGAGGGGAAAAACAACGCCTATCTATTGCCAGAGCTTTGTTACGAAATCCACATTTATTACTCTTTGACGAAGCAACTTCAGCATTAGATTCGATTACCGAAGAGGAAATTACCAAAACCATTCGGGACATTTCATCCAAAAAAGATCAAATAACCGTTTTAATCGCCCATCGTTTATCTACGATTATGCATGCTGATAAAATATTTGTTTTAGAACAAGGGCAAATAATTGAGCAAGGTAAACATGACGACTTACTAGCCGAAAAAGGACTTTATTATGCGATGTGGAGACAACAAATTGGAGAGAGAAAACAAGAAGCATAAAACAATAAATCCGTTATAAAAAAAATAGCCATTCCTATTCAGGAACGGCTATTTTTTTTATAATGTCATTATCAATTAAGACCCACACATTTCGCAATCTTCTGGGCCAGCATTTTTAGCTAGTTCGATCATAGCTCTGTATTCTTCTACTGACATCGAAGTATCAACCTCTACGGCTTCAGCATTTCTAACTTGCGGTTTAGATTCTGGAATAGAAACAGTTTTTTTATCGTTATTCAAAGTAAACTTAATGGCATCTACCGCTGCTTTCGTTCTCAAATAGTACATTCCTGTTTTCAGACCTGACTGCCAAGCGTAAAAGTGCATCGATGTTAATTTTGAATAGTTAGCATCTTGCATAAATAAGTTTAATGATTGCGATTGATCCACAAAATATCCTCTCTGACGAGACATATCGATAATATCTTTCATAGACATTTCCCAAACGGTTTTGTACAAGTCTTTCAAATTTTGAGGAATGATATCAATATTTTGAACAGATCCGTTTTGACGCATGATTTCTTGCTTCAAGTCTTCATTCCATAAACCAAGTTTTACTAAATCGTGTAATAAATGTTTATTAACAACAATAAACTCACCAGACAATACACGTCTTGTATAAATGTTAGAAGTATATGGTTCAAAAGCTTCATTGTTTCCTAAAATCTGAGAAGTAGAAGCTGTTGGCATTGGAGCTACCAATAATGAGTTACGAACACCGTTTTTCATAACTTCTTTTCTCAATGAAGCCCAATCCCATCTTCCTGACAATTCTTCATCTTTTAATCCCCAAAGATTGTGTTGAAATTCTCCATTAGACATTGGAGAACCTTTGAAAGTAGAATATGGACCTTCTTCGATTGCCATTTCCATAGAAGCTGTACATGCGGCAAAATAAAGTGTTTCGAAAATTTCTTGGTTTAATGTTTTAGCTTCATCACTGGTAAAAGGCATACGCAACATGATAAAAGCATCTGCCAAACCTTGTACACCCAATCCTACTGGTCTGTGACGTAAATTAGAATTTTCTGCTTCCTTAACTGGATAGTAATTTCGGTCAATTACTCTATTCAAGTTACGAGTTACACGTTTGGTCACATCGAATAACAATTGGTGATTGAACGCTCCGTTCTCAACAAACATTGGCAAAGAAATAGAAGCTAAATTACAAACTGCCACCTCATCGCTAGAAGTATATTCTAAAATCTCAGTACATAAGTTTGATGAACGAATCGTACCTAGATTTTTTTGATTTGATTTTCTGTTCGCTGCATCTTTGTACAACATATATGGAGTTCCAGTCTCGATTTGAGATTCTAGAATTTTTTCCCATAATTCACGCGCTTTGATGGTTTTTCTACCTTTCCCTCTAAACTCATAATCTGTATATAACGCTTCAAATTCTTCTCCATACACATCATACAAACCTGGACATTCGTTAGGACACATCAAGGTCCAAGTTGAGTCTTCTTGTACGCGTTTCATGAACAAATCTGAAGTCCACATTGCAAAAAACAAATCCCTTGCACGCATTTCTTCTTTACCTGTATTCTTTTTCAAATCAAGGAATTCAAAAATATCAGCATGCCAAGTTTCGATATAAATGGCAAAACTCCCTTTTCGTTTTCCACCTCCTTGATCTACATAACGTGCCGTGTCATTAAACACTCTCAGCATCGGTACAATTCCGTTTGAAGTACCATTAGTACCACGAATATAAGATCCTGTAGCACGAACATTGTGAATAGAAAGCCCTACTCCACCAGCAGATTGTGAAATTTTTGCGGTTTGTTTTAAGGTATCGTAAATACCATCAATACTATCATCTTGCATTGCCAAAAGGAAACAAGAAGACATTTGCGGTTTCGGTGTTCCAGCATTGAACAATGTAGGAGTTGCATGTGTAAAGTACTTTTTAGACATTAAGTCGTACGTTTCCATAACCGATTTTAAATCGTCTAAGTGAATCCCTACCGCAACACGCATAAGCATATGCTGTGGGCGCTCTACAATTTTACCGTTTATTTTCAATAAATACGATCGCTCTAAAGTTTTGAAACCAAAGTAATCGTAGTTAAAATCTCTATTATAGATGATATGGGAATCTAAAAATTCAGCATTTTCCATAATCACTCTATGCACTTCTTCGGCTAATAATGGAGCTTCAAGATTGGTTCTTGGGTTGATGTAATGAAACATTTCATTCATCGTTTCCGAGAATGATTTTTTTGTATTCGAGTGTAAATTTGATATCGCAATACGAGCAGCCAACTGTGCATAATCAGGATGTGCGATTGTCATAGAAGCAGCAGTTTCTGCAGCAAGATTATCAAGTTCTGATGTCGAAACTCCATCATATAAACCTTCAATAACTCGCATAGCTACTTTAACTGGATCTACCAATTCGTTCAAGCCGTAACATAATTTTTTAATTCTATCTGTAATTTTATCAAACATTACAGGCTCCTTGTGACCATCTCTCTTTACTACGTACATACTATCAAATTTATTTTAGTGAATGAATTTCGACTTACGAATAGTAGGAATTCATAATTCATTTTTTACTCGGTGTTGACACATAACTCCCTTCGATATTTTGCTTCATTTTAAAAAAATGCAACAAAATGCCGTCATAAGTCCCTTTAATATTGGGCTGAATCAACTTAGTTTTTAGATTTGGGGGAACTTAAAAACTACTTAATTTATAACTATTTTATTTTATTATTTATTGTATCAAATTCTGGTTAGAGACTTCTTAAAAATCAGCATCAAAGCTAATTTTTTGAGCATCACCACTTTCGGAAACTTTAACTCCAGATTTTTGATATTCGGCAACTTTTTTCTCGAAGAAATTAGTTTTTCCTTGAAGTGAAATCATATCCATAAAATCAAATGGATTGGCAACATTGTATTCTCTTGCACAACCTAATTCTACTAATAATCTATCAGCAACAAATTCAAGATATTGTGTCATTAAGTTTGCATTCATACCAATCAAACTCACAGGAAGTGATTCGGTAATAAATTCTCTTTCGATATCTAAAGCATTTACAATAATTTCTCTAATACGCGTCTTTGGGACTTTATTTACCAAATGATGATTGTGTAAATGCACAGCAAAATCGCAATGAACTCCTTCGTCACGTGAAATCAATTCATTTGAGAAGGTTAAACCAGGCATCAGACCACGTTTTTTCAACCAGTAAATAGAACAAAATGCTCCCGAGAAGAAAATTCCTTCTACTGCTGCAAAAGCAATAAGTCTTTCTGAGAAAGAATCGGACTCTATCCATTTAAGAGCCCAATCTGCTTTTTTTCGAATAGCTGGAAACACATCCAAAGCATTAAACAACTCGGATTTTTCTGCTTCATCTTTTACATAAGTATCTATTAAAAGTGAATACGTTTCACTATGAATATTTTCCATCATAATTTGGAATCCGTAGAAAAACTTAGCCTCGGCATATTGAACTTCATTTACGAAATTCTCTGCCAAATTTTCATTAACAATCCCATCTGAAGCTGCAAAAAATGCTAAAATGTGCTTAATAAAATAACGCTCATCATCATTTAATTTATGATTCCAGTCGTTTAAATCTTGCGACAAATCAATTTCTTCAGCCGTCCAAAAACTAGCTTCCATCGTTTTATATCTTTCCCAAATATCATGATGCTTGATTGGAAAAATAACGAAACGATTTTTATTTTCTTGTAAAATTGGTTCTATTTTAGACATGGGATTTGATGTTTATTTTGATTTTTTATAATGAAAACTGATACGAAAATCGAATTACAAAGATTATGAAATAATGCGGTTTTTAAAAGTCAAACTTATTCACAATCACTCTTAGTTTTTAACAACAAATAGATTTTTAAGAGAAATTTCTTACTTATTTTATTTTACTGATTACTAGGTGTTTAACTCAATAAAAACGATGTAAACCCCCATAAAATAATCCTTTTTAAGAAAAGAAGAAGAAGTTCACACAACTAAACTACAAGCCATTTTTTAGGTCTTCGGCTACTTTTTCAAGTTCAAGATACCAGTCATTTCCGAAGCGACGAATAAGAGCTTCTTTTACAAATTTGTAAACGGGTACTTCGAGTGCTGCACCAAGAGAACAAGCGTCATCACAAATATCCCATTTGTCATAATTTACCGCTGCAAATTCAGAAAAATCTTTAACTCTGATAGGATACAGATGACAAGAAACTGGCTTTTTCCAATCGACTATTCCTTGATTATAGGCTTGTTCAATTCCACAAAGTGCGGTTGGCCCATCAAAAATAACGTAAGCACAATCTTTATTATCAATTAAAGGTGTTTCGAGATCACCATCGGTACCATTGATCCAAGTTCCCTGAGCTTCAATAGCTTCAATTCCTTCTTTTCGTAAAAAGGGTTTCACTTTTGGATATAACTCTTCCAGAACCTTTGTTTCTTCCAAGCTCAATGGTGCTCCTGCATCACCATCGACACAACAAGCTCCTTTGCAGGCAGACAAATTACACACAAATTCTTTTTGGAGTATATCCTCCGATACGATGGTTTTTCCTAGCTGAAACATTTTGCAAAGGTAACTAAAGATTCAGGAAATAAAAATAAGGCCGAAAACTTAAACTCATAAAATGGATAAATTAACACATTGCACCAATTTTACTTACATAAAAATCAAATCCAAAATAAGCGAGTCTATTTAACACTTGATTCATTTATGCACAAACTATCAGATTAACAACAAAACATTCTAATTGAAAAAAATATATGTACTTTTGAAAGCTAAAACAACAACAAAGTAATTATTTATTAAAAAAACTACAAGATGCTGGATTTTGATATTAAAGAGATTATTACAGTCGGAATGGTTCTTTTTGCTGTTATTGATATTGTGGGATCAATACCCATCATTATTGGTTTACGAACCAAACATGGTCATATAGAATCTGAAAAAGCAGCGCTAGTGGCTGGATTTATTATGATTATTTTTTTATTTATTGGAGAAGAATTTTTGAAATTGATAGGTATAGATGTGCATTCATTTGCCGTTGCTGGTTCTTTTGTTTTGTTTTTTTTAGCGTTGGAAATGATTTTGGGCATTCATCTTTATAGAGACGAAGAAGCCAGTTCTGCTTCTATCGTTCCTTTAGCATTTCCTTTAATAGCTGGTGCTGGAACTATGACAACTTTACTCTCTTTGCGATCACAATTTCACACTATCAATATAGTTATCTCCATAGTACTCAATATCATACTCGTTTATATTGTTTTGAAATCATCTGGAAAAATAGAGAAATTATTAGGAAAGAACGGACTTGGAGTGATTCGTAAGACTTTTGGCGTAGTCCTATTGGCAATAGCTGTTAAATTATTTGCTGCTAATGTTAAAGGCTTGTTTCTCTAAAGAAAAAAATTATACTTTTACCCACTAACATTATTACGGGACTTAACTCAATCTTATTTGACCGTGCTAAAAACAAATTATGATTAAAAAATTACTTGTAAAAACTAAAATATAACCTATGAAAATTTTTACTAACATCTTGGTGTTCTTAGCCATTTCGCTGCTCATTTTCAATGTAACCTTAATTGATTTTAAAAATCCTTTCCAAGGAGATAGTGTAATAGCACTTGTAGGTGTAGTTGCCTCATTTTGTGCTGTATTAATTCTTCTAATTTTTAGAATGTCTAAAAAGATAGTAGAAAAAATGAACGATAAAGCCTAACTATTGTGTTCGACGTATTGATAATTGGTGGTGGTGTTTCGGGAATATCCTGTGCAATGGTATTAGGCTCTGCAAAAAACAAATCCTTTGTTTCAGAAAAAAAAATTGGAATTTTCACACACCAAAAAACCTCTTCTCTTCAAGAAGCTATTTTTAATAATGCCTACGGAATACCAGCAGGTAAATTAGGTTCGGATTTATTGGCAGAAAGTACGCAACAATTATTTGATACTTACCCTCATATCATCCAAATTCCTGAAGAGAAAGTACTATCAATACAAGGGAACTACCCTGACTTTACGGTAACAACTAATAAAAACTCATATAGAACCCGTACTATCGTAATCGGAATTGGGTCGGCCAACACATTTAGCATAGAAGGCTTAATGCAATTTGTAGAACCCCATCAAAAAGCACTTCCCGAAAAACAAAGAATTCAACTAAAAAACATTGACCATAAAGTGGCTGATGGTATTTATGTTGCTGGAACTTTGGCTGGCTGGAGAAGTCAATTGACTATTGCCGCAGGAAGTGGAGCATCTGTAGCTACAGATTTGCTTACTTTATGGAATGAGGGAACTCAAACCCACTCTCACGATAGTATTAGGAAATAAACAGCAAATTCGTTTATTCGTTTATTCGTTTATTCGTTTATTCGTTTATTCGTTTATTCGTTTATTCGTTTATTCGTTTATTCGTTTATTCG
>NZ_JBDLZX010000002.1:0-32076 GCF_040045115.1 Flavobacterium adhaerens | reverse complement strand
TTTTAAACTTTAAACTTTAAACTTTAAACTTTAAACTTTAAACTTTAAACAAAAAAGCACAACTTAGCGAGTTTACTTCAAATCTTTAAGTTTCGACTCCTCCTGTAATGATTCTTTAAATAAAGATGATATTACGTTTAAAAAAAGCACCCCGCCACACATTGGCAGACAAATGATTTATCTTTGACAAAATAAACAAAAACAATATGTCAAAATTAATTTATTTCAAAAGGTATTTATACATCATTGATCGCTTAAGGAGTCGTCCCAGTAATTTTACTGAATTGCAGGAATATGTAATTCGGAAACTTGAAAACGAGGATATTGATACTAATTTTGAATATGCCATTCGCACTTTTGAACGGGATAAAAAAGACATTTTGACTCTTTTTGGGATTTCGATTGAATATAACCGAAAAGAAAAAACGTACAGCATAGACGAAGAAGAGATTGAAGACCAGTCGGTAACACGGATGATAGATGCTTTTTCTATTCACCACGCATTGCAAGAGGGGAATAAATTATTGCCAAGCGTTTTTTTAGAGAAACGAAAATCATTAGGAACGGAACACATCAACGGAGTTATCCACGCCATTCGAAATAGTTGTATCCTAAAATTTACCCACAAAAAACACTGGAAAGCCGACACAACGCAACGAGAAGTAAAGCCCATAGCCATCAAGGAATCACAGCAAAGATGGTACTTGATTGCTTTGGACAAAAAAGACGACACTATTAAAACATTTGGATTGGACAGAATCTCAAAGTTAATCATAACCGATACGAAATTCAAACCCATCCCCTACAACGTAGAAAAAGAATTCAAACACGCTTTTGGAGTAGAAACCTATGAGGCAGCGACGAAAATCGTCTTGGAGTTTTCATGGCAACAAGGCAACTATATTAAGAGTTTTCCATTGCACGAATCCCAACGCATTATAGAAGAGAATGAAGATGAAGATAGGGTTTTGGCCGAAATTTATATTCATCCTACCAATGATATCGTTATGGAACTTTTGAAGTATGGCTCCGATGTAAAAGTGATTTCACCTATTTCACTACAAAACAAGATAAAAAATAGTATTTTGGAAATGACAGCACTCTATCAATAATGGATTCATTCACCGCAATATATTTTGAAACCGCACAAGGGTATCGTTGGAGTATTTGTCAGGTTGGTTTGGTTCGGGTAGAGAACGGAATCATTACCAAAGAAATCAATTTATTGGTAAAACCTCCCGATAATTATTATTGGAGCCGTTTTACGGATATTCACGGCATTTCCGCCAAAGACACGATAAACACGCCTACATTCGACCAAATTTGGTTTCAAATTGCTCCTTACATCGAAAATCAAAATGTAATGACTCACAACGGTTTTGGTTTTGATTTTCCTGTTTTAGATAAAACATTGAGCTAATATAATTTACTAATTCCTGACTACAATAAGTTTTGTACGTATAGAATTTATAAGTCTAATTTGGCTAACTTGTGTGGAAAATACAGAATACAATTAAATCATCACGATGCGTTGAGTGATGCTCGGGCTTGTGCAGAGTTGTACTTGATATATAAACAATAAATTTAAAAAATGAAAATTATGAAACCAGTAAATTTTGATGAAGATTATGCTATTCTTATAGCCAAAATGAAGCAAAGAATTGAAGAGCCTGAAAATGAAAGATATTTGATTTCTGACGGGGTTATGCAACCCGATGAATATTTTAGTAAAGAAATACGTTTGGCATGGATACTTAAAGAGGCGTATGATGAAGAGGATGGAACTGGCGGAGGATGGTCATATTTTGATTTGTATGATAAGGAAGGTTTAGATTTAAGTAAGCACAAAACATTCAAGCCAATTATACAAACTTCCTACAGTATTCACAACAATTTCATTAAATATGAAAACCTAGATGAGATTGATTCTGAAATGACGCAAATCATCAAATGTGTTGCAATCATCAACACTCAAAAATTGCCTGCAAGAAATTATTCTACGACGCATGATAGCGACCTACAACAATCAATAAAAAAATATTCTGATTTATTAGAAGAACAATTAGATTTTATTAATCCAAATGTTATAATTTTTGGAAATACTTTCAAATACTATAAAGATTTATTAAAAATTGAAGACTCAGAAATTGTAAAAGGAAATGTTTGGCACGTATCAAAAGACGGTAAACTATATATATCTGCCTATCATCCGGTACAAACTCAAACTTCAAAAGAGGATTATGTGAATGACATTGTTTCGGTTGTTGAAAAATGGAAATTAAATGCATTATAAAACATTCTAAAATTAGAAAGCAAATAATTATTCAGCCCCGCACTCAACTGCGGGGCTTTTCATTTAAAATAATTTCAGTCCGACACAGTTTGACATAGCAGAGATTTACTTTTGATGAAAAATAAACTCGATTTCAGGAATCACAAAAAAGCCTTTGACTAATAATTATGGAAACAGGATATTACATTTCGAATAACAAGAAAATTATATTGTACTCAGATTTAGAAGAATTAAACCTTACTATTAACCCATTAAATAATATAACAACTATAAAATGTAATGTAAATTTAAAAAAAATGATTTTGCGACATCACATTAATTCTTTGCAACATGTAATTGATATTGAGCTTAATGAAAACTTGGAATATTTAATATTTAGTGGGGTGGGTATAAAATCATTAATTCTCAACGAAAAATTAAAAGAATTAGATTGTTCCCATAGTTCAATTCTTGATTTAAAACTCAATAAAAACCTAAAAAAACTCAATGTTCTCTACAGTGGAATAAGCAAACTGGAGTTAAATGAAAATTTAATTGAATTAGATTGTTGTTATAGTAGTATTTCTAATTTAAAACTCAATAAAAATTTAAAAAAACTCAATTGTAGCTATAGCAAATTAAGCAATTTGGAGTTAAACGAAAATTTAATTGAATTAGATTGTTCTCATAATGAGATTTCAAATTTAAAACTCAATAAAAACCTAAAAAAACTCAATTGTAGCTATAGCAAATTAAGCAATCTGGAGTTAAACGAAAATTTAATTGAATTAGATTGTTCTTGGAGTCAAATTTCTAATTTAAAACTCAATAAAAACCTAAAAAAGCTCAAATATCACAATAGTAAATTAAGTAACCTAGAGTTAAATGAAAAGTTAGAAGAACTAGATGTTTCATTTAATAATCTAAGAGAAATTAAATGAAAATTTAAAAAACTCAATATTTCATTTAATAAGCTAAAAATAATAACCTTAAATAACAAACTGGAAGAGTTAGATGTATTCTATAATAAATTGAAAAAAATAATCCTAACCTAAAAACTTAAAAAATTGCTTATCTCAAATAGAAAAAGTAAAACCATTCAAATTGATAATTCAGTTAACAATACAAAAGTAAAAATAGAATATTCTATTTTTAGCTATTCAAATAATCAAGTCTGAAAGTTATACCACTCTAGATTTTGATTAAAAGATACGCTATTACCCCAAAAAGTTCTGAAACAAAAATTGTTTTGCTACATTGTTTCTTGTCTCTGCCTAATTAGGCATTCCTTAAAAACTCAAAAAAAGTAAGTTTTTAAGGAATGACTATTACCAAATAGGCACAATTTATTTTACGTTTTTAATCTTCGACTCCTCCTTCAATACCTCTTTTATCATGGCATCATCCTTCAAAATCATTTCATAATAATTATTCTCATTGTACAATTGCCTAGCAAATTCGGCATTGACATATCTTTTGACCAAGGTTTTATAAGCATCTAAATTAAGATCCAAGCCATTTTGGAGTAGGTATTTCTGAAAATTTTTAAAATACAAGTCGGTTGTACCAATTTTAGTTTTGAACTGTTCAAAATTTAAGTTTGCAAAAACATTTCTATTCTCGTCTAATTCTTCAAAAACAAAATGCCCGACAATCCCAGATTGCAATAAATAAGAAATATTTTTAGTCCCATGTTCAGCCTCCAAAGGAACAAAAACATCTGGTACAATTCCGCCGCCGCCATAAACAATTCTACCTTTTTTGGTCTTGAATTTCAAAGAATCTACAACCTTTATGCTGTCTTTTTTAAACAATTCACCATGAATAAATCTAGATTCTGATTCTTTAAAGTAATCCTCAATACCCTTAGAATATGGCTTTTGAATGGATCTCCCAGTTGGTGTATAGTATCTAGCAACCGTTAAACGTACAACAGAACCGTCTTTAAAATCCATTTCGCGTTGCACTAGCCCTTTACCAAAAGAACGCCTTCCTACAATCGTCCCTCTATCATTATCCTGAATAGCTCCAGCCAAAATTTCGCTTGCCGATGCACTATTTTCGTCAATTAGCACAAACACCTTACCCGTTTCGAACTCCCCTTTTTCGGTTGCAAAAGTTTTTTCCGTAGGTGATTTGTTGCTTTTGGTAAAAACAATCAATTCTTTATTTTTCAAGAACTCATCAGCAATGGCTATAGCTTCTTCCATATACCCACCTCCATTATTTCGAACATCGACAACGAGAGTTGTTACACCTTGCTTTTTTAAGGAAGCCAAAGCCTTTGTAAACTCATCATAAGTGGTTCCAGCAAAACGATTGATTTTGATATAACCAGTAGTCGCATTTAGTTTCAACGCTACATCTACACTTTTTAGCGGAATCACATCACGCTTTATAGAAAATTTTAATTTTTTGTGTTCCGATTTTCTATAAATAGTCAAATCTACTTGCGAACCTATTTCCCCTTTTAATGCTGCAAACAAACTATCATTTGGTAATTTTCGTCCAAATAATTTTTTTTTATCGGCAAATAATATACGGTCACCGGCTAAAATTCCGGCTTTGGCGGAAGGGCCGTTTTTTACAGGGGTTATTACAGCAACAGAGTCTTTGAACATGTAGAAATTGATTCCAATACCCACAAAATCCCCTCGCATTGTCTCGGCTATTTCAGCCTGTTCATTGGCAGGAATATAAATAGAATGCGGATCTAATTTGGCCAAAATATTATCAACTGTGAGGCTAACTATAGAATCGGTATTTACTTCATCGACATATTCGTTATCGATAAAATCAATCAATTTATTAAGCTTCTCTTTGGTACTGCTTTTAGGAATAAACGAACCTGAAGATGAAGAACTAGAAAAAGAGCCGATAAAAATTCCGAGTGCAAAAATTCCTCCGATTACTATAGGCAAATATTTATTATCAAATTTCATTTTCTTCTTCTAAAACAGGAATATGCTCTACCTCGATTCCAGCTTTTAGCAAAAACTGAATCCCAGAATCATCACGATAACCATTATGATATACGACTCTTTTTATACCCGATTGATGAATTAGCTTACTGCATTCTTTACAAGGCGAAAGTGTAATATACAAAGTAGCTCCTTCGCAGGACTGAGTAGAACGGGCAACTTTTAGGATAGCATTGGCTTCGGCATGTAAAACATCCCAACGCGTTAATCCGTTCTCATCTTCGCAACAATTTTCAAAACCTGACGGTGTGCCATTGTATCCATCCGAAATAATCATTCTATCCTTGACAATAATAGCGCCTACTTGTTTTCGTTTACAATAAGACAATGCACTCCATTCAGTTGCAATTCTAAGGTACGCCCTATCGTATTTGTTCAATTTTTTTTCTTCCATAAATTTTATCTGTTCCAGATTTCACTTTCTATAATCATTGGCAAAACCACTCCTACTATAAATGCAGACATTACCAATGCCCAATCTCTTTTCGAAAAACGGAAAACAGTTTGCACAATATAAGACAATATCAAAACCACAATAACTACAGCAATTTGTGCCACTTCGATACCCAAAGCAAACTCTGACATTGGCAATAATTTAGAAACATTACTACCTCCTAATATCGATTTAAAATAATTAGAAAATCCTAATCCGTGAATGATTCCAAAGAATAGAGTTATTATAAAAACCAGATTCACACTTCCGTTTTTACTGGTTTTGCCAGCAGTAAACAAATTATAGAGAGCAGTTATTAATATTGTAATTGGGATTAAAAATTCGACCACATTGGCTTTAACAGAAACGATTCCGAAAACCGATAGAAACAAAGCTGTGGTGTGGCCTAAAGTAAAAATAGTAACCAAAAGTAAAAGTCTTTTCCAATCATTGAATGAAAAAGGAACCGATAATGCGATTAGAAATAAAACATGATCGTAGGCGTGAATATCCAACACATGCTTTAATCCTATTTGAAAGTAAATTAAAAATTCTGACATCATTAAAAAAAATTAAATTGATAAGGGGACGTAAACTTACGATTAATTTTGAAAATGAAATGTTTCATTAAACAATCATTAACCAAAAAAACGGCGCTTCATTTCTATTAAAAACGGTCAAAAAGCAGAAATAGTACTAAATTTTAATTAACTTTATATCAAACTTAAATAAATACATTATGCCATTTTCAGACTTATTTAATAGCGAAAATATCCAAAGAAACAGAGGACATTTTTCAGCCATTGTTCGTGTAGCCTATGCTGACGGTAACATTACCGAACAGGAACAAAAGTTTTTGGATAAATTAGCATTAGCACTTCAAATATCAGATGAAGAATATGAAGATATATTAAAAGATCCTTCAAAACACGAAATCAATGCTCCGTATTTATATGTTGAACGATTAGAAGCACTCTATAAACTTGCCAGATTAGTGCATCGCGACCATCAATTAGGCGATTTGCAAGAACACTTACTTGTTAAATTTGCATTAGCATTAGGATTTACGCCTGGTAACGTGCATTACATCGTTGATAAGGCTTTAAAATTAGTAGATAAAGAAGTCGATGAGGAAACATTCCTCTATGAAATGAAAAATATGTACAAATAAAAAAAAGAGGGTGTTCAAAAAGTCTTGTTTTTGTCATTCCGAATTTATTTAGGAATCTAAAAAATACTGACAATTAACCACTTACATAAGCTAAAGCAAGTTCAGCTTGACAAGATAATGCCTTTTTGGACTACCCCTTTTTCAAATAGACCTTTTTGTTAAAATTTAATATTTACTCAATTTAGCTTTAAGCATAAACTCTTCTGCTTTCTCGACCATTTTTATACTTCCGCAAAAGAAAGGAATGCGTTGATGTAGTTCGGTAGGTTCAATTTCTAGTATTCTATCAAAACCATCTGATGCTTTACCGCCAGCTTGTTCTACAATAAAAGCTATCGGATTGCATTCGTACAACAAACGCAATTTCCCTTTTGGCGCTTTAGAACTTGTTGGATAAATATAAATTCCGCCTTTGATCATATTCCTATGAATATCCGAGACCAAACTCCCGATATAACGTGATGTATAAGGGCGATCATCTTCTTCCAGCTGAACATATTTGATGTAATCTTTTACTCCTTGCGGAAAATGCACATAATTCCCTTCGTTAATCGAATAAATATTACCTGTTTCTGGGAATTTCATATTAGGATGTGACAAATAAAAAGTACCAATTGCAGGATTCAAAGTAAATCCATTTACACCATGACCTGTTGTATAAACCAACATAGTAGAGGTCCCGTAAATTACATAACCAGCGGCCACTTGATTGACTCCTAGCTGCAAAAAATCCTCAAGTTGTACTGGAGTTCCAATAGGAGTAATTCTTCTATAAACCGAAAAAATAGTACCCACTGAAACATTAACATCTATATTCGATGAACCATCCAAAGGATCCATCAACAGAACATATTTATTATTATGACTATTATCACTCCCTTGAACAGTGATAAAATCGTCATTCTCCTCGGAAGCAATTCCGCAAACAATTTCACGATTGATTAAGGTTTGAATAAAAATTTCATTAGCATATACATCCAATTTTTGTTGATCTTCACCTTGTACGTTTTGTTCACCAGCGGCACCGACAATATCCACAAGACCTGCTTTGTTTACTTTATGATTAACCACTTTGGCTGCTAGTCTAATAGAATTGATAATCCTAGACAATTCGCCAGATGAATACTGAAAAGCTTTTTGATTTTCAATAATAAATTCTCCTAATGTTGTGCTTCTTTCTTCCATAACGAAATCGATGTAGTTGGTTTGAAGTCACAAATATCGTTTTTTTTGTGATAATGAAAATAATAATAGTTGGATACTTCAGTACTATTGTATATTTGCCTCTTATTTCATAAAAAACAGCACGTAAACAGGCTGTTTTTTAATATAATTACAAAAAATAAATTATGATCATACGTAAAGGCCAAAAAAAGGATATGTCTGGTGTTTTGGAATTGATCCAAGAATTAGCCGTTTTCGAGAAAGAACCTGATGCAGTTTTAATAACCGTTGAAGATCTTGAAAGAGATGGTTTTGGAGAACACCCTTTATTTCATGTTTTTGTAGCCGAAAAAGAAAATCACTCGAGCGAAAGCGAACAGCCGAAGGAAATTGTTGGAATTGCTTTGTATTATTATCGTTATTCAACCTGGAAAGGAAAAACAATTCATCTTGAAGACTTAGTAGTCAAAGAAAGTGAGAGAGGCACAGGTCTTGGATATGCATTGTATTCTGAAGTAATTAAACAAGGGCAAAAAGACAACGTTCGTAGAATTGAATGGGCTGTACTAGACTGGAATACTCCAGCAGTACAATTTTATGAAAATTCTGGAGCCAAAGTTTTTGACGATTGGCGAGTAGTTCAAATGGATGAAGAAGCCATAAACAATTTTGTAGCAAATAAATTAAAATAAATAAAACTTAATTAGTGTAAATCTAAAATCTGAATTATATGAGGGTATTCAAATTTGGAGGAGCATCAGTAAAAGATGCAGCCGGAATTAGAAACGTATATGACGTTTTGCAACAAGTGGGTTATGAGGGTGTTTTGGTAGTTGTTTCGGCAATGGGTAAAACTACAAATGCGCTAGAAGATGTTATCAAAAATTATTTTGACAAATCACCAGAATTGAACTCATCGGTTCAAGAAGTAAAAAAATACCACAATCAAATCCTATTAGATTTATTCGAAGACGAAAATCACGAAGTTTTTGCAGCAACAAACACGCATTTTAATGATTTAGAATATTTTTTGTCGCATAATAAATCACCAAATTACAATTTCGTTTACGACCAAATTGTAAGCTACGGGGAAATCATTTCGACTACTATTTTGAGTTATTTTATGAATTTCAAAGGTATTCAGACCGAGTGGGTAGATGTTCGTAATTACATCAAAACCGATTCTACGTATCGCGATGCCGAAGTAGATTGGGAATTAACTCAAAAAAACATAGCTGGAAACTTTAAACGTAATATTCTAAATATTACTCAAGGATTCCTTGGTTCTGATGAAAATAATTTTACTACTACTTTAGGACGTGAAGGATCAGATTATACTGCTGCAATTTTGGCTTACTGTCTAAATGCTGAAAGTGTTACCATTTGGAAAGACGTTCCTGGAGTTATGAATGCTGACCCAAGATATTTTGAAAATGCAAGTTTGTTGAATCAAATTTCTTATAGAGAAGCAATCGAATTGGCATTTTACGGAGCTTCTGTGATCCACCCAAAAACATTGCAACCGTTACAGAAAAAGGAAATCCCTTTGTATGTAAAATCGTTTATCAATCCGTTGTTAAAAGGAACTTCTGTCTCTAAAGGACAAGATTTAGAGCCATACTTGCCTTGTTTTATCGTAAAAAGAGATCAATTGCTGATTTCTCTTTCATCTATAGATTTCTCTTTTATCATGGAAGAAAACATCAGTGAAATCTTTGGATTGTTTCACCAATTCAGACTAAAAGTAAACTTGATTCAGAATTCGGCTATTAGCTTTTCTGTATGTGTCGAGGATAAATTTGGTAACTTCAATGATTGCAACGCAATACTTTCTAAGAAATTCAAAGTCGATTTTACCGAAAATGTAACATTATACACCATCAGACACTTTAATGAGCAAGCTGCTCAAACAGTAGAAGACAACAAAACTGTTTTATTGAAGCAGATAAGTAAAGAAACAATGCAAATTGTAACCAAGGAAAACTAAAAACCAAACTATAAACCACAACCAACTTATTACCAGTAAAAAATGGAAGCCGAATTATCAGCTTCCATTTTTTTAGGAGCAAAACATTATGCAAATTTGGTTATATGGTTTCCCGCTCTTCGTTATATCTTTTCCTTTTTAAGAAAAAAGAAAAAGGATGCCACTACGATCGGGACTAAGAAGAAGCAATTCGATTTCTTGGTATCAAAATAATAAACACTATTTTTGGCACTTAGGAGTTATACAGTTTATGCTTAAAAAAATTGTGTTTTGGATGGTCATTTTTTGGTTTTCTGGGCTTCAGGCTCAGGAAATAAATTCGACCTACACTAGTAAAAAAATAGCTTTTACTAACGACACCATTCATTTGGAAAATGCGAGTATCAATTCCAATTATTTCAAAATATTTGATTCTAAAAACCAAGTAATCGATAGCACTTCTTACGAAGTAAATTTCCCGAAAGCCTATCTTGTATTCAAAAATCAAAACAATTCCCCAGTCGATTCCCTGACCGTACAATACCTAAAATTACCTGAATTCCTAACCAAGGAGTATAGCGTTTACGACACCAGCAAAATTCTGGATAACGAAACCTTAAACCAACGGTTGTACAAAGTTGAAAATTTATCCAATCCAAAAAGCACGCCATTCGACGGCATAGAAGCAATAGGAAGTCTCTCAAGAGGCGTTACCATTGGGAACAATCAGGATGCAGTAGTCAACTCTAAACTAGATTTTAAAATCACTGGAAAAATTTCCGAAAAAGTTAGCATTCGAGCCTCCATACAAGACACCAATATACCAGTTCAGGAAGGGAGTTATTCGCAACGGCTCAACCAATACGATAATATTTTCATGGAGCTTTTTACTGATAGCTGGAATATTCGAGGTGGTGATGTATTTATTGGTAATAACTACACTCGATTTTTGACATTTAACAAAAAAATACAGGGTTTATCAGCAACTGCAAACTTTGGGAATGAAGACAGTAAAACCAATGTTTTTGTCTCTGGCGGATTGGTAACAGGTAATTACACCTCCAGCAGTTTTAAAGGACAAGAAGGCAATCAAGGACCGTATAAGTTGGTTGGAAAAAATGGCGAACTCAATGTCTTGGTTATCATTGGCTCGGAGCGTGTTTACATCAATGGAATACTGCTCAAAAGAGGAGCCGAAAATGATTATATCATCGATTATAATTCGGGAGAAATCATTTTCAACGCACAATTTCCAATTACTTCCGAAATGCGGATTGTAGTCGAATACCAATTTTCGGAAAACAATTACAGTCGTTTTATCACCTACGATGGCGGAACTTACACGGATAAAAAATGGAGTGTTGGTGCGGCACTTTTTTCTGAAAACGATTTGAAAAACCAGCCCGTTCAACAAAACCTTTCACAAGAGCAAGCCATGATCTTGAAAGAAGCTGGCGATGACACTACCCAAATGACAGCACCATCGGCGGTAGTTGCAACTTATGATGAAAATGAAATACAATACAAAAAAACTACACTCGGCTCAACTGATATTTATGAATATTCGACAGACCCAAACGACGAGTTATACAATGTACAATTTACTTTGGTAGGAGCCAACAAAGGAAACTATATACTAACCAATCCAACTAGTGTCGATAAAATATACGAATACATCGCTCCTATCGATCAAATCCTACAAGGAAATTATGAACCCGTTATTCAATTGTACGCTCCATTAAAATCACAAGTAGCCACTTTTTTTGGAAAATACAATCCATCAGAAAAAACAAATGCTAGTTTTGAATTGGCCGTAAGCAACAACGATCAAAATTTATATTCCTCACTTGATGATGCTAACAATCAAGGATTAGCAGGAGAAATCAATGCCAAACAAAGACTGTTTTCAAAAAAATGGACTATAGATGCCTTTGCAAATTTTCAGGCGGTTCAAGAAAATTTTAAACCTGTAGAGCGCATCAATACTATTGAATTTTACAGAGATTGGAACATTAGTACGACCACATTTGGCAATCAAAGTTTATTAGGAACAGGATTAAACTTTAATTTGATTCCTGCCAAAGATTCACTAACAGTAGCGAACATGAATTATACTTTTGAAAAATTAAACCTTTCCGATAACTATTCTGGTATAAAAAATAATCTCAATGCCAATCTTCAATTTACCAACTGGAATATTAAAAGTGACGGTAGTTTTTTGAAAAGTGATGACCAAGAAAACGACTCAAAATTTTTAAGAAATTATACCCTCATCAATTACCATCATAAAAAAAATTGGGTTGGCGGATCTTTTCGCTACGAGGACAACCAAGAAAAAAACAAGATTACAAAATTACATTCATTACTAAGCCAACGTTTTTCAGAATACGGCATATTTGCAGGACATGGCGATAGTACCAAAGTTTATGTCCAGTTGGGTTATACCAGAAGATTGAACGACAGTATTCAAAACGGTTTATTGCAACGTGTAAACACTTCGAACAGTTATAATTTACAATCGAAATTATTCAAAACCGAAACACGTGACATCTCTATATTTGTCAACTATAGACAACTGAATTATACCGATCCCGCACTTAAAAACACTCCATCACTTAATTCAAAAATTACCTACAGTGATTTGTTTTTTGACAAATTAATTCAAAACAACACGCATTACGAAACCAATTCTGGAACAATGCCTTTTCAAGATTACACCTATGTCGAGGTTCCTGCTGGACAAGGAAAATACACTTGGAACGATTACAATGGCGATGGGATAAAAGACTTGGAAGAATTTGAAATTGCACCTTTCTCAGATTTAGCAACCTATACTCGAATATTTTTGCCTAATCAAACTTATATTAAAACCAACCAAAATAGATTTTCGCAATCCTTTATAATCAATCCAATTATTTGGCAAAACGAAACCTCATTCAAAAAAATGCTATCGTATTTTTACTTACAATCTTCGTTTATTATAGATAGAAAAGTAAAAAATACAGGTGACCAACTAGAACTAAATCCATTTCAATCATCGGATGATGCAATATTGGGACTTTTAAAAACCTTTAGCAATAGTTTGTTTTACAACCGAGGAAAGAAAAACCATTCTCTCACCTATACTTTTACAAAAAATGAATCGCAAAATCTATTATCAATTGGCACTTCCAAAAATTTCAACACTTTTCATCAGTTAGACTACCAACACTTATTGCAGAAAAGCTGGTTGTTTGAAATTGTAACCAAAACCGTTAAAACCGAAGCTGAATCTCAAACTTTTGCTGAAAAAAATTATAATATCGAAGGTTATTTCTGCGTTCCTAAGATTAGTTATTTATTTTCTAAAGAGGTGATTTTCGATTTTTTTTATGAATACAATAGAAAGGAAAATAAAATGGGAACTCTAGACGAATTGACACAAAATCGATTTGGTACCGCTTTTATTTATTCGGGAAGTTCTAAATTTAATATGAATACTGAAATCTCTTTCTTTAAAAATGATTTTATTGGAAATGAATATTCATCAGCTGGATACCAAATGCTCGAAGGATTACAAAAAGGGCAAAACGTTACTTGGAGAACTTTATTTCAAATTAATTTGAACAAGTTTTTGGACTTAAATTTCATTTACCAAGGCAGAAAAAGTGAAACCAGTAGCGCTATTCATACAGGAAGTGCCGAATTAAGAGCTTATTTTTAAAACATTTATAAAAAAACACTACATTTAAATTCAACTTAAAACCTAAAAATTATGAAAAGATTATTGTTACTAAGTTTTTTTGTTATTCTTTCGAATACTTTTTATGCGCAAACAAGCACTACTAAAGCGAAATCATCTGTAGAAAAAACGACAAAAGACGCTAAAAAAACAGCCAGCAAAACTACCAAAGACGTAAAAAAAACTGCTGATAAAGCTACCAAAGACTCTAAAAAAACGGCTGATAAGACAACAAAAGATGTAAAAAAATCGGTTAACAAAACAACAACCGATTCTAAAAAGGCAGTAGCCAAAACAACCAAAGATGTAAAAAAATCGTCTGACAAAGCTGTAAAAACGGCCGACAAAGTAACCGGACAATACAATGGCAAAAAAGTTTATACAGGTCCAAAAGGCGGAAGATATTACATAAACTCAAACGGAAACAAAACCTATATCAAGTAATTAAGATTATTACGGGTCTCAATAAAGAGGCTGTCCTAAAAGTCTTGTTTTGTCATTCCGAATTTATTTCGGAATCTAAAAAACAAATGATAATCTAGAGTCTAAAGAAGCTGAAACAAGTTCAACATGACAAGATTATTTCTTTTTGGACAGCCTCTTTTATTTACTCTAATTTTACACTGGAAAATCAAAATCATTTTTTTTATAATTTAAAATAAACTTTTAGTAATACATTGCCAACATTCAAAAATATGCCTTCAAGTATCTTTATCCTTACAACAAAATCGTAAGAAGACACATGAATCTAAACTCAGAAAACAAGACTATTTTAGTTGCTCCCTTAAATTGGGGACTCGGACACGCTACTCGTTGCATCCCGATCATAAAAGCACTACAAGAAAACAATTTTACCCCCATAATAGCCTCGGATGGAATTGCTCTTGAATTACTTCGTAAAGAGTTCCCTTATCTAAAAACACTAGAATTACCTTCTTATCAAATTGAGTATGCTAAAAACGGCAAAAATTTTAAATGGAAATTATTAAAAAGATTACCCAAAATGTTAGAGGCTATTAGCGAAGAGAAAATCATTGTCAAAAAATGGGTCAAGAAACATCATATCGACGGAATCATATCAGACAATCGTCTTGGCGTTTTCCACAAAAAAATCCCTACTGTGTTTATCACACATCAATTGAATGTACTTACAGGAAATACTACTTGGTTTACCAGTAAATTACATCAATATATCATAAAAAAATACACCCAATGTTGGGTTCCAGATTTTGAAGGCAATCAAAACCTAACAGGAAAATTGGGTCATCTCAAAAAAGCAGATTTTGAAATAAAACACATTGGTCCTTTGAGCAGAATCCATAAAAAAGACGTAGCCTTACAGTATGATTTGATGATAATACTTTCTGGGCCTGAACCTCAACGTGGCTTATTGGAAGAAAAACTAAAAAAAGAAATAATTGGTTATCCTGGAAAGATTGTTTTCATAAAAGGATTAATAGAGAAAGAGCAAAAAAAAGTACAAATAGGCAATGTAACCTATTACAACTTTATGAATAGTCGCCAAATAGAACAAACTTTTAACGAAAGTAAAATGATTTTGTGTCGCTCGGGCTACACTACCATAATGGATTTGGCAAAACTAGGCAAGAAAGCTTTTTTTATTCCAACACCTGGGCAATACGAACAAGAATATCTAGCCGAAAAGTTAATGCAAGACAAACTTGTGCCTTTCGCCAAACAGAAAGATTTTACAATAGAAAAACTAACCGAAATAGATCATTATGAAGGATTGCCATCTGTAAAAAACGAAATTGACTGGATGCAATTATTTAAGGTTTTTGTACACTAACGCTTCTATTTTGTATATTTTACTTTTAGCACCAAGTCTAATTAATTAATATATTTGTAATGGTAAACTTTCATAGCCTTGCTACTGAAAATTACCTTTTTTAGAGACAAAACGGTGTTTATGTTTTACAAAAAAAAAGCTTTCCCTCTTTTCAAAATTAATTCTATTAATAGGATCACATTTTTAATTATTGGTTTTTTTCTGGGCCAATATTGTTATGCACAAACCCAAAAGCGAAACCAGTTTGAGAATACTTATGAGTTTAACAAAGTCATTGGAAAAAAAACAGCATTAGAGATCAACCTAAATCACCTATACACCAGTAGCGATAACGAAAACAACCCTTTTGAGAATAACTCACGAGTTTCAGGATGGCTTTGGTTACATTATTTTGCGTCCAAAAAATGGAAAATATCTACCAATATTGGTTATGTGTATAATCATGATGTGCCAGAAATCAACCAAAAACAACTTCCTGAAATTCGTCTTTCGGCACAAGGAATCTATTATTTTATTAAAAAAGATTATGTCTTAACCAATAGACTTCGCATTGAAGACCGTATTCTAACGACTGAAGACTCTGGTTTTGATGTTATTTTTCGTCTTAGAGAAATGGTCAAATTAGTATATCCCATATCGGTAATCAAATTTGGGAAAGGATCTTTGTACGGAATCGTTTCGGATGAAGTTTTTTTTAAAACAAAATCTCAATTAACCAGTGATGAAACATTTGATCGTAACAGATTTACGGTAGGTTTGGGGTACTCTTTTTCGGATGCTTTTCAATTTGAGCTCACTTACCTCAATGATTATATCCCAAGATCTACCAATGATAGAATACACAACACTCTTGGTACGAGATTAATTTTTAATGATATTATTTCTATCCTTAGAAAGAAAAACGGAAATATTCCGACGTATTAACAGCTATTATTCTCGCAACAAATCGTCTATTTTGTCGTGTTTGATGATTTTGGCATTTACCATAAAATACACATACTCGGCTATGTTGGTACAGTGTTCGGATATGCGTTCTAGATGTTTTAAAACTATTATCAAATTCGTTCCAGAAACCACAGCTTTCGAATTCACTTTCATTTCATTCATTATATTGTGAATAGCCTCTTCGCTCTTGTTTTTGATATCTTTATTCAACAGAAAAATTTCTCCAATTGTATTGCCATCACGAGTTATAAAACAAAGATTCGCCCTAACAGTGACTAATTCTACCAATCTAGAAATAGCAATAACATCATACTTCACCACTAGATCGTGTTTTTCTTTGATGTTTTTAGATTTTTTAGCAATACTGATAGATAAATCGCCTATTCGCTCAATTTCGTTACTAATTTGCATAGCCGACATGATAAAACGTAAATCGGAAGCAACAGGTTGTTTTAAAGCAAAAATACTTTGACAAACTTCATCAATTTTTACATCGAGTTTATCAATTTTATCTTCATTTTTTTTGATTATTTTTGGCTCTATAGCTTCAGGGTCTTGCAAAAGAATTTTAATCGCATTACTCAACTGACCTTCGGCTAACTTTCCAATTTTTTCAATGATACCCTTTAATTTTTCTAATTCTATTTCGAAATGTGTCATTTTATATTTTTTATTTAAAGGTTCAAATTTTAATGATTAAAAGATTGAATAAAAACAGTTCAACTCTTTTGATTTTTTAATAAAACATTTTAACCAAATCTACCCGTAATATAATCTTCCGTTTGCTTTTGAGAAGGCTTGGTAAAAATGGCATTAGTTTTATCCATTTCTATTAAACTTCCCATATAAAAGAAAGATGTATAGTCACTTGTTCTAGCAGCTTGTTGCATATTATGAGTAACAATGATAATGGTATATTTTTCTTTTAGTTGATGTATTAATTCCTCGATTTTTGAAGTCGATATTGGATCTAAAGCGCTAGCGGGTTCGTCCATCAAAATGATATCTGGATTTACCGCCAAAGTTCTCCCAATACACAACCGTTGTTGTTGTCCTCCAGATAATCCAAGTGCCGAATCGTTTAAACGATCTTTGAGTTCATCCCAAATAGCAGCTCGACGCAAAGAAGTTTCTACAATTTCATCCAATTGCGTTTTATTATGAATTCCGTTTATACGAGGTCCATAAGCAATGTTCTCATAAATGGATTTTGGAAAAGGATTCGATTTTTGAAAAACCATTCCTATTTTCTTTCGAACGTTTACAACATCTACATTCTTATCATAAATATCAACACCTTCAACAAGCATTTTCCCCTTGATAGTCACATTCGGAATCAAATCATTCATTCTATTAATGCATCTCAAAAAAGTTGATTTACCACAACCCGAAGGACCAATCAAAGCCGTTACTTTGTTGGCCGGAATATCCATTGTGATTTCGTTTAATGCTTTTTTTTCGCCATAGTATAATGATAAATCATTTACTTTAATTTTTATGTCTTTCATATTTTTTGAGTAATTAGTAATTAGCCTTGAAAAGAACACCTATTTTTTCTTTTCGTTATTGTCTCTTGGTTACCAAAGATCAAGACTAAGAACTTATATGGTTTTTCTTCTAATTCTTGCTCTAATGATTACCGCCACAATATTCAAAGACAATGTCAAAATCAGTAGCATTAAAGTAGTAGCGAATTGAATTGGCATGGTCTTTTCTACATCCGAAGATTGAGTGGACATGATATAAATATGATATCCCAAATTCATAAATTGATCGCTCAATGATCCAGGAAGAGTCGCCAAATAATAAGCTGCTCCTGTAAATAAAATAGGTGCTACTTCGCCAGCCCCTCTACTAACGGCAAGAATGGTTCCTGTGATAATTCCAGAAATCGATTCTGGCAAAATTATTTTCCAGATCGTTTGCCATTTGGTTGCGCCCAGTGCCAAACTTGCATCTCGTAATTCACGTGGAATGGTTTTCAAAGCTTCTTCTACAGAAACAATTATAACGGGCAGAGTCAATAACGACATTGTCAAACTTGCCCAAAGAATATTGGGCTGTCCCCATCGTAATTGCCCCCCATTGAGAACCGAATCTGCACCAGCTCCTATAAACTGTATAAAAAATCCAAGACCAAAAAGTCCAAATATTATAGACGGAACAACAGCCAGTGTTCGTACCGAAAACCGTACCGCTGCTGCAAACTTAGAATCTTCATGTGCATACTCGGTTAAGTAAAGTGCGGTAATTGTTCCGAAAGGAACTGCTACTATTGACATTACAATTACCAAAATAAAAGTTCCAATTATGGCAGGAAAAATTCCGCCCTCGGTCATTCCGTTTGTGGGAAAAGAAGAAATGAATTCCCATGTAAATTTACTTCTCCCGTGATAAATAATAATTCCCAAAATTACCAAAAGAATTGCGATAATCAGAATTACAGCTATTTGTGTAATTCCAATAAAAATTCGCCCTTTGGTTTCTGAACGACTTGATTTGCCAGAAAAAAAATAATTTTCAGATTGATTTACAACTGCATTCATAATTAGTTTCCTTGAAATTTCTTTAATAATTTACCCTTCACATAAAATTCGGCTACAGCATTCAAAGCAAATGAAAAAATAAAAAGCAATGAACCTATAAAGAACAAAACGCTGTAATGTGTTTCGCCAAAAACGGTTTCGGCCATTTCAGAACCAATTGTCGCCGCAAAAGTTCGAACACTTTCAAACGGATTTAACGAAACCAAAGCTGCATTTCCTGTAGCCATAAGTGCAATCATCGTTTCACCAAAAACTCTCCCTATTCCTAATAATAATGCTGCAAAAATTCCGGGCGTTGCTGCTGGCAAAATCACAAAAAAAGCAGTTTGCCATTTACTAGCTCCAAGAGCTAAACTGGCTTCAGTATATGCTTTTGGCACAGCAGACAACGCATCTTCGGAAATGGTATAAATGATAGGAATGGCAGCCAAAGCCATAGCCACACCACCAACAAAGGCATTCAATCTGGAATCATATCCAAAAACGTCTTGGAAAAAACTAGCCAAGACCATCAAAGCAAAAAACCCAATTACTACCGATGGAAATGCAGCAAGCATTTCGATGATTGGTTTTATGATTTCCTTGGTTCTTTTGGAAGCAAAACAACACGTATATAGAGCCGCAAAGACAGACAATGGCCCCGCAATAAGCATTGCAATAATGGTCACTTTCAAGGTTCCTATTAAAAGTGCCAACAAACCAAATCTAGGATTATCGGATACTGGTACCCATTCTATTGAAAAAAAGGTAGTCCATACGCTGACATTTTCATCATTACTTTCTGAAGATACTATAGTTTGAGTTTCCTCTGCTGGAACGCTTAAATCTTCGGTTACCGATTCACCATAAGATTCTGGCTTTAATTCATCTGTTTCGGCTCCGTAAGTTTCGGGTTGCAATTCTTCTGAAGTTTCACTACCATAGGTCTCTGGTTCCAAATCTTCTGTTGTTCCTCCGTATGTTTCTATTTCTTCAGAAGACGGAACACTTATTTCGGTAGCCTTTTTTACATGATCCTCCGATACAAATAAGGGAATTGATTCCTTAAAAACAAAAATAAAAATTAAAAAGATGGTTGCTATAGAAAGAAATGCTACCGATGCAATTATTTTTTCGGCCAAAAACTCAGAAAGTCTAAATTGCTTCTTTAGGCTTTCTTTACTGAATGTATTGGTTTGAGGTAGTTCTGAATTCATTTTTATTGGTTTAGGAATCGTGATAGATAAAAAAAGTATCCCTCATCTTAATTCTTAAAAATGAGGGATAATTACCAATTATTTTAAAGGATAATAACCAACATCAGCAATAAGACTTTGACCTTGCGGACTTAAGATCCAATCTATAAAAGCTTTGGTCTCTCCAGTTGGTTTTTCTTTTAAATACATATACAAATATCTTGTGATTGGATATGTTCTGTTTTTGATAGTTGTTTCTGATGGCAAAACTCCTTTGGTTTTAGCGTCTCTTTTAACAGCACAATCCTTTACTCCTTCAGCATAAGCAGCTCCTCCATAACCAATACTGTATTTGTCTTTTTTTACAGCATTTACAATAGCGGCTGTTCCAGGCAAAGTTTGGCAATTTTTAGCAAAATCTGTTTTTACTACATGATCTTTGAAAAATTCAAAAGTTCCAGAGCTACTTTCTCTACCATACAATTGAATTTTGGCATCGGCTCCACCCACTTGTTTCCAATTAGTAATTTTTCCTGAAAAAATATCTCCCAATTGCTGGATAGTCAATTCCGAAACGCTGTTTCCTTTGTTTAAAAAAACAGACAAACCGTCTTTTGCACAAGCTATCTCTACCCCTGTTCTATTATATTTTGCTTTCATTTTTGTTAATTCAGAAGGCTTTATAGAGCGACTAGAATTAGCAATATCGGTAGAACCATTTATTAATGCAGCCAATCCTACACCAGAGCCTCCTCCTGTTACTTGTATATTGGTTCCTGGATGTTTTTTCATATACATCTCAGCCCATTTTTGAGATAAGATAACCATGGTATCAGAACCTTTAATCGTTATTTTATTCAAAGTTGTAAACGAGTACCCAATAGTCATCACAATGACTAAGAGAACCATATATTTTACCTTAGATTTATTCATTCTTGTCTATTTTAATTCACCTCAAAATTACGTCTATACCATTAATTTTGTGTTAAGTAAGTATTATCCAATCTTTATTATTTGATTGTTTTTACAATAACTTTACTATAACTACAGGATTGCTTAAAACACAAAAAAAGTGGTTATTTCACGATTCGTGAAGCAACCACTCTTTTTCAAAGATTTTAAATCGGTAAATTAAAAATTTATCTGCGCTTGTAATCGTAACAAATTTCCTTGCTGTCTATTGTCTGGCAACGCACTGTCTTCAAAAGTTCTATCCGAAACAACCCATTCTGCTACTAATTCAAAAGCTTTTATAGGTTGCCATTCTATACCAAACTCGTATTCTCTTACGATATAACTTCTAGCATCTTTTTCGAATTTTTTTCCTCCATCATAATATTGAAATTTGGCAAATGGATATAAATAATGATGTTTTTCTAATGAAATATCGTATTTATAATTCAATGTAATATAACCTCCGCTCAAGTCAGAAACTTCTATAGAATTGGACACTTTATCATATCGTGGTCCTTTACCAATATTATATTCTGTTTGGATACCAAATGGTTTTGGATACAATACAAAAGTGGCTCCAATCCTCTGATCGGTTACATACTTTTTATCAAAATCTGTAGTTACACCAGCTGATATTTCATTAGTAAAAGCCCATTTTCCGGTATAAGCTTGTAATCCTGGCTCTATAATTTGGCTTCCAATAACAAATGGATACGTTATTCTTGTCACCACATGCAAGTCCTTGTTAGCCTCTGTTTTATTTACATTATTACCATTATAAGCCCCAAAAGCAAAAACTCCGTAATCACCAGACCCTTTATACCCATCTCTTACGAGCATAGCAAATCGTTCTCTGATTTCGGCTGGGGCCCAGTAAAAAAACACCCCTAAATCTCTCTCATTTGGGATTCCACTGTTTAGAGCATCGTTTCGATCTAAAGTTAGACGGTTTTGGCTAGATTGCATGTTTTCGAAACCAAATGGAACTTTACTTTGCCCAATTCGAACTCTATATTCTCTTTTCTTATCAAATGAAATGTCTGCATAAACATCTCTCAACTGAGCAAAATTATTCACCCCAGATGATGGAGAACTTGCAAAATCTGGCTGGATATACACAAAAACACTTGGGAGGATTTGCCCTGAAAAAACAAGACGGGCACGTCTTATAAAGAAACCATTATTTGATTTTGCATTAGGTTCAGTTGAAGTGGTTCCCCATGATTTATCGCATTGCTCACAAGAAACCCTATCATTAGTAGAAAACAATCCATTGTATCGTACTTGAGCATACCCTCGAAGCGAAATTTTCTTGTACCAAGAATCTTTTTCTTTTTCATTTTTGGTAGATTCTTGTTTATCTTGCTGAACTTGTTTGGTTTTATTAGCGTTATTTATTGAATCTAAAATACGAACTACTTCCTTTTTTATCTCGTCTTTATTAACATCTTGCGCATTCGCACCCATTGAAAAAAGAAGCAAACTTGCAAATAAAATTTTTCTCATTACTGATTTATTAATTTTTTTGCAAAGGTGAGCTTGCTGTGTTAAGCTATCGTTAACACAGTGTTATGTTGATGCTAATTTAATGTTACTGATGTAAAATAATTAATTTCTAACTATCAAGTTGTTGTTTTTCAACCATTTAATTAAAAGACAACTTTTCCTTTTTAGAAATTAGACTTTTAGGTTTAGATAAAGTAAAAGAGAATTCTGAACCAATTCCGAATTCACTTTCCACGTAAATTTTTTCTTTATGTGCTTCGATAATATGTTTTACTATGGAAAGTCCTAAACCCGATCCCCCTTCTTCTCTAGAACCACTTTTATTCACTCTAAAGAATCGCTCAAAAAGACGCGGAACATTATGCGCTTCTATACCTTCTCCGTCATCCGAAAAACGTATCAACACTTTTTTGTGTGTTAGATTGATTACGCTTATTTCGGTAGTCCCGCCTTCTTTTCCATATTTGATAGAATTGACAATCAAATTTTCGATCACTTGTTGCACTCTATCTTTATCAGCCCTGACTAACATGGGCTGTTTTTTCTTATTCTCTATGCTTAGAGTGATATTTTTTTCCTGAGATTTAATTTCCAGCAAGTCAATTACATTTTGAATCAAATCGATAATATCAAATTCAGAAAATTCAAGATTTAAGTCACCCGATTCAAGCTTGGTAATCATATCGAGATCTTCAACAATATAAATTAATCGTTCTACACCTTTTTCGGCACGCTTCAAATATTTTTTTCTAATATTTTTATCTTCCATTGCGCCATCAATAAGAGTAGATAAATAACCTTGAACTGTAAAAAGTGGAGTTTTTAATTCGTGAGAAACATTACCTAAAAATTCTCTTCGGTATTCTTCACGAACTTGCAACATTTCGATTTCCAATTTTTTATCAGTAGCAAATTTTTTCACCTCTCTAGTCAGGGTTTCCATATCTGTCGTGATTGGCTTATTGATAAATGTACTGGATTCTAATAAGGAAACATCGTCATAGATTTTTTTTACTCTCCTGTATATAAAACGTTCAACTCTATATTGTAAAACAAAAAAGGAAAACAAGTAAACAAAAAACAAAGTTACAAGACCTACGGTCAACAAGTCACTTGAGGGAGAATTGTACAGTGTTCGTACCAAAACCAAATTAAAAGCAGATACAAATAAACTGATATAAAAAGCTGACTTTATTGCAAATTTGTAGCTCTTTTTGAAACTAACTTTCATCATTGAATAACCTCTCTATTTTATTGTTGTCTTGAAAAAACTAATGTTTTCTCAAAAGTAAAAAAATGTATTAAAATTAAACTTCAAATTTATACCCAACTCCTTTTATGGTTTTGAAAAGATCATCACCAATTTTTTCACGAAGTTTTCTTATATGTACATCTATTGTTCTACCACCCACAACAACATCGTTACCCCAAACTTTGTCTAGTATTTCCTCTCTCTTAAATACTTTTCCAGGTTTTGAAGCTAACAAATAAAATAATTCGAACTCTTTTCTTGGCAAAGCAATTTCAAAATCATCTTTTACGATTTTATATTCTTCTCTATTAATTTCGATTCCACCTACATTAAGTGTCTCACTACTCTGATCCTGTTCTTTTAGTCTTCTCAGTAACGCTTTTACCTTACTAACCAATAACTTCGGTTTGATAGGTTTAGTAATATAATCATCGGCTCCAGCGTCAAAACCTGCAACTTGCGAATAGTCTTCGTTTCTTGCTGTCAAAAACGTAATGATAACATTGTTCAATTCAGGAATTTTTCGGATGTGTTCGCATGCCTCCATTCCATCCATTTCTGGCATCATAACATCCATAATAATAAGACTAGGTATTTCTTTTCTGGCTTTTTCGATAGCATCTTTACCATTAACAGCTGTAACTATCTGATACCCTTCTTGTGCTAAATTATAGCCTACAATTTCTAAAATATCTGGTTCATCATCAACCAGAAGAATCTTGGTGTTTCTTTTTTTCATATTAAATAGCAAATTTTAAGCTTTTGTGCTGTATATAAACCAATTATAATATACAAATACTTTTTATTGCAATGTAAAAGTAAAGATAAAGTATTATTAACAAAACAAAAACAGCTGACTTAACCTTAATTTAATCTGTTAACTATTTCATAATAATAACAACATTCATTGATAACCACAACTTAACACAAGAACTAGATTCCTGCCATTTCTTTGCCGAAAATTAAAACAACTAAAAATGAAATTAAAATTTCTATTCTTTACACTATTTATTTGTGTTATTGGTTTTGCACAAAACAGCGGAACTATAACAGGTGTTTTATCAGACAAGGATTCCAACAATCAGCCATTACCTTTTGCTAATGTTTTAATAAAAGATACTAAAATTGGCGCTAATACTGATATAGATGGAAAATACACGATTGCGATTGCTCCCGGAAATTACACAATTCAATTTAGCTTTGTAGGTTATGAAACTGTAGAAGTTCCTGTGACAGTTATAGCAAATCAAACTGTAGAAGTCAACAACGCATTGGGAGCTGGCAGCTATAAACTAAAAGATGTTGTGGTAAAAAACAACGGTCCTGGAAAACAAAAAGAAACAGCTTTGTTGCTACAACAAAAAAATGCTGTCGAAATCAAACAAGAAATTGGTGCACAAGAACTTTCTAGAAAAGGAGTTAGCGATGCTGCTGGTGCTGTAACAAAAACTACTGGTATTACCAAACAAGAAGGTACTGGAAATATTTTTGTGAGAGGTTTAGGAGATCGTTATAACTCTACTACGATGAATGGATTACCAATTCCTTCTAACGATCCTGAAAAGAAAAACATTAATTTAGATATTTTCTCTACCGATATTATCGAGTACGTTTCTATCGATAAAGTATATAACGGTAAATTCTTTGGTGATTTTGCGGGAGGAAACGTAGATATTGTATCTAAAGATTATAAAGGAAATGGTTTCTTTAGAATTGATGTAGAAGCAAAACTAAATACCAATGCTATTAGCGAAGATAACTTTACACTTCAGGATGGCAGAGGAGCATCTGGATTTACCAAAACAAGTATCCCAAACAATCCGCTTACACAATACAATTACAAAACACTTCAATTTGACAAGAAAGTTCCAGTTGGAGGCTCATACGGATTATCAGCTGGAGATTCTTTCGCTGTTGGCGAAGAAGGAAAAATTAGCATATTCGGTACAGCCTCTTTTACAAACGAATTTTCTTCAAGCACAAACGGAATTGCTAGAGGTAGTGTGAATGCAGCTGGTGTAGCCGGTAAAGATTTAGATTACAGCTATACCGCATATAACACAAACACTACTGCAATGTTGAATACGGGTTACAAAATTGACTCTAAAAACAAAATCAATTTCAACTCATTATTCATCAATACTTCTTCTCAAAAGAAAGAAGAATCAAGCGGATACATTGTTGATTTAGCCAATGACGGAAATGGTTTTATCCGTAGAAATGATTACCAAATATCTAACCTTTGGGTAAATCAATTATTAGGAGAGCACAAATTAAGCGACAGAACCATTTTTAATTGGGGTGGATCTTACAATATCATCAACCAAGACACTCCAGATAGAACGTACAACACTATGAATAAAGTTTCTGGTGGTTATGTAATCAACTCACAATCTGCTCCAAACAACAACCGTTATTTCCAAGAATTAAAAGAAACTGAAGCAGCAGCAAATTTATCTTTGGATTATAAATTTAGCAAAGATGCTGATGGTGGTTATAAAGGAAAATTCACTGTTGGTTACAACGGAAGATTTAAAAACAGAGATTTTGAAGCTACACAATTTAACTTCAAAACAACTACAAGCCCAGTTTCGCACACTGGAGACATTGTTGATCCGAACAACTTAGATTTGTTTTACAACCAAACAAATTTTGAAAACAACTATTTTACCATTGCAACATTTCGTGGTGGTTACCAAGTACCAAATGCATTAGATCCACAAACGTACAATGGAGATTTAATGATTAACGGTGGATTCTTAAATACCGAATACAAATTTGATAGACTTACAGCTGTATTAGGTTTAAGAGCCGAATATATCCTTCAAAATGTAGAATGGAAAACACAATTGGATCCAACTGGAGATGATGACGAATTAGAAAAAACTGCTTTCTTGCCAAGTCTTGTATTAAAATATGAATTGACCGAAAAACAAAACTTGCGTTTAGGATTTAGCAAAACTTATACTTTACCACAATTCAAAGAAAGATCACCATTTATCTACGAAGACTTTTTACAAGCTAAATTTGGTAACCCATATTTATACGCATCAGATGATTACAATTTGGATTTAAAATGGGAGATGTTCCCAGAAAATGATGAGTTAATTTCGGTAACTGCTTTCGGGAAATACATTTTAAATCCGATTAATGAAATCACGGTAAACTCATCTACAAACGATATTTCTTGGGCAAACACTGGAGACACTGGTTATGTAGTAGGTGCCGAAGTAGAGTACAGAAAAACACTTTGGACATTGGATACTGAAAACTCTAAAAAATTAACTGGAGGTTTAAATGCATCTTATCTATATAGCGATCAAGAATTGGATGATGCAAAAGTACTGAAAGAAACAAAAGGATCTATCCCTACAAACTTTACCAATACCAATGGTAAATTTACTGGAGCATCAGATTTGTTGTTAAATGCAGATATTTCGTTCTTCAATGAGTGGAATAACAAAGAAAGTAACTTAACCTCAACAATCGCATACAACTATTTTTCAGACAGAGTAAACGCAATTGGAACTCAAGGAAAAGGGGATTTGGTTGACAAAGCTGTTGGAACACTAGATTTTATAGCAAAATCAAAACTGAATAAAAACTTTGGTTTAAGTCTTGTTGCTAAAAACTTATTGAATCCAACAATAAAAACAGTTCAAGAAAACAATAGCGGAGATGTTACAATCAGAAGCTACAAAAAAGGGCTAAATATCAACTTAGGATTTAGTTACGAATTCTAAACCACAACCAATTCAAGACACTGACAAAGACAGCTTTTTAGGCTGTCTTTTTTGTTTACTATCAAAACTCACTATAGCCTTTAAACAAACATTTATCTTAACAATCATAACATTTAGATAATACTAAATACGCATTATCTTAAAACAAGATTCACATTGACTTAACTCCAAAAAAAGATTTCTAGTCCATCTTTGCAACAAGAAAATAAACACAATTAAACACGAAATTTATTTAAACTAACATGAAAAAATCAATCGTACAATTAATGGCATTTGTTGCATTATCTGCAAGTGTATTCACAAGCTGTTCTAGTGATGACGACAATGACACACCATCATCTTCATTCGTTGCTGACCCTAACAACTTTACAGGATCTATCAACGACGGAGAAGTAATTCTTGATGCTTCAAAAACGTATAAACTTACAGGGAAAATCCAAGTAAATAGCGGAGCTACATTAACAATACCTGCTGGTACTGTTATTCAAGGTACTGCTGGAACTCAATCTTATATTACTGTTGCACAAGGAGGAAAAATCAATGTAAACGGAACTTCTTCAAACCCTGTTGTTATGACTTCTGGATTAGCTACTAAAGCTGCTGGAGACTGGGGAGGATTGGTAATTTGTGGTAAAGCAACTATCAACCGTGACAATGGAAATACAAAAACAGCTACTTCTGAGGTTGCTGAACTTACTTACGGAGGAACTGAAGATTCAGACAGTTCAGGATCTATCAAATATTTAAGAATAGAGTATGCTGGAGCTGCTTTTAACAGTGAAAAAGAATTCAACGGAGTTTCTTTCTTTGGAGTTGGTTCTGGAACAATTGTAGAGAATGTAGAAGCTTACCATGGTGCTGATGATGGATTTGAATTCTTTGGAGGAACTGTAAATACTTCAAACTTAATTTCTATCGGTAACGAAGATGATCAATTTGACTGGACTGAAGGATGGAGAGGTACAAACACTAACTGGTACGGAAAATTAGATTTCGGAAAAGGAAATAGAGGAATCGAAGCTGATAACTTCGAATTTGGTTACGGTTATGCTCCAATCTCTAACCCTTCTATCACAAACATCACATTGGTAGGACCTGGAAGTACTGCAGATGCTGCAAACTTTGCTGAAAACCAAGCTATGAAATTAAGAAGAGGAACTAAAGGAATTTTCTCAAACGTAGTAATCAGCGCTTGGAAAGTTGGATTCGATATCGAAAATGACGAAACTATTGCATTTGTTGGTACTGCTTTAAAAGCTACTGCTGTAAAAGTTGCAAGTGATGTTCCAACACTTACTAAAGGGAAGAAAACTGACGCTACTTCTGCTGATGTTACTGCTTTTGCTACTACTTCTGAGACTGCTACAGGAGCTGGAAACGGAGCTGGACAACCATCTTGGGCAACAGGTTGGTCAACAGGATTCTAATTCGTTTCTGTTAAAAATATACTAAAAACATCCTAAAAAATTAGGATGTTTTTTTTATTTTAAACTTTTTTCTATCTTTATAAAATAAACTAAAGTAAATGATAAAAAACTACTTTTATATCACTCTTTTATCGGCTATATTCTTCACTACCAACATATTGGCACAAGACCACTCTCAGTCGAAAATACAAGAAGACATTTCAATTGAAGGGCTTAATTTGTATCCAAACCCTGTAACAAACGGCAAAGTTTACATCACTTCAAAGAAAGAATTAGAAAAAGAAATCATCATTTTTGATGTATTAGGAAAAAAGGTTTTACAAACAAAAATAGCATCAAAAGAATTGAATGTTTCCAATCTTTCGCCAGGTGTTTATATCATCAAAATAACCGAAGAAGAAGCAACATCTAGTCGAAAATTAATAGTCCGGTAGAGTATCTAGTCTAGTTCCAATTTTATTGGGACTTTTTTTATGTCTTTTAATACAACTCCAAAACCCAAAAAGGCTTAAAAAATAATATCTTTGCAAAAAAAAGAATTTGATTACTGCCAACGACATATTTACGATTTCAAGCCAAAAACAATTTGAAAAAATAGCTTTAAAAGTTTTTCGTTTTCAATATGAAAACAATTTGGTTTACCAAGAATTCTGCAAATTATTAAAAACCAATCCGCAGCAAGTAAAATCGTTATATCAGATTCCTTTCTTACCCATTCAGTTTTTCAAAAGCCACAACATCATATCGAACAATAACCCAATTCAGACTACATTTACCAGTAGCGGAACAACTGGAACAATCACAAGCAGGCATTTGGTAACCGATGTTTCTATTTATGAGGAAAGCTATCGTCTAGGATTTTCACAATTTTACGGCAACATAGAAGATTATGTTGTTTTGGCTCTACTCCCTTCTTATCTCGAAAGAGAAGGGTCTTCATTAATCCATATGGTTGATGATTTGATACAGCTTACCAACAATGAGCATAGTGGTTTTTACCTCAACAATCACGACGAACTCATTCAAAAATTAATAGATTTGGATAAAGCAGGCCAAAACGTAATTCTGATTGGAGTTACATATGCTTTATTGGACTTAATCGAAAAAAAACAATTCCAACTCCAAAACACCATTATTATGGAAACTGGTGGAATGAAAGGGAAGCGCAAAGAAATGATTCGGGAAGAACTTCACGAACAACTTTGTAAAGGATTCGGTGTAACCGCCATTCATTCGGAATATGGCATGACTGAATTGCTTTCGCAAGCTTATTCTTTAGGAAATGGAGTATTTGAATGCCCTTCTTGGATGCAAATCCTCATTCGCGATACCGAAGATGCTTTAACCTACATAAACGAAGGAAAAACGGGAGGAATTAATGTTATCGATTTAGCCAACATCAACTCCTGTTCGTTTATTGCCACTCAGGATTTAGGGAAAAAATATCCCAATACCACTTTCGAAGTATTGGGACGTTTTGATAATTCTGATATTCGAGGTTGTAATTTGATGGTGGTTTAATTCCTAAACCACTCTTACTACAAAATAGTTTTTCTTTCCACTTTGCAATAATACAAACTGATTATTGATTAAATCATTGGCAGAAAGCACGAAAGTTTCGTTTACTTTCTCTCTGTTTACCGAAATAGAATTGGCAGTCAAAGCTCTTCTAGCCTCCCCATTCGACTTAAAGAAACCTGTTTTTTCGTTTAAAACCGTAATAATATCCAATCCGTTTTCTAAATCTGATTTTGCAATTTCGGCTTGAGGAACACCATCAAAGACTTCTAAGAAAGTTGCCGAATCTAATTTCTTCAAATCATCAGCATTCGCATTCCCAAACAAAATTCCTGAAGCTTGAACTGCTTTTTCAAACTCTTCTTTCGAATGAACAAAAACCGTCACTTGCTCAGCTAATTTTTTTTGTAAAATTCTTAGATGTGGAGCTGTTTTATGCTCTTCGATTAAAGCATCTATTTCTTCTTTTCCAAGAAAGGTAAAAATCTTAATATACTTTTCGGCGTCCACATCGGTCGTATTCAACCAAAATTGATAGAACTTATATACCGAAGTTTTATCCGAAGTCAACCAAACATTTCCGCCTTCGGATTTTCCAAATTTAGAACCATCGGCTTTGGTAATTAAGGGACAAGTCATAGCAAAAGCTTTAGCTTCTTCCCCAACATTCATTCTACGCACCAACTCAGTTCCCGTAGTGATATTCCCCCACTGGTCAGAACCTCCCATTTGTAACAAACAATTGTATTCTTTATACAAATGGTAAAAATCGTACCCTTGAATCAATTGGTATGTAAACTCCGTAAACGACATTCCTTCGCCTTCGCCAGCAATACGTTTTTTTACAGAATCCTTAGCCATCATATAATTTACCGTGATTCTTTTACCAACTTCACGAGCAAAATCTATGAATGAAAAAGTTTTCATCCAATCGTAATTATTCACCAATAACGGCGCATTATTTTCGTTTGAATTAAAATCTAAGAATCGAGACAATACGCCTTTTATTCCGGCAACATTTTTTTCTAATGTCGCTTCGTCCAATAAATTTCTCTCATCCGATTTTCCAGAAGGATCACCAATCATACCAGTAGCCCCACCCACCAAAGCAATTGGTTTGTGTCCAAAATTTTTAAGATGCACTAACAAAATAATCGGTACCAAACTACCAATATGCAAGGAATCTGATGTTGGATCAAATCCAATGTAAGTAGTTGTCATTTCTTTTAACAGTTGCTCTTCGGTTCCTGGCATCATATCGTGCACCAATCCACGCCATTGTAATTCGGAAATAATATTTTTCATTTATATCTAATTATCTAAATCAATTTTGAGTGCAAAGATAGTGATTCAATTTACGAATTACGAATTACGAATTACGAATTACGAATTACGAATTACGAATTACGAATTACGAATTACGAATTACGAATTATGAATTACGAATTATGAATTACGAATTATGAATTACGAATTATGAATTACGAATTAT